>JAISMJ010000080.1 GCA_031276815.1 Treponema sp.
ATGCTCAATAAGCACGATAAGTTTGCCGTCTATCTCAAAGGATAGATCGTTGAGTCTGCCCATAAAGAGGGCGTCTTCGAGGGTGTTGATAGAGAGCGGGATAGCGGAGGGGAGGGGGCGTCCGGAAAGAGCGGAGTAGAGGGAGCGGAGTACGTCGGGGGCGCTGAAGAGAAGAGTAAAGACGCTGTTCTTGAAGCCGGTGTTGGCTGCGGCTGCCGTTGTCATAGCGGTTATTATAGCATACCGGCAGTATGTTTGGCAATCGCGCCCCCTGTTCCGTGCAAGGCGAAGCATTAGAAACACCATGCAATATCGCGGGAGGCAGACCGTGGGAGCAAGCGCCTAATGGTGTTTTTCTTGCGTTCCCAGCAGCGCTATCTTTGCGTTTACATAATCAAGCCTATCGCTGTTCAGGACGGAACGCCGGTACTGCGTATCCTCAAACGGCTCAACTTTATACCAGCCCCGGTTTATGAATTTCATCTGTTTTCCTTCAATGAACCAATACGCCAGCGAGATAGTTTCACAATCCAGCTCTATGGCGTAGACCCCGTGCTTCCCAATAGCGCAGCCTGAATTAAAGATGCACGGTACCGGCACTTCATCGCCGTAGAGACTATCCCGAAGGATGCCGCGCCGTTCCGAGCGTTTCAACTTGCCCATTTCAACCCGCAGGTTCGCGACTTCAGAGGCGATATGCTCGCGCTCGGTTTTGGCTGCGGAAGGATAATCCCTACACAACCTTTCAATCTCATACTTGATGTACTCAAACCTGCCGAGCGATTCAAAAAGCACCCTATGCGTGTGTCCTATAATTGAAATGCAGTTATATTTCAGGGAGAAATCGTACGCCTGTTTTTCCACATAAAACCTTCGGCGCGGGCTTCGTCCCGATACATTGCGGATACCCAGGGGTTTGAGCAAGTAGCGTATGCTTAATTGCAGGAGATCGTTGTAATGGGTGTACATTTTTGAAGACTGATGCCCGTGATATATGTATATGGGTATAAAACCAGTATCGATCTTGATCGCATTATAAAGAGGGTAGGGATAATCTTTTTCAAACAGGAGGCTTTCATCGTGGTTTCCAAGGGTTTTGTACAGACGATATTCGTCATGAAACAGGTTGAATACACGATACAGGTTAGGCCACTGTGCGCGGATATTGACGAGAGAATACCGCTGCAACTCTTCAATGTCTCCGTTCAGCGCCAAGGTCCAGTTGTTCTTGAAATAATACCGCTCAAGAATATCGGCAAGGAATTTGCCATTATAGATAAGATCGTCCCGCGCTCCGGCGCCCATGTGAAAATCACTCATAACGACTACCTTCCCCTTATGCCAAATATCTATATTCTCGATAAGATTGTAATGGGGGTTACGCATGTCCGTAAAAAAAGATGAAGCCATAATGAAAAGCATTGTACCATGAACATAAAAGAAAAACCAGCGGATAGGGACGTAACCCGCCGGATTACAGAAAGTAAGGAAGGGATCATCGTTATAAAAAACCGGACGTATTGCGCTATGCCGCGCCTTGCTTCACGTTGCAAGAGGCGAGCCTGCGGCTTGATGATGTATACGGCTCACCTAATCAGGATGATGCGGATTGGCAATGTCCCTCCCCAAGAACGCCGCCGCCTTTGCATAGTCTCCCTCGCGCAGCGCCGCCCGTATGCCGCTTGAGCTTATCCGCTCTCCGCCGGACATGAGCGGCTCCACGATTTCACTTCCTACGCCATGCTCCGCGGTGATGTGTTGTACAGCCTGCGCGTCCGTATCAAGACGATAGCCGCACCGGAAGTTGCGTCCCACAACCAGAAACCGGAGGTTCCCTTTATAAATGAGCGATTCGATAAACTCGCGCCCTTTCAAATGTCTGAACTCCCCGGAAAAATCAATGAGGATCGTCCGTTGAATACCCATGCGTTCAAATATGCGGAGTTTCTCATCTAAACTGATGATGTTCCCCGCATAGCTATGCGGCGCAAGCGCCTGTTTCGGATTTCTCATAAATGTAACAACAACAGGGCAGAAGCCCTGCTCCGTAACCTTCCGTATCAGCACTTGATGACCGCGGTGCACCCCGTCAAACACGCCGATTGTCATAGCGGAAGCGGGATGCTCCGCGCCGCGGCGTATCATATCATCCCAGGTAAGCGTCTGCATACACGTATCCATACGTCCAGAGGTTCCCCTTCTTCTCTACAAATGCGATGAACCGTTCTTCGTCTCCGCTAAACACGCCGAGCGTTCCATCCGCACAATGCGCCTCGCGCATAACCGGCTCAAGAAGCGGCGCGAGGGGTTTGCCGTGTACCATTGCCCGCGCCGTCTGTTCGTCAACCGCGCAGTACGGCAGATTCACCGCCGCAAACATGCGTTTGTCTACCGGACGGAGCGGCGAGCCGCCAGCCGCTCCAACATCAGCGGCACGCAGCGCATCTTCGCTAACGGCGTCTTCTAGCCGGAAGTCCGCTATCTGCGTGCGGGTAAGAGACGCGAGATGGGCGCGGGAACCGGCTGCGATGGCAATGTCGCGGGCAAGGGAGCGGATGTACGTACCTTTGGAGCAATGCACGCGGATTTTTGCGAACGGCGGCTCATAAGACACGAGTTCCAAGCCGTATATTGAGACGGGGCGCTTGGGCAGCGCAATGCTTTCACCCCCTCGCACACGCGCTGAAGCGCGCTTGCCGCCAACGTGGATAGCCGAATATGCGGGCGGTTCCTGCATAATGGCGCCCCGGAACTGCGGAAGCGCCGCCGTAAGCGCCTCAAGAGAGGGAACCGGCGCGTCCGCAATCACGGCGCCTTCAGGATCAAGCGTATCGGTTTCCCCGCCGAATGAGATCACGCCTTCGTAGCGTTTATCGCAGTCCGCGAAAAGAGGGGCGAGTTTCAACGCTCTACCGGTGAGTACGAGCAGCAAGCCGGAAGCGAACCGGTCAAGCGTACCGGTATGACCCGCTTTACCGGTTGACAGGGCTTTTTTTACCGCATACAGCGCTCCGAATGAGGTAACGCCGCTTTTTTTATGGTACAGCATATAGCCGGAAATTTCAGAATGAGACATGTATGGGAGTATAGCATAGCGCTCAAAAAACGAGAATAGCGGGGCGCGTTCATATGCAATGCGGCTAGCGTACGCGCCGCCCGAATGACACTCCGCGTTATTTATTGAAAAAAGCAAAAAAGACTTGACGGACGCGAACATGAGTGGAAAAGCGCCTCATGGTGGATTTTTCCCGCTACCGTGCAGCCGTCCCGCCGGCAACGGCATTAAGACCTCCCCCGTATAGTTTGTAATAGTATAGATATATGCCGTAGCTGATTTGGCGTTTTCCCGGTCTTTACAAGATAGAACTGCGGAATATCCGCCCCGTGGACTCGTCAATCAGAGACCCTCGTTCCAACGAGGGCTATTGCGGACTAACCGGAAAGGTGACCGAAACCTACAAATTCAGAATAACCGGAGAAAGGAGATAGTATGAATAATGATTCAATTGTTGATCAGAAACATTGGGACATAGGCTATGAAAATCAAATTTTGAGTGTTGTTTCTAAAGATGACCCTATTAGAGAATTAATTGTTCGCCATATACCCCAATCGTTGTGGGGGGGGGGGGGGTAATTGTATTGAGGTCGGTGCATATCCTTGTCGTTATTTGGGAATTTTTGGTGAATTGGGGTATGAATTAAATGGAATAGATACAACTGAAAAGATAGAATCGGATGAATTAAAAATATGGATGAAACAAAATAATTGGAATTATAAAATATTACAAAAGAAAATTTTATGGGGGGTTAAATACTGAAGATAGTTTCAACATAGTTTGTTCATTTGGGTTTATTGAGCATTTTGAAAATTGGCCAGAAATTATATTGAAACATACAAGATTACTTAAAAATTATGGATATTTAATAATTGAAACGCCAAATTTTGCTGGCTTCTTTCAAAAAATATTTCATATTTTGGTAGATTATGATAATTATAAACGGCACGTTGTTAAATCAATGAATCCCAAAAAATGGGTAACTATTTTGGAAGGTAACTATGAAATTATTTATGTAGGATATTTTGGAAAATTTAATTTCTGGTTCGAAAACAATCAAAGAAATATATTGCAAATAATAATTACAAAATGCTTTAGTATAATGGGCAGAATATTAAAACGATTGCCGTGTTGTAGATTATACTCACCGTATTGTGGTTTGATCGCAAAAAAACTATCGTAATCTCCCCTCGCTTCGCATAACAGTACTGTTACACTTCGCCGCCAGTAGTCGGCTCGGGGTTCCGTTCGCCTAGGTCATTCCGCTACGCGCAGACCTTCGGTCTGAACATTCCCACGGCTCACTACACCCACAGTTTGCCAGCCCTAAAAATGCTACGCATTTTTCTATTCGGGCTGTCAAACCGTCGT
>JAISMJ010000053.1 GCA_031276815.1 Treponema sp.
TACTCAATGCGCTTTTTTGTACTGTTCAGTAGTACCGGAGTAGAGTCCATGGCGCTAGGTCTCCTTTTTTGGTTTTCAGGAATCCCCTGCGGCAGTTTTTAGACATTTTCCTATAGATATGCAATAACAAGGAGGGCGCAAAGAAAGACTGAGAAATGGCAAAGACTTGTAAATTCCTGAATAAAATTAAGTTATAATGGGGGGGGGGGGGGGTTGGGGGCTATAGCGCCGTACACTAGAAACGCATGAATATCTGTCAACATAATTTCCTCCTTCATAGTGTACTATGGCGACTTGCTATAGGTAGGGCAACTATATTACATCATGTAAAAAGTGTCAATAGGGAAAGAGAACAATTTGGAGAATATCGCTGCTAGACCGGACGAAACAAGATAGATGCTTTTGAGACGCCTTCTACTAGCCTAGGTGTTAGTCTAACACTAAGCCATGTGTTAGTCTAACACTAGCCCATGTGTTAGTCTAACACTAGCCTATATGTATCGCAGACCATCCGATTCTTATCAGAGACTCTCTGACCCCTATCGTAGACCTTCCGATCCGGTTGTCTACCGGAAAGATGAGCGAAGTGCAGGAAACGGAGCCGCTTTACAAAAGGTCGCCGTAAAGCCCGCGCTTTAGGCTTGTGGATATAAGGCGCAAGGATACAGATACGTAACAGAGGGACATAAGACGTACGAACACAGACATTCCGTTCCTCCATATTCTCAAAATACGCCGGTATAGGCTATAGCCAGCGGCTCATTCGCTATAGCCAACGGACCATTCGCTATAGCCTGCAAGCCATAGAGCGCAATAAGACTTGACAAGGAAGACGGGTACAACATTCGATTATGGGCGGAATAATGAGAGATAGAGGGAACCTGTCTCAAACGGTTATAGTAGATAGATGATTCGCCTCAACTCTGATATGTCCTCGGTGTGGGAGCAAGAACACACTCACGCTGGAGGAGAGGAGGTATACGTGCGGATGCGGAGATTCAGAAGAGAGGGATGGGTGGCTCACTCTTCCAAAGTTTCCAAAATCCCTTGAAAAAGCGGATACTCTGGTGTATACTTCAACTATGCGAAGGATTTTGTCCGCAGTATGTTGTGTTTGTCTCATAACCGCTCTATGCGCTGAAGAGAGCGGCGATACCCGCGCCGGCGGTCTGACCAGCGGTCTTGACAATGCGGGAACGGGTATGGCGCTTTTCAAAGCATGTATGAAGGAAGACGTCAACGAGGTACGGGCGCTCTTGCAGGCGGGCGCGGACGTGAACACGGTCAATAACGGTATTTCCCTTCTGATGTTCGCAGTGAATACCGGACAGGTGGAAATCGTCAAGCTGCTTGTCTCCGCCGGCGCCGATGTCCATTACAAAAATGAAGCGGGTATCAGCGCCCTGTTTTTTGCCGCCTATGCGGGAAACAAAGACATGGTAAACGCGCTTTTATTGAACGATATAGGATCGGATGATACCTCCATTGCCGTGCATATCGCGCTTTTACAGGAAAACACGGATGTGGCGGCGCGCTTACAAGAGGCTGCTGAATATGGCAAACTTGATTACCGGAAATTACGGCGTGATGAATACAAGACGGGTGCTCATTTCAAAGTCTATTGCACGGTCTCCCGCATTTTTGTTGATGAGGGAGCCATATACCGGGCGGCGTGTTACTTGATGGAAACAAGAAAGAGCGCACCGAATGTCAATTACGAATTCTTTATTGAATCAAAAGAACGGTTCCCTTTTATTGAAGGCGATAGCATAGAAGCCATGGTATCGTACCGGACGCTTGAACATGTTGAGGTAAGCGCCGTACCGTATAGGGCTGTGGAACAAGCGATTTTTCACATTGATTCCATCATTGAGATATGGTAGCGCGGACGGCAGGCTGCCCTCTGAGTACGTATCCCGCATTTTGACGATGTTCAGACAAACGGGTTCCAGAAACGGTTGCCGTCCCTAAAAACGAACCACATGATACCTATGAACAGTAGCCCCGAAACAACCAGCGTAATCACATCGGCTTTGGTGAATGGACGCGCTGAATACCATGTGCGTTTTTTGTTTTTGCCGAAACCGCGTAGTTCCATTGCCTGACTTATCACGTCAATACGATCCAGCGATGAAAAAATGAGTGGCAGGAGGATAGCCGCCGCGCCTTTGAGCCGTTTTACAGGCGAGGCTTTTTTGGAAAGCTCCAGTCCCCGCGCCTGTTGAGCATGGGAGATTGTTTGGTAATCCCGCTGTACGTCCGGTATGTAGCGGAGCGTAAGGCTCACCGCGTACGCTATGCTGTAGTTTACGCCAATACGGTTCAAGGAAGCCGCAAATTCGCTGGGATGCGTAGTTACGATAAGCAAGATGGCAACCGGAACGATACAGGAGTATTTCAAAATGATGTTGCACTCGTAGAAAAGTTCTTCGGCAGTGAGCGTCCACCGTCCCGTCCCTTTGATGAGTATATGCCGCGTCTGGTACATGATTACGCCCTGTTCCGGCGCGAATATGTAGATGGCAATGACGTTCAGAAGCATAAAGACGATGAGCATCTTGAAGATAAACGATACTTCCCGTAATCTGGTTCTTGAAATGATAAACAGGATAACGCCTACGGCGCTTAAACCCAGCATGATCCGCGTATCATAGCCAACCATGACAACGATTGACCACAGCAGAAACACGATGAGTTTTGTCGCGCCCGAAAGCCGGTGAATGGGCGATTGGCGCTCAAGATAGGCGAGCATTACATTGTTCATAGGCGATAAATTTTCTCACAAAACCTTCGGCATCCGCAATGCGCGCGCGTACCGCGAGGTCGTAAAGCGAAGTCCGTTTAAGGCTTGCCGCTTCCGTTTTTACTCCGTCACTCAAAACAACGGCGGGATCGTCATCGGCGATGAGGATCCCGTCCGCAATGACTACCGCTTGACTCGTATATTCCAGCATAAGGTGCATATCATGGGTAATCATTAACAGCGTAATACCCTGTTCTCTGTTCAGCTTCTTGACGAATTCCATGATCCGCGAATAGTTACGGAAATCCTGTCCGGCTGTGGGTTCGTCCAATATGAGCATCGAAGGTCCCAGTACCAGAATAGACGCAATAGTGAGCCGCTTCTTCTGTCCAAAGCTCAACGCGCTGATTGGCCATGCTCTAAAAGGATAAAGCCCGCAAATGATCAGGGTTTGTTCAACTCTGTCTTTAACCTCATGTTCCGGTACGCCTCGGTTACGCAAACCAAAGGCAACTTCATCAAAGATCAATGGAAATGAAATCATCTGATTGGGATTCTGCATGACATAGCCGATATGTTCCGCCCGTTCCTTGATGGAAAGAGTCAAGAGGTCTTTACCATCAAAAAAGATACTCCCTGATGACGGCGTATCGAAACCACAGATGAGTTTTGCAAGGGTTGATTTTCCCGCGCCGTTTTTTCCCGCAAGCGCCGCTATGGTTCCCTTTTCGATGGAGAATGAAATATCATGTAACACTAAATCACCGGGGTTCGGCGAATATTCCGGCGTTTCGTAGCGGAAAGAGAGATTGTTGATTTCAAGAAGAAGCTGTTTTTTTTCCTTGAACGGTTTTTCATGCAGACTTTGCCCCCATATCTGTAAAACAGCGGGAGCAAATTCGATGGAACTAACGCTTTCCGGTTTACATGTCTCAGTTATCGCAATGCCGGCGTACCGCAGGGCGCTTATGTAAAGCGGTTCCCGCATACCCGCATCGTGTAAAACCGTTGACGCAAGCAGGGCTTCCGGCTTCATGTCCGCAATGATGCGTCCTTTTTCCAGCACGACTATACGGTCAACATTCCTGTGCAGTACATCTTCCAGTCTGTGTTCAATAATAATGATGGTCTTGCCGGGTTGTTTGTGTAAATCGTCTATAAGTTCGATGGTTTGCTTACCGGCTACAGGATCAAGGTTTGCAAGCGGTTCATCAAACAGAAGAATTTCCACCTTATCAATAAGAACGCCCGCTATGGAAACCCGCTGCTTCTGTCCACCAGAAAGGTTTTGCGGGGCTTTTTTGAGATGCTTTTCTATATTGACGAGTTTTGCCGTATCGCATACAAGCGTATGCATCTTGTCAACGGGCAGACAGTCGTTTTCAACAGCAAAAGCGATGTCTTCCGCCGCGCTTAAACCTACAAACTGTCCATCCGTGTCCTGTAGTACGGTTCCGACTTTCTTTGATAAGGAAAAAATATCAAGTTCTTTAGCATCTTCTCCCAAAACAAAAAGCGACCCGCTTGAGACGCCGTTAAAAGCGTGCGGTATGAGACCGTTTATACAATGAGCCAATGTGCTTTTTCCGGAACCCGAATGTCCCAATATAAGCACTTTCTCGCCTTTGAAGATAGTTAAGTTAATGTTATAAAGACTTGGCGCTGTCTGTGCTTTGTATGTAAAGGTAAAATTACTAAAAGCCAGCGCCATTTCATGCACTCAGAAACCTACTTTTTTGAATTGATGTTAATAATCTTCGCCTTGTTTCAGACTTCCCGCTTTTACTCGTGTACGTGAATAACCTACAAGCAGAATGGTTCCCAGAATCAATACCACAGCCGCGTTCAAAGCACCGGCAACCGCTCCCTGAACAAATACTTTATCTGAAGGCTCTTGATAAATCAAAATGTCCAATAGCGGCGCAACAATAATCCATGCAGCAGCATTTGCAAATATCTGCACAATATTAAATATGAGAACTTTGGGTAGAGTGAATGCGCCTTCATCAACCTTGTAGAGTTTCCAAAAAATTCCAATCAGAAACCCAAAAAGCGCATCCGCAATGATCCAACTCCACCACGGGCTTCCCCATGTGAGATCGGTTAAAGTATGCCCTATAAAACCGATGAATAAACCTGCAACAGGTCCGAAAATAGCGGCAAATACCGCGACTATCGCCGGAGAGAGATTAAAATTAGTATTGGGAATCCCAGACGGAAGCGCTACAAAACGCATCAGGACAAACATGATAGCGGAACCGATACCAATCGCAACCACGGTTTTTACTGAAATTAATTTACTTTTCATACATTGCTCCTTGTATTGATAAGCATTCATTATTTATAGAAAATATGCAATATAAACATCCACACCTTATAAAGCGGAGTATCTACTTTTAATAAAATATATAGTAAACTATTATAATTGCATAAAAAAAGGTAGTACGACATCGTACTACCTCGTAAAATCAAAACTTGATCTTACCAACCATCCGCCATATCATCAGAATCGCGGTTGTTCTCAAGGAAGAGATCTGTTACAGCTCGAAGATCGTCAAGGTACAGATAATATGTCCCATAGGTTTCCAGCGGATCACAACGGACTTCAAAACCTATAATCTTAATACCGATTTGGTTGACGTAATGATAATCCTGCTGTTTAATACCACCGATAGCTCTATCATCTCCCTGATGGGGAACAGCAACGGAAAGCTGCTGCCATCCTTGGAAATTTAATGAACCCATTTTCAAACGGTGCTGTATGCCATTATAGTCCTGAATGATAACATACAACTCATGGTTAAAATTTCTTCCTGCAGCCCATACCGATATGGTCTTAGTAATTCCTTCAATCGGAATAGGGTATTCTGCTAAAATTTTTATTGATGCGGGTCCGCGGTGATAGAAATCAACTCTGGTACCTAACACATACACGTCAGGGATATTAAGGTCTTGTTCATCCTCAATAGGCTCTTTCCCTTCAGAGGATCCCTCACGAAGGCGTGATAGCGTTATTCCCTGATCGATTGACATTTCTGAACGCCAGAAACCTTCCAGCTCAAATTTATCAACAGAAACTTCTTTCAAAAATTGCTGTGCGCTCCCTACACCGAGAGCCGAAGTATCTGCCTGGGCAAACAAAAATCCGGTAATTAACAGACACGCTATACTAAAAAATAACTTCTTCATTCACCAGCTCCTTCATTATCATTGCTGTTCCAGATATCAGCTCTTGTTGCCGAATTTTCAATCGCGCTTCCATCATAATTTAACTCATACACATCCGTAAGCGCTGTAAGGTGATCAAAATACACATAGAAATCGCTTACCTGCTCACGCGGTGTCGTCCATATACGGAACTTTACCAATTTTATGGGGCGAAGATACGGCGCAGATTTGTGAGATTGAGGAATAGAGGTAGGCACGTTTGCCCTCAACTTTCGCCAACCCGTGTAATTGATATCTCCCAACTTGAGGCGGTATACAATACCTTGATAATCCCTAATATACACATCTACCGAATAATCAAGATTCGCACCCCAAACCCACATACTTATGGAGTTGGTTTTACCTCGCAGGGGAATCTCTGTGGGATCGCCTGCATTTTTATTGGTTGCCGGATCATCCTCCAGAAGGACAGGATATACATCGATCCAGTTGTACCCATTGCGATCGAATGCACCATTAATACCTAAACTATTAAGAGTATTGCCATTTTCATCTTTTCCATCTTTGGATATAAAAAGTGAAGACGGATACTCATTAGCATAGGCCACGCGGGGATACGTTACAGCATCAGTCTTTGTAATGAATTTACTCCCCTCTACTTTCCAATCATATTGAGCTTGATCGCCATGATCAAAGGTCTCTAAAATGATAGTTTCAAAAGAGTGGGCGGGTTCATCAGTAAATCCCGATGCTGCTACTATACATGCCATAAAAATAAGGCATACAACCCTTAAACTGTCATGTTTCATCAGATACTCCTTTTATTGATCGTTATGTTTAGACCATAAAGAAACAAAGTCAATAATTATTATAGTACTTAACGGAATATTTGTCAAACCATTAAAGAGTATTTTGAACATTTTCTTTACTTTTTTATAAAATTTGTACATTTCTGAGTGTTATTCTACTGCTTCTTTGATTTGCCGGCGAAGGTCTCTTAATGCTATACGTCCATCCGGTAAACAGAGCTGGGAAGGCAGCGTACCTCCTTCTCCTTTTCGAGCCAGCTCAATCGCCGGAATTGCCAGGGACCAGGGAGAGTCGTCAAAGATTACTTTTACCCATGAAGATGTGCTGCCGGGATCCATCCATGAAAAGAGGATCACCGGCACAGTCTCATTCTGTTCAAGAAACCCATTTTCGTTACCTAACATAACAACCGCAGCGTTTTTTTCGTGAGGACGATATGGGTTATTGATTGTAAAATAATTAAACGTTCCGGTAAAACCTTCGTCTCGCGTTCCTTGTAGGAACCACTGCTGCTGCTCACTCGTAAGCGTTCTTCTCTGTAAAACCGTAATGAGGTCTTTTTCTTCTATTACATTTGTCGTATCTGCTGCTGACCGGGCAAGGATCGCGGCGCATTTTCCGGCGCGGTAGAGATCGGTCTCCACATCGGTTGTGATGAAGATCACGCCATCCGGCGCTTTTTGGTCTGCACGGCCAAGTACAGCGACAGGTATGCCGGGCATCTCTTTTGCGTAATATATGGCGCCTTCATTATAACGGTAGGGAAATATCACGCAATACGGCGCTTTTGTTACGGCTTGTACCGCAAGACTTACTAAGTCCGCTCCAGTATTCTCTCCAATGATCACCTGCTTGACAGGACGAAATAGCTGTGCCTGCGTTTCAAGTCTTTTTATAAATAGCCTTTGTTTTCCATAGATGAGGTTGAACATGTGATCCGATACTATCAGAACGGGCTGGCGGTTGTAAAATACCGCCTCTATACAAAGAAAACCAAAAATAACTACAGCGACCATAAGGATTTTTTTTAGACTTTTACGTAACTTCACCATAATACCTATAGACAACTTGAATCAAGTCATATAAAATAGTATACGAGATTATTACAGATAGTACAATTTTGTAATAATCTCAAAAAGAATACTAATACAAAGGAGCAATTATGACTAGTTATAAAGAGCTTGGTCTTGTCAACACGAAGGCTTTGTTTGAGAAAGCCATGAAAGGAGGTTATGCGATTCCTGCGTATAACTTTAACAATATGGAGCAGTTGCAGGCTGTTATTCAAGCCTGTGTGGAAACAAAATCACCAGTTATTTTACAGGTTTCTTCTGGGGCGCGTAAATACGCGAACCAGAACTTATTGAAGAACATGGCGAAAGGCGCGGTAGAATATGCCCACGAATTGGGATGCGACATCCCGATCGTGCTGCACTTGGATCATGGGGATACTTATGAACTGTGCGTGGATTGTATCGAATCGGGTTTCTCCAGCGTGATGATCGACGGTTCAAGCAAACCTTATGATGAAAATGTAGCTCTGACCAGAAAAGTTGTGGAATACGCTCATTCCCGTAAAGACTACGTTACCGTAGAAGGTGAACTCGGCGTACTTGCTGGCGTAGAGGACGATGTTGTTGCAGAACACAGCCACTACACCCAGCCGTCCGAAGTGGAAGACTTTGTAAAAAAGACCGGTGTTGACTCTTTGGCGATTTCCATTGGCACAAGCCACGGACGCGCCAAATTCAAACCGGAACAATGCACGCGTTCGCCGGATGGCGTTCTTATTCCGCCGCCGCTCCGTTTCGATATTCTTGAGGAAATCGAAAAGAAACTGCCGGGCTTCCCTATTGTTCTGCACGGTTCTTCGTCGGTGCCGGTTGAGTATGTAAAGATAATTGAACAATACGGCGGAAAACTCGCTGATTCTGTGGGTATTCCCGAAGAGCAGCTTCGCAAAGCCGCAAAGAGCGCGGTCTGCAAGATCAATATCGACAGCGATGGACGCCTCGCCATGACCGCTCTTATCCGCAAGGTGTTTGCCGAAAAACCCGAAGAGTTTGATCCCCGCAAATACCTTGGTCCCGCTCGTGATGAACTAAAAAAGATGTACGCTCACAAAAATACGGAAGTGCTTGGTTCCGCAGGACAAGCGTAACATAGGATCGATACAAGCGAGGGGCGTTGCGTGAAAGCGTGTCATATTTTCACCTCATGACGTCCTCGCTTCCCGCCTACCAATCTTTACTATATCTATCTTTCATATCTAATCCAGCAGAGAACGTGTACACATAATAAAGACGCCGGAATCTTCTTGCCAAGCAGCGCGCTAAAACTGCAAGAAAGATATCTCTTGCACGCGCTGCTCATGTCTTTATTCCTTCACAACCGCCTCGATCTCCCCTTTTAGAGGTCTGATAACAAGGATGTCGCCGCCGCCTGCCTCGGAAGCCGCCCGGACGACTGCGCCGGTTCGCGTGTTGGTAACGATGGAATAGCCTTTTTCCAAAATAAGAGCCGGATTCGCGGCTTCGAGCGTGCGTTTGGCAAGCTCAAGCCTTTTTCGGACGTCAGCAAGACGATTCCCGAAAGATATGAGCAGTTCCTCTTTTGCGTCATCGAAATGCACGAGGCGCGGCTGTAATAGGGCGCGGAAGCGGTATTCCATTTCCGCCGGACTAAACGGTTTTGCCAAAAAATGCGCCCTTTCAAGACGGGTTTTTATGGTCTCAAACAGCAATTCCGCCGCGCTTTTAATGGCAAGCAGCGTCTCCTCGCGGTGCGCGCTCACG
This sequence comes from Treponema sp., assembly GCA_031276815.1. Taxonomy (GTDB): domain Bacteria; phylum Spirochaetota; class Spirochaetia; order Treponematales; family Breznakiellaceae; genus JAIRKH01. The sequence continues at coordinate 9,517 of JAISMJ010000053.1, forward strand.
AGCTCCGCAGCGGCGGATGGGGTCGGCGCGCGAAGATCCGCGGCGAAATCGGAAAGCGCCCAGTCGATTTCATGCCCAACCGCGCTCACAACGGGTATTGCGGACGCCGCTATTGCCCGGACAACCGCTTCTTCGGAAAAAGGCAGCAGGTCTTCGAGAGACCCGCCGCCGCGTCCCACAATCAGCACATCGGCAAGTTTCCAGCGGTTAGCCTGTTCAATACGCCGCGCGATAATAGGCGCGGCGTCGCTTCCCTGTACCGGACACGGAAGGATGATTACGTGAATGTCAGCCGCGCGCCGGCGCAGAATGGAGAGAATGTCCCGCACAGCCGCGCCGGTCGGGGAGCTTACCACGCCAACCGTCCGGGGAAACCGCGGGATAGGGAGCTTTTTATCCTCATCAAACAAGCCTTCATCCGCGAAAGCCCGCTTCCGTTTCTCAAGCAGCGCAAGTATCTCGCCTTCTCCCGCCCGCTCTATTTCATCGCACACGATCTGGTAAGTGCCGCGCTGATTGTATACCGAAATACTGCCGTGAACACGGAGCAGCATACCGTCTTTCGGCTCAAAAGGAAGACTGCGAAAACGGTGTTTGAACATGACTGCGGAAATACAAGACGCCGTATCTTTGAGGGTAAAATACAGGTGTCCGGTACTGGAAGGGCGGCAGTTTGACAGTTCGCCCTCCACGCTGACTGTGGAAAAAGACCCTTCAAGATGCTCCTTGATGAGATCGGTTAGCGCGGTAACGGAATAGATGCCCATGTCAGTTTCTCTGTATATCGGCTATGCGCCATGCGTCTTTATGAAACACCAGCCGAAGCTCATCAATACGGGTTTGAACCATGGGCGTAAGCAGCGCGTCTTGCGGCGCTTCTTCCTCGCCGAAATCGGTCGCCCATAGCTTGTAGCGAACCGTGAAGGACACGCTGCCATCGCTTTCGTCCTGATCCTCCGGCGTTACCTGCATATCCGTTACGCCGAACACGAAGTATTGCCCGCTGACAGGTTGTCCGCCGGCGTCAAGCCAATCCTGCGCCTTGATAACTGAAGACTGTCCCGCGCCCATCTGATACGCCTGTCTGACTCTATCAAGGGCATAGAGCTGCACGGCAACATTTATATCGGCTTTTCCGGCTTTTTTCAGTACCGCTTTCTGCATGAAGTCGTGATCGAGCGCGGAAAACGCCGTGTAATACGCCTGAACCACTTCGGCAGGCGTCATGCCTTTTGTGTCCGGCTGCTTTGAGCGGTCATAGATAACGCTCCCTATGATTAAGCCCAGCGTAACGACCGCGATGGCTATACCCAACACGATGGCGTTGTTTCTGGTCAAAAACCGTCTGGTCTTTACCGAGAAACGTGTCTTTTTGATGAATTTCTCTTTTTCCCGCGTTATCTTTTCCGATTCTTCCGGCGTAAGCGCATGAAAGAAAGCGGCGAAATCTTTTACAGTGTTTGAAGCGTCTTTTTCTTCAAGAAAATCCCGCCACACTTCAAGAGACGGATGATCTTCATAGTAGCGGGAGAACGCCCGCCGTATCAGATCGTCGAATTGCCGGTCAATGCCAGAAGCGGCGAAACGGGGCGGGAAAAACACCCCCTCGCGCATATCCTGATGGAGCGTGAGAATGTCCCGCGCCGGAAATGCGTCCGCATTACAGAACAGACGGTAGAGCATACAGGCAAGCGTCCACGCAACAGCCGCTTTTCCTTCCAAATCAGGATGAACAAACCGTTCTTTCTTTTCAAGCGCCGTGTGTTCCGCCTCAAAACACCGCTCTAGTAACAGTTCGGGAGGAAAAAAGATAGTTCCTTTTCCGTCAATGAACGTTCCTCCCGGCGCAAGCGGGGCATGTTCGTCCTTCAGCGCGATACGGGCTTGTATCCAGCGCCTCACCGCATCCAGCGCCGCGTCTTTCCGGCTATCGTCAGCAAGGAGCGCGTCAAAATCCGCAACCGCCTGATCTTCGGAGAAAGCCGCGCCCCAGATAACCATCTTTCCGTTTTGTTCGACAACGCCCTCGCATTTCCATGTTTCAACCGGTTGAACCTCAACCGTACCGGTATTTCTGACGACAATACCCTGCCGCATCAGCAGCTTGGAAAGTCCGGCGCGCGCGAAATCCTGCTCTTTGAGTCCGGTATCAAAACAGATCGCCTGTATTCCGTTGATTTCGGAATGAAATAGTATATTCGACATGCTTTCAATGTAACGTATCTTGTTACCCGTGTCAATGTTAGATTAAAAGGTATGAAACCCGCATGACGCCCGCCTTCATCGCGGGAAGAACAGGAGGGATGCGCCGTTACGGTTTTTTCCCCTATGTTCCTCTAGCCAGCGTAACGCCCCCTCTGTTTCTCATTTTTCGCGGTTAATTACAAAAAATATGAAATATGCTCCTTTACAGCGGAACGCGGCTGTGCTATAATGAGAGCGTTTCGTAAGAAACGCGCTTCTTTGTGGAAGCGCACGTTAATTACAAGGCTTCATAGCCGAGGAGTAGTCATTATGACTAATAAGACAAAATCCCTTGCTGTACATCACGGGGGGGGGGGGGGGGTCAAGCGCCGAACCCTTAGTACCGTGCTTGCCGCTCTGTTTGCGGCGGCGATATTCGCCGTATTTTCTAGCTGCGGCGATCCCACAGACAACGGCGGAACCGAACCGTCCGTTCCTTCCGTTTCTTCCTACACCGTAACCTTTAACGCCAACGGCGGCAGCGCGGTTGCCAATCAAACGGTAACAGAAGGCGCAAAGATTACGGAGCCTACGCCAGCCCCGGCCCAAGCGGGGAAGACCTTCGCCGGCTGGTATACGGACACAGCGTTCAACACTAAATGGAACTTTGCAGTCGATACGGTTAGTGCAGCTACCACACTGTACGCCAAGTGGGTAGAAGGTGAGAATGTTCCGTCTTACACCGTAACCTTTAACGCCAACGGCGGCAGCGCGGTTGACCCTCAAACGATTGTACAGGGCGAACCGGCGCAGAAGCCGCCAAACCCAACCAAAGCGGGACATATCTTTGACGCATGGTATAAAGAGGCAGGGTTCACAACTGAATGGAACTTTGCAGTCGATACGGTTACTAGCAATACCGCACTGTACGCTAAATGGACGGAGGCGTTTACCGTAACCTTTGACTCGAATGGCGGCTCGGCTGTTCCGACCCTTACCCGTGCGGCAGGGGAGTATGTGTACCTAGACGGCTATCGATCCGCCACCGCCAAAAGCGGGTATATCTTTGACGGCTGGTATACAGACCAAGC
>JAISMJ010000041.1 GCA_031276815.1 Treponema sp.
GCCGTCAAAAATGACGGTTGAGCAGTATTTGAAACGCGCTCCGAAGGACGCGGGGATCGGCGGACTTTTAAAGTCGCTGTATAAAACAAAGATTATGGGCTTTGACGAATGGGAAAACACTTTAAAAACCCTTCTCTCAAAGCGGGTAAGGTAGGAGGTACACTATGGGTGTAGGACCGGCGGTATTTAGCTCCGCAGGGCAAAGAACGGAACATTATGTGCCGGGCGCGTATTCGCGCAGCGCGGCAATCGGAGGGCGGGATGGTATTTCGGCGGGAAACGGCGTAATACTCGGCAAGTCCGGTATGGGTAAGGCGGGGGTATTGAATGAATTCTCATCGCCTGGGGAGGCGCGGGAGATTTTAGGCGACGGCGAACTCCTGAAAGCTGTCGCGCTCGCTTTCAGTCCTTCCCCGGATTATACGCCGCAAAAGATTTTTGCGATGGTTGTGAACGGAAATACGCAGGCCGCGCGCGAGATGAAGTCGGGATCAAACGTTATTCTCAATTTGAAGTCTTCAATGTACGGCGTTCCGGCCAACCAGCTGAAAATGCGGTTTTCGGATGGAACGGACGCGGGAACTAAAAAACTTCACTTTATTTTCAAGGGTAATGACGATACGGCCGAAAAAATCGATAATATCGGCAAAGAATCATTTTCCCTGCTTTACACCGGCGCGGGAAGCGCGGCGACGGTAACGGTTGACAATGACAAACTTTCAGTCGTCATAACCGGGGAGGAGGATGGCATTGAAATCCTTTTTGAGGACTTCCCCACGATTGAGCAGTTTGTGGCCCGCCTGAACGACACCGGCGTTTTTGCCGCCGTCCAGCTTGAAACGGAATCGAATGTCGCGGCGAACCGGCTTGACGCGGTTACGGGTCTTGATATAAAGACGGACGCGAAAACCCTGAAAAGCGATTTATACGCGCTTATTTCCGCGCTCGAAAATTCCTATTACATCGGCAAGGGCAATGTGGAAAAGCAAGCCGGCGCGGAAAACATCATGCCTGACACCGATGATGATTTTGTTTACTTCACCGGCGCGTCCGCTGGAACATACACCATTGACGATTGGAACGAGGCGCTGGGAAAGCTGGAAACCGAGGATATGCAGATTATTTCAACACCTTCCGTTGATCACGCCGTCCATGTGCTTATCAGCAACCATTGTACGCTGATGTCCAGTACCGTTAACCGGAAAGAGCGCACATGGCTTTTGGGCGGCGCAAGGGGAGAAGCGATAGCGGATGCACTGGCAAACGCGAAACTGATTAACAGCAAGTACGGCTCATACGTTTATCCCGCCGCAAACGTCAATTCCCCGTTAACCGGATCGGCGGAGGATGTGGCCGCGTCATATATTGCCTGTATGCTTCTCGGCATGGAGTGCGCTGTATCTGTCAACGAGCCTCTTACGTGGAAGAATCTGGGCGTGAACAAATTCCTTATCAAACTCAAAATCCCTGAAATGGAGAAGCTCATCAGGGGCGGCGTGCTTTGCTGCGGTACTACGGATGATAACCGCCTCGCGGTTATTCGCGCCATGACCACTTACCAGGGCGGCAGCCAACTACAGCTTGTGGAGCGGTCAATGGTACGCGAGGATTTGTATATGAACCGCGACCTCCGCAACAGGTTTAGCGTTGATGTTGGGCGGCCCGGTATTTCAAAGGGCAGCGAAGCGGAAAAGACCCTGCTGAACGCGGCCCGTGACTGGAAGGCCGACGGTTTAATTGTGCCGACCGATGACGGAAAGAACGTCTGGGATATTATTGTCCGCAAGCGCGGCGATAAAACCTATATTGAGTTTAACCGGAACCTGACGGCTCCGCAAAACTTTTTCTTTATCACGGCCTACAATTATATTTACGATACCGCCTCTGTAGAGGTATAAGGAGAGAATATGAACGCCGATACTTCAGGAAAAGTAATAGCGCAGGGCTATAACTGCTTTGTGCGGGCAAGAAAAGGAGATTCCGACCCGCTTAAAACAGTCGGGTATGTAACCAGTTTTCAGGCAACGGAGGATTTTCAGGTACAGGAGGCGATCTGCGTCGGTAACCTTGGACCGGTGGCGATTGATCCGCAGGGTTATACCTGTACCATCAATATCGGGGCTTTCATTACTTCCGATACCGCCAGCCTTGCAAACGCGCCGAAACACGGCGCGGACGCGGTTATGGCGTTGCAGGATAATGTGCCGGACCGTGAAGACTTTATGGAAGACGCCACGATTGAGAAGTTTGCCTATTTGGAGTTTATCAACAAGAAAAACCCGGCAATACCGATTGCGAAATTCACCGGGGTGCTTATCACATCCAACGGCGTACAATCGGAAGGCAACGCATACGTGCGTACCAATGTGTCTATGCGGGCTTTGTCATGGAATAAGGATTAAGGGAGGATTGGATGAAAATAGTTGACGCGATTGACGCGGAAAAGACGGCTGAAAAACTGACCGAGGAAGAGAAGGATGATTTTTTTACTAAAATGGTAATGGGAAAAGACGTTACCGAAGAAATTGAAACCCGCCGGGGGACTTTTAAGGTCAAATACCCGAAACCGAAGGATATGATAGCCATCGGGAAAATTGCCGCGTACCGCCGCGATTATAAGCCCGTTGAGGCTTTCGATCTTGCCGGTGAAAATGAGAATATTATGGCGGCGACACTTGATGTCGTGGTTGTGTCCGGCCCTGAATGGTACGAGAACGCCAAAAAGGTCAACAAATTCTTTTCTTTTACGGAGGTGCCGAGTCGTGCGTTCCTTGCGGAACTATACGGCAAGGCGTATTCTTTTCGTAGAAAAGTTGAGGAATGCCTTAGCGAGGGAGAAGGGCCAACAGGTGGGCGATTACCTGCCGAAAAAGGCGCTCATGACGATGTGGACGGCGGCGTATTTGGGGGTCTCGCCGGCTAGTAAAACTATCCGCGCCCTCGATGAATGGCAGGTCGACCTTTTATACGAGGTGGTTATGAGCTATCCCGTTGAGGGGCTGCGGAAAAGTTTCTTTGAGCGCATGAGTTCGGTGGAGGCGGCGGATGATGATGATCTGCTTGAGTTGGGGCTGTCCCCGGATGTTATAGCGCGGATCAAAGGGCGGGCGTGATAAAGCGGCGCCAGGTTATGAAAAAATCCCAGACGGCGAGTGATTTAGGCGGGAAATATGCGCTATACTGTTCAGTGACGGCACACCGCCATTGAATTTGGGCCGGCGGGGAGCATATCAAAGCGGCACACGAAAACCGGAGGTTAAAATCTGTGGCGGATAAGCAAAAGCGCCTCGCAAGCCTGAAAGACAACATCCATACCATACTGCACGGGACAAAAGAAGAAAAAGCGAAACTGGTCAGACGCCACTTTTATCTTGCCGATACCCCGCAGTTTATAAAAGAGAAGGGTTTGAGAGGCGATTTTTTCAGCGCGAGATACGGGGTTGTAGCCCGGCATGACGGTAAAGATAACGATCACACCCTTACGGAGCAAAACTGGATTGATCTGTGTGAAAAAATAACATGGCCTTTCGCTATAACCAGACACGGGGGCGGATTCAGGCTTTTTACAGATGTTAAAGTGGACGGCCATAATGTCGTTGTCGGGGTTGAGGTTAAAAATGCGGGCAAAGATATTGTGGTTAATTCCATTATTACAGCTTTTGGCTATAGGAACAGACCGGTGACAGATGAGATTATATACAGGTCAAAAAAAATAACCCCCGAACAAAAGGCTGTTCTTAGCGGGCCCAATTCCCGCCAATATCCTTCTGCCGGGGCTTAAATGCCGAACTAATGTTCAACATATTAAATATAAAGGCAGCCGCAAGGTATGTCAAGGAACGGGGGAAAATTGCAATGCATGAAGTAGGCGTAAAAGTTCACGTAGAAACAGGCGACGCCGTTTCAAGCCTGGGAAGACTACAGGGGGCACTTGCCACAACCGGCGAAGCGATGAAGAAGGCCGAGCAGGAAAACCGGTGGATAGATCACGCGGGACTATCTCTTGAATACGACAGACTCAAAGCCAGGACATCCGTGTTTCAGAAGGACGTTAGTACGTTATACAACGATCCGCGCAATCTGACGCAGACCGCCACCGGCGGCCCCGTCTTCAAAATGGATTCGGAATACGGAAATCTAATAAAAACTCAAATCGACGCCATTAAAAAACTTACAGCCGAATATGAAGAGGCGGCCCGCATCGAGGATATTCAGAAAATGAGGGAGCTTGCCCCGCAGATTGGCAGGGAGCAGGCTGATTTTCATAAAGCCGTTGAACAGTCCGCGCAAATACCCCGTGGCGAAAAGGCGGCGCAGGCTTTGGCGCAGTCATTTAGCGCGGACCGTCTTGTGAGCGCGATTACCGGAGGCGTAAGCATGGCGGTAGGATACGCAAATAAGGCCGGCATCGTCAGCAAAATGGGAAGCGGCGATCCCATAGGGGCCGAAATTGAAAAAACCAGAAAAGATGGCGAACTTATAGGCGGTATATTGAAAACCGGCCTCACGGCAATAGGGGCTCTTGCCGCCAATATGATCGCTCCGGGTATCGGCAGCATAGCGGTGGGGGGATTAGTCGGCGGCGGCACGGCGGATATTATAAAGTCCCTCGGCTTTTATCTCGGCGCGAATATCCGTGAAACGGAAGAAGCCGGCGCAAGGCAATGGGAGAGGCAGGCTCCCGCCGCAATGGAATTAACCGCGCTTCTCGGCAAATACGGCGGCTCAAAAGAGGAAAACACCCAAAGTATACGCCGGACATTTGAGAACGCGGCGAATACCGCTACGGAATACGGTTTTTCGCCGGAAGAAGGCGTGGAGCAGGTAAAGCAGGCGGCCGCGCAGGGTTTGAACGAAACGCGGGCGCTTGATTCCGCGCGCGATGTATTTGCCTTTGAGCGCGGCACCGGCGCGGACAGGGGCGTACTATCCGAATTCCGCAATAGGACGGAACGCTTTGGAATCGCTGACGGTCTTAATGCCGCGTGGCAGGGGAGCCAGGCAGTATTCGGCATGAACCCCGCGCAATTCAACGAATACCTACGCGCCACACAGAATACTTTTGAGGATGGTATAAGCAAGGGTTTTGTGCGCGGCGCGGGTGAAATAGCCGGGACTTTTTCGTTTCTTTCGGATTTGGGCGGCGGAAGTGAATTATGGAAGGGCGAGCAGGGCGCAAACAGGCTTTCGCAGATGAACGCCGGACTTGCGGCAACGACCGGCCTTTCATCGGTGAGCGATATTCTGTCATTCCGAGGGGCGCAAAACGTATTGAAACAATGGGACGCGAAGGGCGATGCGGAGGCGGGATGGGAAACTATAGGGGATTTGGACCCGAAAAAAGAAGGTTTGGAAATACGGCGCGGTTATGACTATATCGATTCGATGATCATGCTTGAACGGGGATTAAGGCCCGAGCTTTTTCACGCCCAGATGCAAATGCTAGAAAACACGGAAGGACCGGGAAACCGTGAAGGCGCGGTGGAGCAGATGAAAAACATTTACGGCCTTAACTACACCGGCTCGGCGGCTTTATATCAGATGTATCAGGACAAGCGGGACGATCTTGCCAGGAACGGCGGGGATATTAATGAGTATTTCAGCAATGGAAAATGGGCGGAAGAACTAGAAAGGTTTAAGGCAAATCCCGATTATATTGCTTCGACCGAACTGGATATGTTTAAAGATGTCGCGGACATTAGAAAATATACCCAGCAAATCGGACAATAGAATCTTGACAAGCTAATACCGACGGTAGGCGAATCGCTAAAAGAGGCGTGGCTTGAGGCGAGCGGTAAGGGCTTAACTGATGACCCGCGTCCGGGGCAACATCCGGGCGATAGTCCGTATCTTCCCCCAAAACTGGAAAAACCGGTTACGGAAGTAAAGCCGGTTACGGAAGTAGAGAAAACCCTTGAAGACCTTAAAACGGTATCTAATAATCCTTTATCAACGGGGGACGAGGTTAGGGCAGCGCAAAACGCAGCTATCGGGGCGCAGGCTATAGAAGGCAAAAGAATGGCTGAAGCTAGAGGGGTTACAAAACATCTTTTTGCCGAACATTTTGGCGGCGAAAGGGCGGAGTTTGAGGCCGTTAATAAAACAGTGGAAAATGCATTCACTTCAAAAATCCCTGGAGAATATGAAGCGGCGGAAGAATTCCACGCGACGCTTATGAAACTTGACAAAGACAAAGTGAAAAATGATGATTATGATAAAGCCAACACATTTAACGATCTGGCAAAATATATCGGCGATATAGCCGCAATGAACAATAAATTACAGGAGCTTGTCAGCGCGATTGACAGCGCGGCTGATAAATATAATAACGCCGAGGTGACTGTTCAATCGCCATAATTTTAACTTTTCATCTATATAATTGCTGATGTTAAATGTTTCAAAACCATTACCATCTTTTGGGGAGATCTTTTATTCCTTTTAAATATGAAATAGGCTCGCCATCAAATACAAAGATTAACTTATCACCAGAGAAAATGTACTGAATCACTATTTCGCCTTCTTTTTCTCGTTTCCATCCCCCTTGGTAAGATTCCCAAAAGGCCCACCCAAATTTAAGTATCACATTATTGCCCTCAATTACATATTTTCCGGTATGAATACCGTCAATTAGGGAAAAAAACGAATCGTCTTCAAAAATAAACATTGTGAGTTCATCGAGTTCATCATCTGGTATTTCGCCTATCCACACGCCCTGAAACTTGGCATACTCATCGGTTTGGGCAAAGAGAGAGATTAGAATGAATGATAAGGTTATAAATAATTTCTTCATGACCCTTTATACCTCTAAACTCATTTTCTTTTAATTTTCTCGAATCTTTTCTGGCGCGTTTCCAGTATCTTCTAATAACGCCAATGATGTAATATGATTTACAGACCCCTTAAATCTTTTCATATAATTCTCTTTAGAAAGCGTTCCATCGGAGAGACACTTGTTTATCTTTAATGATTCGGCATATTCACGTGCAATTCCTGTCAATGTCCATTCCGCTTCAAGCCCCAAAGAAGCCACAACCTCTTTGATTTCACTAATGCTTACATCGAAATATTCTTTGAAATTATTGACTTTATTTTTCCTTCTTAGCACGAGAATATTATGGAGTTTCTTTTCTATGTCCGGGGCATTATCTGAGTGTATCCACCCGTGTATTTCAAATGGGAATGGAACGCTCGCATTATATAATTCACGTATTCTATCCTCTCGCTCCCACCTCCTGGTCAGACCGATCTTATATACATCCTCCCCAAATGAACCAATATTTGATATTATATACTCATGTTACGCAAAAGCGCCATTATCCCCCGTGTTAAAAGCAGACAGTAATTCCATCGCCCTCTTCAGTGACGCCATGTAAATTTGGGATTTTATCGCAAAGTGATTGTAACCGTGAT
>JAISMJ010000110.1 GCA_031276815.1 Treponema sp.
GGTACACATACTAGAAGCGGTTCAACACCGCAGGCTGGGCGACGATCCCTATGATGTGATGCGGCAACCGTGAACACACGGCTTCACCGTCTTCACTGGGGCAGCGTTATGGTATGCACCGTGATATGTTCTTCAGTGAGCGCTTGTTCCGTCATTTCCCAGGTGATTTTGCCGACAGGACGCGGATGCGGCGGCGCATCTCCTATAAGGATAATGATACGGGATTGGGCTTCCCACGCAAATTTGGTAGCGCCATCGTAGAGCGCCTCATGAACCGCTTCGGGAATATCTTTCCCACCGCTGGCAGTTATCCTGTCAAGCTCGCGTTGAATCACCGCGTCATCGCTGGTAAAAGGAATTACTCTGGTAGTATACGTTTCCTTATAGTCTTTATAAAGCACCAGCCCGATCCTATACGAAAGAAATGTATCCCGCATCCCGGACAATACGGAAATCAGCGTCTTCTTAATCGCAGCTATATCGTCTTTCATGCTGCCGGTAGTATCAAGACAAATCACCACATCAAGAGATTTACCTTTTTCTTTTTCAAGCAATTCCCTGATTTTCGGCATAATATCGTCCGTTCCGGAAGACAGTACCATTTCGCCGCTATGTTTACGGCTAATATCCGAAAAAGTCTCCAGTGTTTCACCCATATAGTTCCCTTCCGGTTTGCCCAACAGGGGTTTCTGCGTCACCTCAAGAATAAACGGATTATCCTGAAACACACCGGCATAGTCGCCATACGGCAGCGCAAAGGCGCGAAGGTTGAAATACGTACCGTCCCTCACGTAAAGCTCGCCGTGCCGTCCGGTTTCATAGCCGTAGTTGAGTATGTACGGAATATAAATATGAAAAGCCTCGCCAAACTGCTCGTCCTGCTCCGGAGTGGAATCAATAAGCGACCATATCCGGCTTGATTTAGAAAGAGGCGCGCCATTGATGATCCGCGCCTCATCGCCGTTGACCGGATTCCAGTCCGGCGCCCGGTACGCATAATTCGGCTCGTGATACGTGAAATCCTTGGTGGTTTCGGCAATCAGTACCGATGCGATGTCGGGTTTCTTCCGTATAAAAAGATGAAATCCCCCGTCAATACGCTGTTCAATACGAATATCTTCCTGATGTATACTCAAATCAAGCGCGTATAGATGAGTAACGGAAAAAATGCCTAGAATAAAAAAAAGTTTCTTAACGATCATAGTATAATTAACGGTTTAATTACGGAAATTACTAAATTCAAACGTAAAAATACGTCTATCGTCTCGGTTGTTGCGAACTTACTATTCGATGACATGTTATCAGCCCGGAAAAGGGCAATTATTATCCTCAATGTCGCGTTTTTCCAAACGCTATTCCCCTTCGCTCCAAACCCACTACGGGTTTGCCGCTACCCCACTTTTTTCCTTTCGGCTGTTTGTCTACGTAATTATATAATCTGGTTTTTCGCATAACGCTTCGGCTGTAATGACGTTTTGTCGGCACTGACAAACTGTGCCGAAGCAACGGCGTGGGAATGAAGCGAAGCGATTGACCTAGCCGTTGCGGAGGCCGAGCCGACTACTGGCGGCGTTCTCAGCTATGCTGGGGCGCTAAACAGTCCTGTTAGGCGAAGTTGGGTGTACTTCATATTTCTTTTTTCCTATACCAATATTTATACTTTTCTTTATAACCTAATTTTTTATAAAGGTTTTTTGCTATTATATTATTATTTATAACTTGTAAATATGATTTTTCTATTCCGGCCTTCCCCGCCTCTGATAATATCGTTTGTACTATTTCCTTTCCATATCCATTCCCACGCCTGTTTTCTTTAACAACAATGTCAAATATTCCAATATAACCATTTTCTATCACACCGTATCCACAGCCGATTATTTCATTATTCGTTTTTTTAGCGATTATAATCTTTTTCCGATTGTATTTTTTAACATTATCTTTAATGTTTCCGTATATTCTGGTTTTATATTATTACATCCAATAAAACCATTTATCCATTCATCGGTGAAATTATCATTGGTTATTATTCTGTCAAATTTGTTATCAAATTTTTTAATTTCGCTACAAATTTGTACTGATGTTATATCCAGTTTTTCATAGTTTAATGCTTCCAATTTATTATCAATATTTTTATGCCCATCACATTCAACCAATTTATATATTGTTGGCAAATTATTTTGTGAATATAAATTTCTGCAATATTCCATTTTTCTTCTAAATTGATGTTAGATTTATACAACAAATTTATCGAGTTTGTCCTTTTTGTATAACCGTTTGACATTCTAAGAATCCAGCCGTCATACAGTATTGTTTGTATTGAGGGACATGCGTTCATTGATAGTTCTTCTATATCAAAGTCCATAATTTAATAATATCCATAAAATTTTATTTTGTCAATATTTTTCCAACCGATTTTAGCCCAATTTCGCATAACTTCCCTATATACGCATTGATTCGTATATACCGCCGGGCGTACCGTTCTGCCGGGCAGCGGCGAGGTGCGCGCTATCATTTCTGAAGCATAGACCGCATCGCGTCGGCTGTCGCTCACCTAATACGCACGATCAGATTGCCGAGAAACGCGCAGCCCCGCACAACGAGTTCAGGACAGCCCCGCATTCTTGCGCCGCGGTTCTTGTCGCCGCCCTCGACTGCCGCGTTGCCCAAAAAGGCATTGGCTTCCATAGTTACCGCGATGCTCTGCGGTACGCTGATAATCACGTTGCCCATGAGGGAAACCACAGTGACAACGGTTTTACCGGACGGAAGGTCTCCCTCGTGTACCGTGATAGAGGTATTGCCGAAAAGGGTACATAACGAGCGCGGCTTCTCAGCAAGCATCCCGCCTGAAAACTCACGCGAAGACAAAATCGTTATATCGGTAACTCCATCGCCAAAAAAGTCAAAACCCATGTAATTGAGTCCATACACGTCTTTCGGCGCGGAGCTGCGGTATTCAGTCCGTGGTGCGGATGCGGGCGTCTGGTCTATTCCCGCAAAAGTCGCGCTTTCATCAACGATTTTTTCGATAATGGTAAGTTCCCGCTCGCTTTCCGCCTTGTTGATATACTCAACAAGACGCTCGTACTCTTCAATAGGCATAGCGTTTCTTGAAAATTGGACGGAAAGAGCGTCTATAGCCCTGTTTTTCCGTTCAACCAAGCGTTCTTCACGGGGCGATAACTCGGTATTCATGATACCTACATATATACCACGTTATGCCGGTTCCGTCTATACCGGCCGACTTCATTGAAGCAAATAACCCTCTTTATCCTATAGAACGAGCCGCTTGTCCTGTAGGATGAGCCGCTCCCTCTGTTCCCCTCTGGCATAAAAGCAAAAGAGTATGATCCGTTCAAGGGATATGTAGGAAAAAACGGATGTGCGGGATACGGCTCATGTTTCTTGACTACTCCCGTGTTTCCTTGTATAGTAGTTACCCATCTATAGTACGATAGGCAACCAAACTATAGCACAGAGGAGCGTATGAGTAGGTGGTTATGGATTCTTTTGGGACTCTTGCTGGGGAGCTGCGCCACTAACGGCAGGACGTTGTACAATGATGAAGGAGTGATTGTGTCCCTTGATCGGGCGATTCTCAATGCGGCGGATATAATCAAGGCGGATTTGGATGAAGGAACCACCATAGCGGTACTTGATTTTAATTCCGGCAGCGGCATGTTTGATGATTATGTGATGGAGGAATTGGAAATCGCCTTGGTGAGCGGGAAAAAGCTCGATGTAAAAGAGAAGAAAGCCATTGATCTGGTGAGGCAGCAGAAACAGATGCAATTAGCGGCGGATATAAGCGATGCGACCGCCGCGGCAATCGGTAAAGAACAGGGCTGGACGGTTATCATATTGGGAAATCTCTTTGATATGAAAGATACGTACCGGTTCAGGATACGGGCGGTCAAAGTGGTGGAAGGGTTGATAGCCACCGCGTATGCAGTAGATTTAAGCCTTGGAGATAGGAAGGTGCAAAACCTACTCGACGGCAGAAAGCCGCCCCGGCTCCCCTTGCAGGCTGAAGCGGCGGTGCCTTCGTTCCGTCGAAGCGATTTTGCGAAGAAGTTGTATGTAGAGGCGCCGCTATCTTTCGCATGGGATGGAGAAGCACTAGGGTTTGGAAACGGAGGAGGAGTCTATTTCTCTCTGTTGCCCTACGTATCCGTTGGTATGGATATATGGGATGCTATAGTGATACCTTCTAGCGGTGTATTTTGGAGTTCTTTCCCTATCCATGCCGGGGTCCTATTCCCGGTAACTGAACGCATTACCGCGGCGTGTTACGGGACGCTCCACTGGTTGGGAATCTCGGACTATGAGCCGCTCCTTCATCATGGCGGAGCCGATAGCCTTGGCGCCTATTCCGGCGTGTTTATCACGCCCGGGATTAAAGCCGGCTTGTTGTTCAAGTTAGGTGGTGATGAGGTGGACGATGCGGGAGTGGGATTATCGCTCATGTATAGGGGGTATTGGTTTACGGACCGGTATGTCAATGCCATAGGACTTGAAGTGGTGGTCATGAGTATTATCTAGGGGTGTGTTCATTAGGGTACACAAATGGCGGAAACAAGGACATTGCGGACATTCAAGAATGAAGTACCGCGGTAGTACATAGGCTGAAGCGCGGAAATCGGCAGAATATATGTCCGTTGCAATTCCGTGCGCCTATGGCACCGGCGTTTTTGTTCTGCGTCTCCATAGTGTATACTTAATGACAACATTCAATACCCGCCCCGGTTCGGAGAAGAACGGGCGTTGCCTTTGAGAACACGTCCTCATCACACACAAAGCGCTCCCTGTAAAAGCCGCGTCTTCACTTCACCAACGTCGGCGAATTCTTACTAGCCGTAGAAAAACTCAGTACCGCATTGACGATTGTAGAAACCAAGGCTGCGCCCGCCGCAATGGATGCGCCTAATGAAACGGGATACCATATATTCACATCATCAAGGGAGCGTCCTTGAACGGCTGCGCCGAGCATACCGCCGCGCCCTCCCCACAAAACATCCATTCCGGCTACAAGGGCGACGGGCAGGGTCAGCCAAAACAAACCATACGACAGGTACATCCTGTCTAAGGCTTTTGCAACGGGTTTTTCTTTAGGCTCCGGCAATATCCGTGTTTTTACCGTTACCATGCTCTCTCTGGCATCAACGACAACGGTTCTGGCTGTTTTTTTAACGGTTCCGTCCGGCGCGGTTTGATCGCTTTCTATGCGGTAATAGGTCAATAGTCCCGCACCTGTATCAAACGACAGCGGCGTCTGTCCCATATAGAGTGCGCCTTGGTACACGGCAGCACTCTGCCCGAGAAATCTGGTTGGGGTAAACAGTGCCCATTTTGATTTCGCTTGCGGTACCAGCGCGGTAAAAGATACCGGGGCTATCGGGATGAGGGGCAGGGTAAAGGATACACCGGTTTGTTCGTCTTCGGTAAGCTCAACGGAGGTTGAGACGGTTTCCCGTGTGTCCGCGGAAGCCGTAATGGTCGCTTCGCCGGAGGAATATTCAAAGGCGGACACTTCGCCGGTTCCCGCAAAGGCTTCATCAACAAAGATAGAAGCGTCAGGCGGCTCCACGCTGACCGTAAGCAGCGCGGGCGTTGTGCCGGAAACCGCTTCCATGAGATCGCGGGTAAGCTCCTTAACCGCATCGCTTGTTTGCTCGGACGAAAACAGAATACTGTCTTGATATGAATACGACGTACTGTACAGGGCGTATAGTTTTAGCGTAAGGTACAGACGCTCGTGGTAGAGCGTGATAGCACCCGTCAAAAAGCCGTCTATATGCCGCTGAACGCAAAAGGCGTATTCTTTACCCGCGTCCGGCGGAGCGGGATATATCCCCTTTTTGTTGTCTTCAATTAAGGTAAAGACCGGTTCCCGCGTAATACGCGGCGCTTCGGCGGACGCTTTTTCAAACGCCTTTTGTAAGGTCGCTAATTCGGCGTCTATAGCTTTGAGGGACTTTTTGTATTTCCATGACGGATCGCCGTTGTACAGAAGCTGATCGCGCTGATTCCATTTGCTGGCAATGGACTGCGCTGCGGCAGCCTTGCTTTTTTCCCATGCGACGGCTTCGTAGTATGCGTATTCTTCACCGGTGCGCTTCCGCTTTTTTATGGAATTCAACGTCAAAACGAATTCGCGCTGGATACGCTCCCCAACGGTCTGATGTTCCGGCGGAAGCGCGGATACGTCAAACGCCGTTACCGCAAAGCCCCACTCGGGGTTGAGCGGAGCGGGCCCGGTTTCAGCGCTCGCTTTTGCCTGTAGTAATGCGGCGGCACAGAAAACAAGCGGAAACAAGAGCGCAAGACGCGCGAGGCGGTAGCGGAACGCCATCAGTCCGTGGGATACACAGGCGGTTCCGCGCCGCTCACTTTTTTTCATTCCATGCAAAGCGCAGATACTCCTCAATAAAAAGGTCTATATCCCCGTCCATAACGGCTTGAATATTACCCATTTCAGCTTTGGTACGGGCGTCTTTCACCATAGTATACGGCTGGAACACATAGGAGCGTATCTGGCTGCCAAAGGAAATATCCTTTTTCTCTTGGGCGAACCGTTCATTGTCCTTTTCTTTTTCCGCCTTGTAATACTCGTACAGCCGCGCCTTGAGCATACTCATGGCGGTTGCGCGGTTCATGGTTTGACTGCGCTCGCTCTGGCACGCTACCACGATGCCAGTGGGCAGATGGGTAAAGCGTACCGCGCTGTCCGTTTTGTTGACATGCTGTCCGCCCGCGCCGCCGGAACGGTACGTATCCACGCGCAGGTCTTCAGGGCGGATGTCCACCGCAATGGAATCATCAAGCATGGGAAAGACATAGCAGGATGCAAAGGACGTATGCCGCCGCGAATTTGCGTCAAACGGCGAAATTCTCACCAAACGGTGAACGCCGGACTCGCCTTTGAGAAAGCCGTAGGCATAATCGCCTTCGAGTTTGCAGGTAGCGCTTTTTATGCCGCCCTCCGCTTCAAGCCGGTCTACTTCTTCAATGGAGAAGCCTTTACGTTCAGCCCAGCGCAGGTACATGCGGTAGAGCATCTGGGACCAGTCGCAGGCTTCGGTGCCGCCCGCGCCCGCGTGAATGGTAAGGAAGCAGCCGTTTTTGTCAACTTCGCCGGACATAAGCTCAAACAGGTTCTGTTTTTCAAAACGCGCGGACAGGGCTTTTAACGCCGCCTCAATTTCAGGGGATTGGGATTCGTCTTTTTCTTCAGCCGACAGTTCATACAGGGTTTCAAGATCGTCCGCCGCAGCTTTAAGCGCCTTCCACGGCTCATAACGAGCCTTGAGGGCTTTCAGCTCCCCCATGAGCTTTTCCGCCGCCGCCTGATCGTTCCAGAAATCCGGCGCGCCGGATTTCCGTTCTATACCAGCAATACGCTCCGCAAACGAAGCGTCTTCAAAGACGCCTCCATGTATCATAGATTTTTGCCCGTAGCGTTTCAACGGGCGTTCCTAATTCGGTTAATAACATACCGCTACTCTACCATGTCTTTATTATTTTGTAAACAGGATGTCCTAACGTTGTGGAAGCCGGAAAGAAATACCGCCCATTATCAAAAAAGTAACATAAGAATAGTACAGGGAAAGGAGCGAGGCGGAACAGCATACATACTAGCGCTTCCCCTCTTACTGTGTTGAAAGCGGGACACTCCCCCCAAGAATAGAGCCGATCATATCGCGCAATTTTTCGGGGAAAAGCGGCTTTACTACGTATCCCGCCGCTCCCATACTCATCGCTCTATCGACAGTTTCCTGATCAGCATTGGAAGAAATAAAAACAACCGGAATATGTTTGTATTCCGTTCTAGTTGTATTGATACTTTCCAGAAAATCAAAACCTGACATGCCAGGCATTTCTATATCTAAAAGAATAAGATTTACCTCAGTTAACCGGAGTACCGTCCATGCCGCGCTTGCGGTTTTGGCAAGCCTCATATCGTAATCGTTACCCAATATACCGTTAAGGCTCTCAAGTATTTCAGGCGCGTCGTCAATTGCCAAAATCGTTTTTTCATCCATAATTATTATCCCAATATTAGAATATAGGGTATACTAATAGTCAAGTGGGTAAGCGTATAAACTATAAAAAATCGCAATTGTACTCTCACGTGTACCGAACGGTTTGACCGAGTTATCATTGCTATTTTAGTAAACTACTATCTTTTTGAATGTAGTTATTGACTTATCGATGGTTTTTAGCTTAACATAATAATGGCTAAAGGACTAATTTAATATAATTTTTCAAAAAATCTACGAAAACCACTTACATAAAACCATAACTGAACTCGAAGGTAGACCGAGAAGTTCAGTCCCAGAGGAACGATTTATGAAGTGGCTAAAAGGTCTTGATAACACGTCACGAAGCCTCGTGATTAGTCGTTTGACAAAAGTTCATACAAGAGTCAATATGGGAAAAATTCCCATAAGTGTAGAGCAACAAATACGATTTACGAAATAGTAATCGAAACTCTACCTCTACGAGTGTATTTCACAGTAATAGACGATAAAAAGATTCGTCTTGAAGGCGGAAGCTCTACTAAGAGCGGACAAGGTAGTGAACAAGACAGAACTATCGAGGCGATAGACAAACTAATAACTGAGAGAGGATACTGAAACATGGAAGAATGGATGAAAGAATTTTATGACGCCTACGAGGGCCTTAAGATAGAGTTCGAGGATATCGTAAACTTCGAAGACGAAACACCAAAAGAACGACGGGAAGACAGATTAGATGCAATAATCTACTACGCCGAAGCACATGACATGCCAGAAGTAGTTAAGCATGCCAGATCTGCTAAGAGTACCGACGAAGACATACTTTCAATTCTCGCTATAATTGGTTTTACGTTTGATGGAAAAAATATTCAACCCATAACACAAGATAAATCAAACACGCAGAAAACATATTCAAACAAGGCTACACAAACTTCGCTTGTAGCATTACGCGCTGGAACACAAAAAAAATAAAAACTTGTCTAAAAAACGACTGAAATAAATTATCGCGGTTATGCCCGGCCCGACGGGCCGGACTGTTTGGGTACACGTGAGGGTACAATTGCGTAAAAAATAATAGAAAATAGAAAAATGAAGATGGTAGTATAACTCCAAAATATCTAAAAGAAAATAGAATATATTCAAAAGATGAAATTAAGACGAAAACAATGAGAAAAATAGCCGCCCTATTCCCCGTCAGCGGGGACATGCCTCCATTGACGGTGCTCGCTTCATTAGACGATCTACCCATGTAGATCGCGCGGATACACGTCCAGCTCGCCGGTGAAAAAGGCTTCAACGCCACGCGGTTTACCGCCGGTTTGATCCTGTTCAATCAGCAGGGAACCATCTCCGCGGATGCCCCGCAAGATTCCTTCCACAGTTTCGTCCGAACCGGCGCTGCCCGCGATAAAACGCACCCGTTTATCCTTCATGTAGAGCCGCTCGGAGAGCCGTTCTCTCCATGAATCATCCGTCTGCCGCAGTTCACGGTCCATGTGAAAAAGAACATACTCAAGCACCCGAAATTTATAGCCGTGTTCCAATGACGCGCCGCAAACACACGCAATGCTGGTCGCCTTTTTCTGCAAATGATCAGGAAATCGGGTTTGGGCGACGTTCACTCCTATGCCGATAAAGACGGTTTTACCATCGCTTTCACTGATGATACCTGCGGCTTTCTTTGCGCTATCCGTACCGGAGGCTGATCGAAGCATAATATCATTGGGCCATTTTACCAGCGCCGCGCAGTGAATGCCGCGCGTTAAACCTGCGGCAGCGTCTTCTACGGCGTATGCAACGGCGAGTCCTGTTTTAAGGGTAACCGCTTTGGGAATATCCGAAAAACCGCTGTACCGTAGCAAAAGCGTACAATACAAATTACCCGGCTCGGATTGCCACGCCCGTTCCAGCGTCCTGCCCCTGCCCGCGCTCTGCCGGTCTGCTGCGATCACGGTTCCATGCGGAAACCCCCGCGCCGCAAGGTCGCGAGCCGCGTCCATAGTGCTGGAAACCGTTTCCACATGGAAGATTGGCGCATTGTTAAAAGGATTTTTTATAGAAAGTACTTCCATCATATACCTCTCTGTTCACAATAGTTCCTTGATGTATACATGAAGTTGGCTATCCGGCTAAAGCCGTCCGGCTAGCCGTGGACTTGTTACTTGTTCGTAGTCTGAACAACTTTTCCTACAATAATAGCCGGACATCTTGTATCCATGGCGTAAATCCCTGTCGCCGCAACAGTATCTCTTCTTACATGTGTGGTCAGCCTCATGGTCGGATACCGAACTTACTTTTATAGCGTAACAAATCGTCTTGATTTGTCAATACGGCATATCAGAACATAAGTATCGCCTATAGGCGGATACTTATGACCGGTCGAAACAACGAAAATTATCGAAGACGGGGAATTGGAGGAATTATTACCGCCAGCATAGTATGATCACGGAATTGATCGTCAGCCTGACCTGTCCGTGTATTGGCGAAACATGCGGCAGGCAATACTCGGTCTGCGATACTTTTGACGATGATTCAGGGAATACTCTTTTCGACCTATTGCCCTTTTTGCAAAATTTCTATATGTTTATAACTAGTAATGCTATGGAAAAGACAAAGGCTAGACCCAAGAACGAGAAAAAGTTCAAGGAACCGCGTGATTATAGAGTTATCCTCCTCAACGATAATTATACCCCTATGGACTTTGTGGTGGAAGTACTGAGAATGATTTTTCATAAAGATGAGCTTGAAGCGAACCGCCTTATGATAGACATTCACCGCAAAGGAAAAGGCATCGTGGGGCAGTACCCGTTTGACATTGCACAGACTAAAACGAATCAAGTTCATAGTCTTGCGCGGCAAGCCGAAGTCCCGCTTAGATGCGTTATTGAAGAGGTGTAGTAATGAAGATTTCAGGACATGCTCAAGCAATAATAAACGCGGCTTACAATGAAGCCCGAATACGGAATCACGAGTATCTTACGCCCGAACATATTCTCTATGCAGCCCTTGCCTTTGAGGAAGTACAGACCGTCTTTACCGCGTGCGGCGCGGATGCGGTTCAACTTCGAAACGGTATAGAAAGCTATCTTGATAAAAAGATACCTATGTTGACAGGAAGCGAACCAACACAAACAGTCGGTTTTCAAAGCGTCATAGAGCGGGCAGTGATACAGAGTCAAAGTTCCCAGAAGCAGATCGTTGATGTCGCCGATATACTCGTTTCTCTCTATGATGAAGAGAGGAATTACTGCGCCTATTATTTGCGCGCGTCCGGTATAAAACGGTTTGATCTGTTAACCATATTATCCCATGGTACTGACGGCGAATCCATTTTCTTGTCTTCCGAAGATGAAACATCCGCAGAGAGTGGTAAAGGTAAGGTGAAAAAAACGGCGCTGGAAAAATACGCCGCAGATCTTACGGCGCTGGCGCGGGAAAACAAACTGGAACCCGTCATAGGGCGGGAAGCCGAGCTAGACCGTACCACACAGGTACTGTGCCGCCGCTTGAAAAACAACCCCATACATGTAGGCGATTCCGGCGTTGGCAAGACGGCAATCACCGAAGGGCTTGCACAACGTATCGTCAAGGGCGATGTGCCGCTCACGCTTAAAGATTTCTCCATATTCTCGCTTGATATGGGCGCTCTTGTTGCGGGTACCAAGTACCGCGGCGATTTCGAGGAGCGTATCAAGCGGGTTGTTGAAGAAATACTGAAAAAAGAGAAGGCGATTCTGTTTATTGATGAGATTCACACTCTCGTAGGCGCGGGCTCCGCGTCCGGTAACGCGCTTGACGCTTCGAATCTCCTGAAACCGGCGCTTGCTTCGGGAAAACTCCGCTGCATAGGTTCTACTACTCATGAGGAATACAACAAATTCTTCGATAAGGACCGAGCCTTATCCCGCCGTTTCCAAAAGATCGACATACAGGAGCCGAGTGAAGAAGACGCCATCGCGATTCTACAGGGGCTCAAACCCAAATACGAGGAATTCCACCGCGTAACCTACACGGACGAAGCCATTACCGCCGCCGTAACCCTCTCAGCCCAGTACATCACGGATCGTCGTCTGCCCGACAAAGCTATTGACGTGGTGGACGAAGCCGGAGCCTTTGTGAGGATGCGGGAATGGAAGACCATGGCTCATGAATCAAAAAGCGGAGAACAAGACGAAGCGGGCGGGGCGCGGCAGGATTCAGATACGCATCAGACTCCGGTTCACCCCATCACCATAGACATTCCCCTCATCGAAACCGTTATCTCCAAAATCGCCCGCATACCGGAGCGTTCGGTTGGGGAAAGCGAGAAAGACAAGCTGCGGCTTCTGGAAAGCAGGCTGCGTGAACGCATCTTTGGGCAGGATGAAGCCGTTGCCGCAGTAGTCAAAGCCGTGAAGCGGTCGCGGGCAGGCTTCCGCGCATCCGGAAAACCTGTAGCGAACTTCCTCTTTGTTGGACCAACCGGCGTCGGCAAAACCGAACTTGCGCGGAGCCTTGCCGATATTCTCGGCGTTTCCATGCACCGGTTCGACATGAGCGAGTATCAGGAAAAGCACACCGTCTCCCGCCTCATCGGTTCTCCTCCGGGCTATGTCGGGTATGAGGAAGGGGGCTTGCTCACCGATGCGGTCCGTAAACAGCCGCACTCGGTCGTTCTGCTGGATGAAATCGAGAAAGCCCATCCCGATATTTTCAATATTTTATTACAGATCATGGATTACGCAACGCTGACGGACAACAATGGCAGAAAGGCGGATTTCCGTAATGTAACGCTTATTATGACTAGTAACGCAGGCGCGCGCGACATAGGCAAAAACCTCATTGGCTTTGGCGAGCGCATCGTAGATAGTTCCGCGGTAACGGACGCGGTTGA
Source organism: Treponema sp. (assembly GCA_031276815.1). Classification (GTDB taxonomy): domain Bacteria; phylum Spirochaetota; class Spirochaetia; order Treponematales; family Breznakiellaceae; genus JAIRKH01. The sequence goes on from JAISMJ010000110.1 coordinate 12,892, forward strand.
AAAGACGTTTACCCCTGAATTCCGTAACCGGCTTGATGCGGTGGTACGCTTCGGACATCTCTCAAAAGACATTATGACGTCCATAGTTCAAAAAGAACTCGCGCTATTCGCCGCCCAACTTGCGGAAAAGCACGTTACTCTTGACGTTACTAAAGCCTGCATCCATAAGCTTGCGGAAGACGGCTACAGCAAAGAATTCGGCGCGCGCAATACAGGACGGATCATTGAAGATGAGATAAAATCGTTCTTTGTGGACGAGGTGCTTTTCGGCAGATTAAGCGGCGGCGGCGGCGCGAAGGCGGATTACAAACGCGGCAAGTACCGGATTACGATTAACGCGGCTTCGGACAAGGAGCATACCGGCGTATGAAGGATATGTGGTATTATCCGCCCAAAATAGATACGGATATACCCTTTCTCTTGGAGAACGAGCGGGTTATGTTTCCACCGGCTGAAAAGAGCCGGGGCAGTATTGTCGCAATAGGCGGAAATCTTTCGCCCGGTATGCTGCTTTCCGCGTATGAGCAGGGCATTTTCCCGTGGTATAGCGCCGGAGAACCCATACTGTGGCACTCGCCGGATCCGCGTTTCGTTATTTTTCCAGAGAACCTCCATATTTCAACATCCATGCGGAAAATTTTTAAGAAGAAACAATTTGACGTGCATTTTGACAGGGATTTTGCGGGCGTCATCAAAAGCTGCGCCTCTATCCATCGTCCGCGGCAGGACGGCACATGGATCACAGACGGCATGATAGCCGCATATATAAAGCTGCATGAACTGGGCTTCGCCCATTCCGCGGAAAGCTATGTTGACGGTGAATTGACAGGCGGCTGTTACGGAGTTAAAATCGGACATGTGTTTTTCGGCGAATCCATGTTCGCCAAAGTCTCGAATGCTTCAAAAGCGGCGTTCCTCACCCTTGCCCGCTTCCTGTTCGATCAAGGCGTGGCATTTATCGACAGTCAGGTACACACCGCATATATAGAAAGTCTTGGCGGACAGCATATAAAACGCGCCGATTATCTCAAACTCCTTCGTACAACGCTTGCATTAAGCGTATCGCCCCGCGAAGAAAATCGCGGCATATGGGCGTACTAAAAGCCGGCGCACGAAAGCAAGCGCACACATCCACACTATACCGAATAACTATACATAATAGGCTCATTAAATGGGGACACATGATTTCTAGGGCGATTTGCATGAGCCATAGTCCTTCGTTGCCATCCTCATTGTCTTTATCCTCTTCATCATACTTTATATTCGTTGATAAAACGATAGGCTCTGATCCAATAAAAAATCCCCGCCTCTTAGGGCGGGGTATTAAACCCTCTTTATGAAAACAAAAAACCGGCGGGGTTTTGCGCCGGTTTAAACACAGCTGCCTTACTCAATGTAGTAAACCAGAATATTGTCCAGAGAAAGATAGGCGTAGTAGTCAGTGTAGAAGTAGTAGTAGTAACCATGCTTGGTCCATACAATTTCATGGGAACCCGCTTCCAGGGTATATTCCTGATTAGACCAGTTGTAATCCCCTTGCCATGCCGCTTGCTCGGTTCCGTCAATGGAGAACTTGGCCCCGTTTGTGTTGTAATCTTTGTTGGCAAACCAGAATGAAAGCTTCGCCCTCCGTTCCAGGTTAAGGGTTAAGCGCAGTTTGGCGTCGGTCATGCCGCCAAGGGCTATTGATTTACCGGAGCCGGTATAGGGCGGATGAAAATAATCATAGTAAGAATAAGGCAAATCATCCTCGTCGGCATAATACGCGGAACCTTTTCGCTCCGCATAGTTTTGTATATCCCCTTCGGCGTCATCGAAAAACACCACCGTGGTTGTCATGTTCTTCAGGGTGCCCGTATTGTCCGGGTTGTTCGCTTCCACAATCAGGGTGTTGTCGGTAAAAGTAAATTCAACCGTTTCCTTTTCTCCAACCATAACAAGCTCTCTGGTACGAGCAAAGGCGGGGTTTGACTTCCGTTTAAAGAAAATATACCCTGTTCCGGCGGCAACTTTTTTGTTTACGGTATTGCCAACGGTAAGAGAATTTTCGACCGTATTTGACGCAAAGGCAATGCCCTGCCACTCCACGTTCAAAAGATCGCTAAAGGACTGGTTTTTAATGGTCAGGGAAATACCGGTAGTAGATGCGGCTGGCGTGATTGTCGACAAGGCGCCGGTATTGTCCTCATGATCAACCTCCGCAACCATGGTAGAATTAGTGAGAGTAAAGCTAGTATCGCCGCTCACCGTTATCTTGTTCAGGGTACGGAGGTTCATTACCGTGGTTCCCTCACGGGTAAAGTAGAGATAGTCGGAACCGGACGGTACCTCGGCTCTTCCGTAAGAATTGCTGTATCCGGTTCCAAGCGTCAGATTGCCAGCATAATCTTTAATAGGGTTGTCCTTCCATTTTATATTACTGATGGAAGAGGAGGAATCGTTGACTATTTCCAGCGTACTATCTTTTTTCGCTTCTGTTTCTGTTTCGCCGGCGTCTTCCGGCGAACAGGCGGAGAAAAACACGAAAAGCGAGACAACACACAACAAACCGGTTTTCTTGATTATAGTATCATGTTCAAAGTTTTTCATAAAAATACTCCTTTTATTAAGCATATTAAAACGTAATCTTACGTTCACCGGTTTTTGCTACCGATAAGCTTGTAGTTGTCTTTGGACAAATTCAGACAGGGTATAGGTATTATTGCTATTATCTACCACTAAAGTAGAATCAGTGAAAACAAACGTTTTTGCCTCCTTTTTTTCTATATTGATTACATCGTTAGTTCTTCCTGATGCAGTGTCTCCATAGAAATCCCAATAGACAACCTCAAAGAAAATATAGCCGCTTCCTGCATCAACATCTTTTGTTTGCTTATTTCCGGGTTTTATTTGCTTATCTACCTCTTCCCCATATCCGGGATAACCACCCCATTCTGTTCCGTTCCAGTTAAGAGAATTAAACGTTACACTACTATTATTAGAAATTGTCAGTGTTGTTTTGACTATATTTTCTGTTTCGCCGGTGTCTTCCGGCTCGCAAGCTGAGAAAAACACAAAAAGCAAGCCAACACACAACAAACCGGTTTTTTTGATTATAGTATCATGTTCAAAGTTTTTCATAAAAACGCTCCTTGTATTAACATATTAAAACGCAATCTTGCGTTCACCGGTTTTAACTACCGATACGCCGTTGTAGGTAAAATCATAGATATAGCTGTTCCGCGCGGTAAAATCAGGAACCGTAACAGATTGAAAGGTACTGACTACCGTATAGCCGTTGATTGTTTTTCCTTCTCCGGCAGCGGCGAACTGATACACGCCGTTTTTTCCCACCGGTACCGGAAGATTACCGTTGCCCGCTTGTTTGAAGGCTGTTCCCAAATAATGCAGTTCAAATTGCCTATCCGAGGTGTTGAGTATTTTGACAAACGCATAGGAAAATTCCAGATGCGCCGGCTGGGGTATTTGCAGGCTATAGGATTGATTTTCTTCTATAACGTGATTCAACTGTACATCGGGATCGAAGCCATTCGCCCAAACCGCGCCGCTTGCCAGATCGAAACCGTCAACAACAGAGTACCGGTATTCAACGGAAAAGGTTGACCCAACGCCGTAATTGCCGCTGATCTGAACCTCAACTTTTTTTGATTGTCCGGGAGACAATTCGAGCAGTACCGGTCCTGAAAAAGCGTCCTGATGAACGATTGCCTGATAGCTGGATTCGTTAAAGAAGGTTACATAACCAACGTGACGATCAGGCGCGGGCGCGGGCACATTCCCATTACTATTACTATTGCCGGGCTCTTCCGTATCGGCGGGACAGCCTGCCATACATACCAAAAGGCAGGTCAAAAAACCAGCCCGTATGATGTTCTTCATAAAAATAAACCTCAATAAACCCCGCGTTTCGCGAAACGCGGGGTAAACAAAAATCAATACTAGAGGGACGTGATTTCGTCCGTAATATTCCGCTTGGCGCCTTCGGTGATAACTGCCGTATAACTGGCAGGCGCGGTCAGTTCGCCGCCGCCCGTATAGGTTAAGGTAACCGTATAGTCATAGCCGTTCTTAATAACCGGCGTTTCATTGCCCGCGGTTTTTACCGCAACCGTAGTCGTCCCGCCGTAAGCGGTTTTTACCGCAACCGTAGTCGTCCCGCCGTAAAGGGTACAATTAAGGTTTATTTGCTGTCCCGCCTCGGTGGCGCTTATCTCAAACGTAAGGGACTCCCCGGAGTTAATCGAATCGTATCCGTTTTGGGCGAAATGTACTTTTGACGATGAGGCAAAACGGCTGGACTGATTGGCAACATTATTGGTAACGGTGATGAACGCCACCGGATACACGATGTTTCCGACAATTTGATCCCACTGTATGTTGGGATCATTGGGCAATCGTACCGTCTGAACGCTCTGATCCGTTACCGGACGGGGACCGACGGACGCCGATTCGGCAAAGGAGGTAGCCCGTACCGTGGTAACTGTTTTTGATATGTTGCTGTAAAAGACGTAGACAGGGAAAATAGTCAGATCATCGGCGCTACTGGAATAGAGGGCGTAGTTGGTTGCCAATGCGGGCAGATACCCGATCTTTTCTCCGTCCGGGCTGTTCTTCCGCAATTCCATACCGATTCTTCCGCCATTGGTTATCTTAAAATAGTACTCCCCGCTATAGGCGGGGTTGATCTCGGTACGGAATTTCTTCCCCTGTCCATAGGTCGCCATGGCGGAGTATTCGGCTTTGGCGGCGGAAAGGTTCGCTTTGTTTTTTTCATACTCTTCTTTAGATATACCCCGCAAAATGATGTATCCCCCCACATCAAAATCATCCACATCATCGGATATATCGAAGACTCTGGTGCTATTTGCCCGCACGCCGCCCAAAATATTGGAAGTGTTGGGGGTCTGTCCCTGAAAGACAATCATATCTTTGGATGTGTTGTTGAGCGTCGTGAGGGTGCCGCTCGGTTCAGATTCCCATTGGATACCATCGGTTCCATTACCGTTGCCGGTTCCAGTCTTGGTTCCACTGTCGTCACCGCCGCCGGTATCACACCCAAGAACCGCTATTCCAAATACCAGCGCCATTACCAGTATTCCCGTAAAAAATCGATTGTTTTTCATCATTTGAAAAACTCCTTCGCGTGTTCCCACGCATGCGGTCTATTCCCGCCGTCAAAATAATGTATGTTCACCGCATACGCGGAAAACGCCTCGTTCTACGGAATCAGGGACGAAACTAACGATCCCTGTTCCCCTTCTTTCCCCCGTTCTCTACCAGCGCCGCTTGGAGGGCGGACTGTCGCTACCGGTTCTTAACCGTATTCAAGACCTCTTTTCCCGCAGCCGCGCCGCGATATAGGTCTCGATGAGTTCGCCTATGGAGCGGTTACGCCTCCCGATAGGGGCGACGATGCGATCTCCACATCAGCGGACTTTTCCGCCTGCCGTTATACCGCTTTCCCGATCCATAGGCGCTCTTTCTTTCTTATCTAGGGAATAATCGCGGATGCCACCGGTCCCCACTGCCCCACATCCCCCTTCTGGTTCTCATAGCGGCAGCACACCCACGCCGTCATGCCCCGCTCCTCCGCGTCAAACGTCAGCTTCTCCTTACGCCGCCGCGTGAACCGGTAGTGCTGAAGCCCCTTCCCGTCCGCCGGCGTCTTCATCAGGTAGTGCTTATCGGACGCCGCCTGTTCCAGCGTCGCTCCACCCGGCGGCATGATCCCCACATACACCGCATACCCGTAGTCGCTCGCGGGATCCATTTCCAGCGTCCCCGCCAGAGGTCCCAGATGGGCAAGCAAAGCGTGGGGTCCCCCCGGATAACTTAACGACACCGCGAGCGTCCCCTCCGGCTCCGGCACCGGCGTTTGATGCCCGTCCTTCCGCTTGAAGCCCAGCGCCGCCCAGTCCGCCCCGGTCAACGGCGGCATCTTGAAATACCGGTCGCGGAAAAAGCGCATCTTGG
>JAISMJ010000055.1 GCA_031276815.1 Treponema sp.
TTCCGCAACCGCGGCGTGGAAAAACCCATGACGTTCTTTCAATCTCCTTTGCAACGTTTTACGCATGATCGTTATAAACTGGATAAAGTATATATCCTTTTTTTTCTTTTGTCAACAAAGTTTTTCCCCATTCTTCACACTGCGCGAGCGGTTCCGGCTCCCCCGTCCGCGCCGCCTCCGCCACGCGAAAAAGCGAACAAAGCGGAAGCCGCGCTCCGCGCATATGCCACGCCACGCCGCAACCGGTTCAAAGCCGTCTGAACCGCTGCGCTCCCGTTCCGTTCCGCGCGTGTTCACGCCCCGCGTGTTCACGCCCCCCTCGACGCCCCGCATACCGCATGAAGGTCACCTCCCCCCGTCCAACGCCGCCGTCTTGCCCGCCCCAAACAGCATCCCCTCTATTCAAGCGCAGGGGAGCCGCATCCGCCGCCGCTCCCCTCGTGTATATCCCGCCGCGAATTCACGTCCGCAACCCTCCAAAACGATAGCTTCATTGCTTTCAACTTTCCCGAAGAGCCACTAACCCCCGCCTATAATACGCCGCGCGGTAAACACGCGGACGCAGACGGCGCTGCCGACTATCAGGCGAGCCGCGCCTGTTTTACAAGACCATGCGAGTAGAGCGCAATTAGTAGTCTTTGCGGGGACGGGTACATACGGTATAGCTTTATGTGCAATTATGAAAAACTGCAAATTTTTGCAAAAGCTGATGATATTTTCACAAAATTTGCAATTGAAAAGACTTGACATATTCAAAATATAATTTTATGCTTATAAAAATTGATTTTGAAAAAGGAAATTACAATGTTTAATCAAGTTTTAACGCAATGCTGGAGCCATTATCAACAAATGCTTTGCTGTCATGAACAGAAACAGTCCTGTAATTGTTACAATTGCTTGAATGAAGGTTTCTATAATCATGCAGACGAGTATGATTGTGAAAAGAAAATGACGTTCTATGTATTAAATTATGGAAAGTCGTATATAAGTGAAATTTATCATTACTTAAAAAATTCCCGAATACTGGATAATATCACCGGACAATTTAAAGTATTATCTCTTGGCTGCGGTTTTTGTCCAGATTATTATGCGATATCAAAATATATTTTTGATCTTGGTCTTAATATACAAATTGATTATGCTGGTATAGATATAAGTACCGCATGGGACAAAACGAGAGTGCGGCATAAAAATATTCATTATAGTCAAATGGATTTGACTGATTTAAGCAACCCGTTGTCATTTCAAGGGTATAATTTAATTATGCTGAATAAAGTTTTTTCAACAATATTTGTACATAATAACCATATACCGTTTCTGCAAAACATTGTAAATGCAAGTACTACATCAATGGAAAATGAAGCTGTTTTAGTTTTCAATGATGTCAATAGTTATTATATGGGGCGTGATGTATTTGATGGAACTATAGCGCATCATGCTAATAGTATGCGGAAATATTATACGGATAATCCACCATTTGCTGGAAATGGACAATGGATACAAATTCCTGAAATAGATGTAATTTACCCATTCATCTGTTATGGAAATATATCTCCATTAAATGTACTTGCAAAAAGCGTATTCTTTGAATATAGGAGAAAGGTATGATTATCAGCGCAAGCAGAAGAACAGACATTCCCGCATATTACTCTGATTGGTTTTTTAACAAAATAAAGGAACGCTATGTTTATGTGCGAAACCCAATGAATGTACATCAAATTAGTAAAATCAATCTTGAACCGGAAGTTGTTGACTGTGTTGTTTTTTGGAGTAAAAACCCAAAACCAATGCTTGATAAACTTCATCTTATAAAAGAGTATGCGTACTACTTCCAATTTACGCTTAATCCCTATGATCAGGATATAGAAACAAGACTCCCTTGTAAAAATGAAATACTTGAAACATTTAAAAAATTGTCCGATATAACCGATCCGCAGAGAGTTATCTGGCGGTATGATCCTGTTCTGCTTAATGAAAAATATACCGTTTCATACCATATAGATAAATTTTGTGAATTGGCAAGGATTCTAAAGGGATATACTGAAAAAGTAACATTCAGCTTTATTGATTTCTATAAAAAGATTATGGAAAATATTAAATCATTCAGGATTGATGAAATAACAAATGAAGAAAAAGATAGTATCGCCGATAATTTTTCACGAATAGCGAATGAGAACAATCTTCTTATAGATACATGCGCGGAAGATATTGATCTTTCAAAATATACTATCGCTCATGCCAGATGTATTGATGACAGATTAATTGCAAAAATAATTGGATGCGATTTTATAGCAGAAAAAGATAAGAATCAACGATTTGAATGTGGTTGCGTTAGCAGTATTGATATTGGCGAATATAATTCTTGTTCAAATGGTTGTGTGTATTGTTATGCAAACTACAGTCAAGGTATTGTTGCAAATAATTTTAAAAGACATAACCAATTTTCACCTCTGCTTGTCGGAGAAATGAATGATAACGATATTGTTAATGAAAAAAAAGTAACAAGCAATAAAATATTACAGAAAGAGCTTTTTTGAAAAACAATTTTTCCTAATTTCGCCTAATAGTGTGAATCGTTCATTCGAATCCTCGTATTGATAAACGGTAAGACTTTATGTTATAAAGGCTTACACAAAAGGACTACCCGATCAGCAGGCGTTCTAAACCTCATTATTAAAAGCGGCACCTTAATCCACTTTCCCATGCCGTTATCCTAAACGGAGGATTAGAATGGAGCATTTACCGTTTTGCGTATTCAAGCGGACGGGCGGGAATTTTACTATGCTTTCAGCGCATGTAAAAGCCTTCGTAAGGTCAATTTACCCTCAAATCTTGAAGCAATATGTGGACAAGCTTTTTCTGGTTGTGGAGAATTGGTAGAACTGGTTATTCCCGCGTCTCTTACAAATATCAAATTTCTGGATCAGTTTAGTGATGATGAAGAGCCTGATAATTATGCTTTTGCGGGGTGTGCTAAAATTGCCTATCCGTACTCGCCAGAGATTACAGGAATTCGGTTATAAAAGCGGATTTTAATAGTCAAGTGTAAAGTATCTAGTTTTAGACTTTTCCGAATGCCGGTTGTAGCCTTAAGGCTACCTCCAAGTTTAGGCTCCGGCTATTTTAAGCCTGTTACCTAGTATTACTATGGGGGTGTCGTCAAAAGGAAGGGAATAAAGTAAGATAAGATAACAGTGAAAGAAAGCGGAAAAGCACCGCACAGACACGATATCAGTGATACGCTGTGGAAAAAAGGATAGAAGCATTACTGCCGGGAAGGGCAGGTAAACGGGGTCGGATGGATCAGGACAATCGGCGATTTATCAACCCGGTATCGTGAATTATCGGAACCGGCGCACCCTGTAGAGATGTACCCCCTGAAGAAGGTGATTGGAAAACACCCGCCAAAGATTTCGCCGTCGGCGAGATAGGGTATATGGAAAAAAAGAGCCGATGCGGTACTTGGGAAAGTGGATACGACGTGGTTCATGATAGATGTACCTTATATAAAAGTCCATATGGATGGATGCGGAGCGGTCGGAAGGAATCAAGGGATAGGGCGTACAAAAAGAGGCTGAATACGAAAGTCCCTCTTGCTATAGATAAGAGAGGAGAGCCAGTACGTATCCTCCTTTCAGCGGGGCAGAAGGCGGATTACGCGTATGCGATGCGTTTAACTGAGCGTGTGCCGATACGGATCTTGTTAGTCGATAGAGAGTACGACGTAAACTAAGGAGGAGACACCACTCGTGCCAGAGGCATTGAGGTAGTTATCCCACCCAAGCGGAAGGTGGCACGGAGGTATGACACAGAACTGTATAAGGAACGCCATTTTATTGAGCATGTGTTTCGCTGATTCACACAGTGGAGAGGTAGCGCTATTCGCTATGCTCAACGCTCTGATTCCTTTCTTGCCGCTCTCACTCTGTTACATCTATCTCCCTCCCCTTAGGCGGCTGGGGCGGAAACTAAAAAAGTTCAAAACATTGATAGATAAGAAAAAAATGTCTTTTGACGATGTGCGGAGATCCTATCAGTCATGGCACGGCAATTACAAAAAACGATTTAATGCGTATTATTGTATGCGTAATATGTGGATACACTCTACAATGAATTGTTGTTTATAGCGGACCATACAATAACAGGAGGTACAGGATGGTGTATTTAGCGAGGACGCCTTCTTTATATTGCGACCTTCCCTACGTTGGCGTGAATCAGGAACATTATGATGGCTATACGCAGGATGATTTTGACAATCTGCTGAAACTGCTCGAAACTATCAACGGCAAATTTCTTGTAAGTTCATACCGGAATGCCTCTTTACGAGAGTATACCAAGCGGAACGGTGGCATACGACGCTGGAGTTTAAGACGGTGTCAGCGATAACGCATAGTTGCAATCCACACAAGAAGGTCGAAGTATTGACGGCAAACTATCCTATAACAGCAACCATAAACCCCAAACACAAGACGAAACTCGTGACCGAAGACGAAGTCTAGCAAACCGGCGGATAGGAGCGATGAGAGAGCGCTCAAAGCGGAGCAGCCCGCCGCCATACCCGAGAGGAGTCCTCATACCGCACGAGGAGGTTACTTCATGAAGGCGGCATATGGGAAGTATCGGCTTCCCAAACCGCCGCATCCTTCCGGCTCTAGTGGCTTCGCAAGCAAGCATTAATAGGGAATGGGATGAATGGCTATAAATATAATTTCCGATTTTTCGCCGTATATTCATACGGCGAAAAATCGGAAGGAAGCGATAGCACTATGCCGAAGAGAGGTCAAGAAACGCTCGTGTATAGAGGGGGAGTGGATATTTGGAAAAAACAAAGGGAATCAGCGGCTTGTGATACGCTATGAAACATCCGCCACAAAATAGTCCTTTACTCACAGTGATCAGAATGAGATAGTCAGGGGCGTAAGCGGCGGTGATACGGCGACTATTGCATTGTTCCTTCCGTCATAGTCAAAACAAGCCTCTTAAACGCCTCATTGTTTTCAAGTCTTGATAGTATATCGTCAGGACGCGGGGCGTGCGCTTCGGAATCGCTGCTTCTCTCCGGAGCGGCTTGCCCTGCATAGCCCGCTAAAGCACCGCAGTCTTTCCCCCGCGCTTGTATTGCGCCCCTGCTTAACCGAAAGGAAATGCCCCTAATGGTCAATTCAGGAAACTTTTGCTTGAAACTCTCCAGAAACTCTCGTTGCTTAGTCTGCAATATCTGAATCCACCCTGGATGATCCGCCTCAATAAGTACAATGTGCCGCTCAAATTCAACGATGTGGGCGTGATCGATTACGGATGGGATGTGCTGTTCTTTGGCAATAGCTGTCCATGAGGTAAACATTTCTGCAATTACTTGGGCGTTGCGCGACGTATGTTCATCAAAAAACAATGAAAGAAGCTCACCTGCTTTTTTCATCAGTTCATCCTTGAGAGAGCGCCGTTATCCACTTTGTATAGAATAGTATCGAATTTTTGATGCCGCATATACGGTTCTTCTCGTAAAAACGTATAAAACGCCTGATCGTATTCCGGCAGTACTTCAAGAAACCGACGGCGTTTTTCGGGATCAAGCTCCAAAAGCACATCATCTAACAACAAAATCGGCTTTCTTCCACTTATATCCGAAAAGCGCTGCGCTTCCGCAACGCGCAGTAGTAACACGAGGAGCCGTCGTTGACCCGTAGAAGCGGTTCGTGCAAATTCGGTACCTCTGTGAGTAAACGCATACTTGTCACGGTGGGGTCCCGTCATTGTAGTACCGAAAGAACAATCGCCCTCACGGCGTTTTTTTAATAGCGCAATGATTGTGTCCTCATCCGGTTGTTCATCAGGAACAATGTCGTTCTCTGTTGCCTCTGTATATAACGGCATAGCAGGTCGTTTCCACGAAGGAATATACCGTACTTCGATATTGTCAATACCCGCAACATGCGTATAAAGCGGTGTGAATGTCTGGGAAAAAAGCCGTACAGCTTCGGCGCGCTTCTTCATGATGTGTATACCATACCGCGCCAACTGCGGATCGAGTACGTTGAGTATTTGTGTCTTATATAGCATATCGTTTTCGTAGTCTTTCAATACACTATTTCTGCTTTTGAGGATTTTTCGATAATGGCGGAGATCGTCCAAATAAACCGGATCGTAGAGGCTTTGGCTTTGATCAAAAAACCATCGCCGGTCTTCCGGCGTACCGGCAGCAAAAACCATATCTTCATGACAAAACACGATACATGGCGCTACAGAGATGAGTTCTTTTCGATCTTCAATTCTTTTTCCGTCAATGATAACCATTTTACGGTTATTTTCTATTTTTACCAGAACTTCTTCATAGAGCGACGGAGTGCTTTGAGCCACAAAATGTGCCTGTACTGAACAGCTCCTACTTTTTCTTTCATTTGCTTCACCATATTCAGCGGTATCGACATTATGAACGGTATTACAAATAAGTTCACGGTCACTTACCGACCGGAACGATGAAGCGTACGAAGAGAAATAGACACCTTCAAGAAAATTGGTCTTTCCCTGTCCGTTCTCACCAACTAAAAAAATATTTTTCGCATGAGTAGCAACTTCAGCATCACGCATGTTTCTGAAAGAGACAAAGCGCAGAGATGATATGAGCATCCTAATTGGTTACGACTGCATGGGCATCACAACATGCAGAAAATCGCTTGCCGGTTCCGGTTTAATGGTTATCGCCTTGCTGGTATCGGTAAAATATATGCTTATGTCGTTATCGCTCATTACCTTAAACGGCTCTTCCATATACCGGTAATTCATGGCAATTAAAATCGGTTCCCCATCGTATCTGCAGGGAATTTCTTCATTCGCAATGCCGAGTTCGCTTTCTTCAGACGCTATTGCAAGCACGCCTGGCGTCAAACTCAAGTAAATGCGGTGGGATTTCTCAACAAAGAGTGATACGCGTTTGAGAGCGTCAAGCGTCTCAATACGGTTTAAGGTAAAATAATACTCGTGATTCTCAGGGATAACGCGATGGTAGTTAGGAAACTGTCCTTCTATCAAGACGGATGAAAGCTCGTATGAGCCGAATCGTACAAAAATAGTTTTATCCGTAACTAAAATGGAAATAAGTCCCTCGTCTCCTGCCCGCTTCGTGATGATGGTAAGTATCTTGGGCGGAACAATAACGCCAAAAAAATCGGGTACTTCATTATTGATGTCCTTATTTATAAAGGCAAGCCGCCTGCCATCTGTTGCAACCATATTCACTTTGGAATCGGTTTTTTCAAACAAAACGCCGGTCATATAGTAGCGCGACTCGTCATCGGAAACGGCAAATACGGTTTGATGTATCATTTCCTTAAAATCTTTTATGGGCATAGAGAAAAATTTTTCCTCATTTGGCGTTGGAAACATAGGAAAGTTATCAGACGCAATGCTTCTCAGTTGAAATTTGACTTTCTTAGTTGTCGGTTTTATGATGACTTTCATGTCAACATGCTCAAATTCTAATTCTCCTTCCGGTATGGAGGATAAAATTCCCAAAAATTTATCACAAAACACGGTTGTAGCGCCAGACTCTACCACGGTAACCGGAACCTTTGTCTCAAAATTTACTTTTATATCCGTAGCTTTGATGATAAGCGTATCATTCACTGCTTCAAGATAAATATTTGATAGAATAGAAATCGCATTTTTTGAGGCAATGATCTCTTGTGCAATCCCAATCTCTTTAAGTAGAACGCTTCGTTCACATGAAAATTTCATTTTTCTCCTTCTTTCTTCTTTATTATTATTATAATAATATAAATTTATATAATAATAATAGTAATAATAAGGGCACGTAATATGTGCATAAACCGCTTATTTCTTTTTAGTTCAATATTTTACAGTTTACACAAATTCTGGAAAGAATTCCTTTTAGTTCACAGTATTCACAGTCTTCTTTATAAAGACACCGTTTATACAGTATTATACATAAAAATTCACAAATTTGCAAGGGATATTTTAAAAATACTTTCATATCTATTACCTTTTGCCATTAGACTCTTTTATCATTCTGATAAGGCTCTGTATGGTTGAATCAAGCGTCGGGTCTGTTTGTATGCGTTCTCTGATCTTGTTGCATGAGTGCATCGCCGTAGTATGATCCCGTCCGCCGAAAGCCTGCCCTATCTCGGTTGTAGAAAATTCGGTGATTTCACGGGATATATAGATGGCGAGCTGACGTGGAAACACCACGTTTTGAGATTTTTTCTTTCCTTTAAGATCATCAGGCGTTATTTTGAAATAATCCGCTACTACCCGTTGAATGATATCTATGGACATATTGATTTGCTTTGGAGTCGCAAACAGGTCTTTGAGCTGCTGATGTGCAATTTCAACAGTTATGATTTTCCCAACTAGATCGGCATAGGCGATCAATGTAGTGAGCGCTGCTTCAAGATCACGGACATTCGACGAGACGTTTTTGCTTATAAGGGCGAGTACGTCATCGGGTATAACTACATTTTTTGATTCCGCCTTCTTTTTTAGAATAGCGTACCGTGTCTCGTAATTTGGCGGCTGAAGGTCTATGTTGAGACCTCGTTCAAACCGCGACCGCAGGCGATCTGAAATTTTTTTCAATTCCGTAGCAGGACGGTCGCAAGTAAAAACAATCTGTTTGTTCGATTCGTAAAGGGTATTAAACGTGTGAAAAAGCTCTTCTTGAAGTCCTTCTTTTTCTTGAACAAAGTGAACATCGTCCATGAGCAATACGTCAACGTAGCGGTACTTCTTTTTGAAGGAACTCATATTTTTTTCTTTAAGCGCGTCAACGTACTCATTTAGGAAAGTTTCAGTATTGATATACACGATTTTTGTTTCGGGAGCATTGGCATATACATAGTTTCCGATTGCCTGTAGAAGATGCGTTTTTCCAAGCCCCACACCGCCGTATAAGAAAAACGGATTATATGTAACACCCGGGTTCTTCGCTATGGCTATTGCCGCATTTGCCGCAAAACTATTGTTATCCCCGATGACATAGGCGTCAAAGGTGTAATCCGCTTTTAGCTGTGGATGTCGTTTCGTTGTAGTATGAGCGGATGGAACTGACGAAACATCTCTGTACGTCATCTGATATGAGAGAGCGCTGTCCGGTTTCTCTTTTTTTTCTTTACATTCACCGGTTGTATCTGTAGTTGGAGCCTCCGGATTGGATTGAACCATTGTCTTTTTTGGCTGTTGTTGTACAATTTCAAAGACGAGTCCTATGTCTTTTTCGATTACCATTTTGAGCTTTTCTTCAATACGAGTTTTATATCGCCGTTTTACTTCTTCACGGTAAAAATTTGAGGGTACGCCTAAACTGATGGTGTTTTCCGTCGCGCCGAGGTATTCTAAAAGCGTAAACCAGCGTGAAAATTCTTGCTCACCGAGTTCCTCTATCATTTGATTCAAGATTTCTTTCCAAAAAAATTCGTAATTCCAATCTGCCATAGCATTTCCTTTTTTCTTATTCTATTAAAAATTTACAAACATTCACATGTTTTCCACAATAATCGCCATTATAGCATACTTGAGCGATTTTGTCATACCAAAACACAGTGATTTATGATTTTTATATAAAATCTTATATAATAAAGAATTATATAAGATTTTAACAGTATTTCCAAACTTAAACTGTGAATTTTTATACATTCTCCGCTTGTTTAACTATTTTGATGTGCAAATAGACCAATTTATACACATGTTATGCACATACTGAAGATACTGATATTTGCTATACAGATGAAGACGTTACTTGTTTTCTATAAGGAAAGAGCATATAATTAAACACTATGAAGAATCTACGGCTTATGTGTATATCTTTTTTTATTCTTTCTGGTTCAGCGCTGTTTGCCCAGACAGATACTGTGGAAGCAACGGTTGAATCAAATGTTTCTTCCATGCTGAACAGATTTATCGGAACAAACATACTTATCAGAATCGGCGTTGCCGTTGCAGTGATCGTCCTCATGGTTCTCCTCACCCGCTTGGTAAGTTATCTTTTTATAAAATTACAGAATCAAATACAAGACGGCGCAAACATCAAGCCCATTGTTTTCAAGAAATATACGCTTTTTGATTCGCAGCAAATAGCGAAGGCGCTCTTTTTTCTATTAAAAATACTCAAATATGTCGCGTATATATTGATCATTTATTTAACCCTGCCCATGCTCTTCGGTATTTTTGAACAAACCCGCGGCGTTGCGGCGAAACTGATCGGCTATATTGTTTCCCCTGTCAGAAACATGGCGCTTGCAATCGTCAGGTACGTTCCCAATCTTATAACTATCGCGATTACTATGGCGGCGGCCCATTATACGATAAAAGCGGTGAAGTTTTTTATCGCGCAGATTGAAAAAGGCAACCTGGTCATACCGGGATTTTACGCGGACTGGGCTCAACCAACCTTTAATATACTGCGGATATTGATATACGCCTTCACCATTATCCTCATATATCCGCTCTTGCCCAATTCTGAATCCGATATTTTCAAAGGCGTTTCCGTATTTGTCGGCATTTTATTCTCGTTAGGTTCAACGTCTGTTATTGGCAATCTTGTCGGGGGCATTGTCGTTACCTACATGAGACCCTTCAAATTGGGCGATCGGATAAAGATCGGCGATATTGTAGGGTTTGTGGTGGAGAAATCCGCAACGGTAACGCGGCTGCGTACGCATAAGAACGAATATATTACCTTCCCCAACTCTACGATACTTACTTCAAGCATTACCAATTACAATTTTTCAGTGGATAACGAAAACGATCACGGGCTCATCCTGCATGTGGATATTACGTTTGGATACTCTACCCCCTGGCAGACGGTACATTCGATACTCATTGAATCCGCGCTCAAGACGGACTATGTGGAACATAACCCCATGCCCTTCGTACTACAGACTAAATTGGATGACTTTTATGCACATTATGAACTAAACGTATACACGAAAGCGATTGAGAAGGTGCCGGCGGTATATTCAGAAGTGTATAAAAATATCCAAAACGGTTTCTACGATGCCGGTTTGGATATGACCGTCTCCTATTTCCGTTCTACTATACCGTATACCGCTCCGTTTGCCGAAGCGAAACCCGTACAGGAGCCGGAAGAACAAGATGACGAGAAAAGGTAAATTCCCCTTTGTTATTTCTTGAGTAATTACCGGACTTATTATATACTGTTGTTATGAAGATCAGAATCAAAATTTTGTGTATTGTTGTTCCTCTTTTGGCGCTCGCCGTTATAATGGTTGGCGGCGCGTCATATTTTTTAGCGGTAACTGCGGTAAACAAATTGGCGATTGGATCCTTGAATTTCAAAACCGAAGAAGTCATAAGTTACGCTGAAGGACAGTGGAATCTTCTCGTTGATAATAACATGGTTGGTAATCTCTCAATGGAAGCTGCGGCAAAAATTGCGATTGAAGATTTCGCGCGAGGCATACTCCGCAGCCCCACCGAGGTTATTTTTGCGATTGACGAAGCGGCGCATATCGCCATGATGGCGGGCGATACCACTATCTTGCCGGAAGAAGCCGTCGCTCTTCTTGACAGCACTCAAGTCAAACAAGAAGCAAGAAATTTCTTTTTCACGCGGATCAACGGCTTTGAGCGTGTTGTCTATACCATGCCGTTTCCGCCTTTTGGGTGGCAGATTTTTGTTACTGAGGAACGGAGTCAATTCTACGGACCCGTCGAGCAGATATTCAGAACATCGGTTTTTATATTGATCGGCACCCTGATAATCGGCGTTTTGTTCCTCTTTATGATGACGAACTACCTCACCGAGCCCATAGAAAGCGTAGTTTCCACCATGAAGTACATTATTGAAAAGAACGATTTCACAAAAACGGTTCCTCTTTACTACAAAGATGAAATCGGAGAGCTCTCATACACATTTAATATCATGATTCAAAATCTGGATATAGCCTATAAGCAGATAAAAGCCTATGCATTTGACGCTGCGGTTGCGCAGCGGCGTGAGCGGAAAATCAGAAACATATTTCAACTCTACGTACCTGCAAATGTTATTGACGAGCTATTTGCTAGTCCTGAAACCATGCTACTCGGCGCAAACCGTGACATTGCCATTCTTTTCTCGGATATACGCAGCTTTACTACGATTTCCGAAAAGATGAGACCGGACGATATGGTCAATTCACTCAACCGCTACTTCAATGTTATGGTGAACATCATCATGGACAGAGAGGGCATTGTGGATAAATACATCGGCGACGCCATTATGGCTATCTTCGGGGCGCCGGTGATGCATGAAAACGACGCCCTTTCCGCGGTGTTAGCCGGTCTTGAAATGAGTGAGAAGCTGGATGAGTTCAACGCCATACAAATAAAACTCGGTGCGCCGGAATTCCGCATCGGTATCGGTATCAATTACGGCATTGTAACGGTGGGAAATATCGGGTGCGAGCGGAAAATGAACTATACGGTCATCGGCGACTCGGTGAATCTTGCGTCCCGTCTTGAAGGTCTCACCAAGATATACAAAGAACCGTTTCTTTTTTCCGAGAGCGTATACGAACAGATCAAAGGCGCGTTGCCATGCAGAACCATTGATCGCGTGGCGGTGAAGGGAAAAACGCTGGGAGTGCCGGTTCTCACCGCGCGAAGAAGTATAACGCCGGTGGAACAAGAGGCGTGGAACTTTCATGAACATGCGGTAACCTTGTACTATGAGCGGCGGTTCAAGGAATCTCTTGCGGTTTTTGAAAAAGTATGCCTGCTGCTTCCCAATGATCTCGCTTCAGCTCGTTATATTGAGCGCTGCAAGCGGTATATACAAGCGCCGCCTCCCGAACAATGGAACGGTGTGGAGATCATGTACGAAAAATGAATGTTTTCAATGTTTTTAAATTTTTTACGTTTTTAAAAGCCTCGTGTACAAGCTGTATGTTGTTGGTAGTATCGCTTTATCTTCCGGCTGACGCCGGCGTGGACGCTACGGCAACCATCCGTGAATCGGCGGCGGTTCTTCTGCTCTACCATCACGGGAGAGATCAAGCTCCGCCGGATTTATACGATGCCATTGACTATACGGCGTACGCGGTTGACGCGGCGTTTTATGAAGCGGGTATAGAGGTGATGCTGCCGTACATCAGGAGCGCGACGGATGATTTCTCGTCCGAGACGCTCCAGCAGGTTTGTGAAGATGCGGGCGTCCGCTGGGCGCTCACCGTATATACCACATACGGCAATGACCGTCTGTCGTGGCGTTTCTCCGTATATGATGCGGTTGACGCCTGTATCCGGGTAAGCGAAACGTTTTGGACGCCGTTGTACGTAGGACTCGCAACCGACGGTTCCATTGATAGTTCCGTAGAAAGGCTCATTCAGCACTATCACGGCTCTTTCTTCTCGTCCGAGTTTGACGGAAACGTCGCAGTATCCATCCCCCAAACGTTTATCGCGCCTGAAGACGGCATTGAAGTCTTTTTCGGCGATACAAACGGCGTTTCTGCGGGAATCGTTCACGATCACAAGCTTACCGCGCCGCTTTTTCTCTTTGTAGAAGGGGTGCCAGTGTTTGGAACAGCCGTCAAACCCGGTTATTGGGAGCATCCCTTTGAAATTTCCGTGGGCGTTACCGAAAAGCCGGTTTCCCTCGCTAAACCGCTCAAGAAGATGCGGCACGCCGCCGGCGTTATGACCGACATCAGAGGCATCCCCACAACGCCGGTTAAGTACGGAGCGGGTTTTGAGTACCGGTTGTATCCTGTACTCGACCGCTGGTTTTTCAAAACCGGCTATTCGATGTGGCAGGAAGCGCTGCCCCTGAATCCTGATCGGGGACGCCTCTATCAGGAACTGCGCTTTGGAACCGGTTTGTATCTCTTGCCGGACAGAACATTCCCGTTCCGTGCGCTGGCAGGAACCGGCGTATCGGTTGTTTTTGTAAACGGGACCGTCAATTTCCTTGCCGATCCCCTGTGGTTCGGCGCGGAATATCATTTTTCCCGTTTTGCCCTTATAAGCGAAGTCCGGCTGCCCTCAGTGTTTACCTATTCGAGACATGCCTTTGGAGGCGGCGAAGCGCCTGATTTTGGGTATAGCGTCTCCTTTGGAATACTACTGAAATGGTGAGGATATACTCCGGTCAGTACAATAACCGCACATCGCGCCGTTCAAACGGTAGTTGAAGTCGCATCACGTATTATAATGCGCGGAGCTGCGGCGCCTTTCGCGGACGCATAGATTGAAACAAACATAGAGGAGAATAGTATGAGCGGTGATTTTTTGCCGGCGGATGACTCCGGTTGCGATGCTTTTTTCAGCGCTTTTTGCCTACAGGTAAAACGATGGGGCTGTGTTGTAGTGATTTTTTCTTCTTTTTCTTTAATGGCGGCAACGACGCTCGCCGCGCAAGAAAGCGCTGCGTCTGATGACGACATCCCCGGCTATCTCATGGGAAGCGTTAATGTTCTGTACCGGTTTCAGATAGCCGGTGATTTTTATTATCTTGCCCGTGAAGCGGGCGTCTATGTGTGGGACGATTACGCCGGCAATTTTCCCTCTACTGAATTCTGGGCGTTCTCAATAGAATCGTATTTGAGCGGTACGGAGCATATCGCCCGCCTCTTCCGGTATGACAACGAAACGGAAACTGCGGAGCCTCCTCTTGCGGAGGCAGCCCGCCGCAACATACCGGTTTTTGTTGATATATACGTTTCGGGGGATATTACCGCCGGAACGGTAACGGTACGCTATACGTTTACCGATCTCTTTTCGAGCCTGCACATCGTGGACAAGACGTTTACCGAATCCGTTCCTACGGAAGACGATCTGCTGTTGTATTATTGGCTTCCTATTAAAACCGATCTAGCGAATTTTATCAAACCCATACTCAAACCGCTCTTTACGCTCTATGGTCCTGCGGGCGCAACCGTAACAGGGTTTACCGAAGAAGCGCTCGTCATACCCGAATCCGGCGTTCTCATTATTGACATTCCCTTACCCGGCACTTACGCATGGACGATGTCGCATGAACGCTATGTTACCCGTAGCGGCATTGTCTTTGCCGATAAAGATAGACGTGAATGTACCCTTCCCAGCCAGAAGTTTTATCCCGCGTCTTTCGATATAGGCGTATTTCAAGCGCATTTTCCGGAATTCTGGTATACCCGTACGTTCAGAACCAGCAATTGGTTTTTCAGCGTCGGGTTGCAGCAACAGGTGATCAGTTTCTTTCCCGCGCGGAGCCGGAGCGACGAGCCATTGAAAACGAGTTTTAACCCTGCTCCGCTCATCATGCCCGGGGTTGCGGGAGGATACCGTTTTACCACAAAAAAACCCTATAGTCCGGTGCTCTACGTGCAGGGCATGGCGCAAGTCCGCATAAACGCCACTCATGTACAATGCAAAAGATCGGGCGGGCAACTCTGGTTCGATGATTTCTCGCCGTTAAGCCTTTCGTTGTATGTGGGATATGATTGGGAGCTGCCCATTCCGTTCATATTGTTTGCGGAAGCCGGCGCTTCCGTGTACTTGTTGCGAGAAGGCTATACCGCCTCGGCGTCCAAAGGATTGGACGATACGGGCTTTTTACAGCAGATCATAGGCGGTATAGTCTATATTGAACTGCCCTGTTTCAGATTTGGAATAAGAATAAAGCTGCCCTTCTAGGCGCTGTCAGCATGGTTAGCGGAAAGTCCGCTATGGTTAGTGGAAAGTCTACTATGGTTAGTAAAACTTTCGCTATGGTTAGTGGAAAGTCCGCTAGGTGTAGTGGAAGTTCCGCTATGATTAGTAGAACTTCCGCTAGGTGTAGTAGAAAGTCCGCTATGGTTAGTAAAACTTTCGCTAGGGTTAGTGGAAGTTCCGCTATGGTTAGCGGAAAGTCCGCTGCATGTACATAAAGATACTACTACGAAAATTTATTCAAAATTTTGTTGCCTTTGCGGTCAATAATTGTTATCGTTATGTTAACGATTGTTCGTTAACTATCTATGACGCGAGAAGACATTATCACGACCGCCTTTGACGTGTGGGGGCGGCATTGTTACCAATCAATGAGTCTCACTACTATTGCGAAAGCGCTTGACGTTAGTAAGCCCGCCTTGTACCGGCATTTCAAAAACAAAGACGATTTACTCAACGCCATGTACCGGTACTTTTTTGACGGGTACGCCGCTTTTATCAAACCGTTTTATGATACGGCGCAGGCGAAACAGCGCTATGAACAGATCCTCATCATGATACGGGCAATGATAGAGTTTTATGCGCGGAATGAGAATTTTTCTATTTTTTTTCTGACGCACGTCTACGGCACCCGCTCAATGGAGACCATGCGGCGGCAGCTTCAGGACCGGGGCGTTGATGTGTCGCGGTACCATGCGGAACCCGTGATAATGCGGTTTACTGTCGCTACCCTGACGTTTATCCTTACCCATTTTCATACGCATCGCAATACCGGCGCGGAAGAGGGCGGGAAAAAGCCCGTTACCGATGAGGACATAAAAAAACTTACCGATGTGACGGTGGAAAAAATTTTGTACGGATTGCGGTTTAATAAAGAGACGGTATACTCGCTTGAGTATGAACGTATTGAAAAGGAAGCGGCATCCATACCCGTTGCGGGTGAAGAAAGCGCCCTCTTGAAAGGCATAGCCGCGGCAATCGCGGAGTCCGGTCCGTGGGACGTCTCAATACAAGAGATAGCGCAAAAATCGGGTTTATCGAAAAGTTCTTTGTATTGCCATTTTGAAAATAAGCGCGATATGATCATGAGTTTCTTTATGAACGAATTTGAGCGGATCATTGCTTTTGCGGAAGAAGGAAAACGTTTGTCTAACAAACCCGAAGAGCAGTTGTATAGTATCATGAGCGTTATCGCATCGTATTTTCATGTGATGCCGGATATTCTTTCAGCCATGGATTGGCTGAAAATGAGAAAAATACTCCCTCCGTTAGAAACGCGGAACCGGTATAGTGATTTCGGCGCGTCCCATTTTTCCGGTCTTTTTTCACAGATAATCCCCGAAAATGACTATGCTTCATTAACGCATCGTCTGATATTTTTCTTAATTGTACATACCCTCATGTCGGGGGGGGGGGGGGGTACTTTGGATTGCGAGAGGAAAGAATATGAGGATTTCTCAACATTGGATACTAATAACCTTCGTATATTGTACAGGTTTATTACTTTAGGCATTGATGTAAGCTGCGCGTATGCGGGCTAACGGCGGATGATCGCGAATGGTCGTCTGTCTCGCATTTACGAGTAAATGCGATGTTATATGGATGTGCGGTTCGGCATAGAGTGCGTTCCGCATGGACAAAGGGAGCGTCTATGAAAAGACGGAGAACGGCGAGCGTACAGTATGCGTATGTATTGCTCTTTTTACAAACGGTGTGTTTACAACCGGCGCATGTTTTTGGACAGGAAGATGTTCCTGATTCAAGCGAATCAACTGTGGAGACGAGGCGGATATCGCTGGAAGAAGCGGTGGCTTTGGCGGTCAAAAACAACCTGAGTTTGCAATCGTCCGCAGTGAGCGTGGATACCAAAAAGCGGAAACAGGATACCGCGTGGAACGTGTTTATCCCCACCGCTGATATACGCGGAACAATAGGGCGGCAGAATATCGGTACAACGCAGACCGTTGGCCCCATGACGATCGAACTCGATCCTATGTGGCTCATTCAGGGCAACCTGTCATTATCCCTCCAACTGAACGCCGCGGTATTTGAAGACATAAAAAATACCAAGCTTGATTATGAGAGCGGTCTTATCAGTTTCGCAAAGGCAAAGACCCAGTTAGAGCGGGATATACGGAAGGCGTACTACAATATTCTTCTGGTGCGGGAAAATATCACGCTCAAACAAGAGAGTTACGCCGCGGCGGAGCGGCAGGAAACCACGGCGCGGGCGAATTACCGCGCGGGGCTTGTGCCTGAATTGAGTCTTTTGCAGGCGCAGGTTGCCAAAGAAAACTTAAAGCCGGAAATCGACGAGCTTGAAAACAATTACAAGATGCTGCTTGCGAATTTCGCTCTGTATGTGGGGATGCCCTACGATACTGTATTTGAGCTTGAGCCGCTCGATATATCCGTAGATTTTATTGCCATGGACATAAAAAACCTTATTAATCAGGCGGCTAACGGTAAACCTGACATATTGGAAATCAAACAGCAGATACGGCTGCTGGAAAGTACGCGCAAGAAAACATGGTATCAACTATACACGCCGACCCTTTCCCTGTCATGGAATATGGACCCTACGTGGCATGGAGATCTCTTTAACAACCCTCAATTCGAGTCAAATATATGGAAAGCCCAATCGTCCGGTATGTTCAGCTTTACCCTCGCGTTCCGTCTAAACGGGTTTCTCCCCTGGGGAACCGAGCGGCAAGGACTGAAAGACCTTGATAACGGCATCAAGACCGCCAATATAGGGCTTGCTCAGGCGGTACAAGGCGCCGAAATGGAAGTATACAATACCATCCTTTCGTTGCGGAAGGCGCAGGTCTCTATTGAAGCCCTGCAAAAAACCGTGGATTTGGCGGAACGCTCGTATCGAGCAACGGAGCAAGCCTATGGAGCCGGTCTGCAAAGTCTTTTAGATGTGCAGAACGCGCGGGATCAGCTTAGTCAGTCGCGTTTGGGACTGTTAGCCCAGCATTATACCTATATGTTGGGACTTATTGATCTTGAGTATGTTACAGGCGTTCCATTCGGAACGCTTTCAAGCGCAGTTGACCAAACTGTTGAAAGTGAGAAGTAATATGAAAAGGAATAGTAGTATATATGCGATAGCGGCGTTGGCTGTACTGTTTGCAGGCTGCGCTAACGCAAAAGAGAAGAACGCCGGCAATCAGGCTGCCGAAGTTGAGACGGCTGTGGAAAAGCCGGTGTTCGCCGTGAACACGGCGACGGCCGTTCAAGGAGAAATAAGCGATTACCTCGCCCTTTCAGGCGATATTATTTCCGGTTCTACGGTGGATGTGTATTCCGATGTAGCGGGTAAGGTTACTCGCCTGTATGTTTCGATTGGAAGCCGTGTCAGCAGAAATCAGGCGATTGCCGCGGTTGACCCGTCCAAACCCGGCATGACCTATGTTCCGGGCATAGTCCGCGCGCCCATAGCGGGAACCGTCGTGGCGCTGCCCGCGCAGGTCGGTATGACCGTTGCGCAATCCGTACCTCTTGCGCGTATCGCGGCGGGCGGCGCTCTTGAGACGAGGGTGTACGTTGCGGAACGCTTTATTTCGAAAATTGCCCTGAACCAATCATGTGAAATTCTCTTGGACGCCTATCCGGGTGAGCTGTTTAAGGGCAGCGTTACGGAGATAAGTCCGGTTGTTGACCCCGCATCGCGTACTATGGAAGTGAAGATCAATGTGAGTAATTCCGGCTCAAAATTGAAAGCGGGCATGTTTGCCAAAGTACGGATCGTCACTGAGAAAAAAAGTAATATCGTGAAAATTCCCGCAACGGCTTTAGTTTCCCGTTTTGGGGAGGATTACGTGTTTACAACAGCGACGGATCCGGAAGACCCCGCGTTCATGGTTGCGAAGAAGACTATCGTAACGCCGGGCATTTTAGTGGATAACGTGCTTGAAATACAGGAAGGACTTACGCCCGATCAGGAAGTCATCGTGAAGGGGCAGAGTATGCTGAATGACGGTTCCCGTATCAATGTGGTTGAACACGTCCAACCTCTGGAAAGCGGTGAATAAAACCGTACCGTACTACTATAGGAGCTATGTGTGAGTATTGCAAAGTCCGTAGTCGGACGACCGACTACTATTTTTATTATATTTGTCTTGCTTATCGGACTCGGGCTTTTTGCCCTTATCAACTTGCCGATTGATCTGACGCCGGAAATCAACCCTCCGTACCTTCTGGTTATGACAACGTACGCCGGAGCGGGACCTGAAGAAGTGGAACGAAGCGTTACGCGCCCGCTGGAAGCCGTCTTGTCGGGCGTTTCGAGTCTTGAAGAGGTAACTTCAACGTCATCAAAAGGCTCAAGCACGATTTTTATGGAGTTTACCTATGGTACCGATTTGACGGATGCGTCAAACTCGGTGAGGGATGCGCTTGAGCGGGTACGGAACTACCTCCCGACCGGCGTAGATACCCCCATGATCTTGAAACTTAATCCATCCATGATGCCGATCTTGGGACTCATGGTAACCGGTAACCGTACGCCGGAAGAATTGAGGGAGATCGCGGAAAACACCATTGTACCGCGTATTGAACAGACCCCGGGCGTCGCCACGGCAAGCGTGAGCGGCGGACGCGAAAAAATCATCCGTATAGAAATCCCGCAGAGCAGGCTTGAGGCGTATAATCTAACCGTCACGCAGCTCCAGCAGATGATTGCGTCTCAAAACAGACAGACCGCGGCGGGAAGCATTACAGACGGCGGGCTGTCCTATATTTTGACCACTATGGGCGAGTACGCCTCTCTTGACGAAATCCGCAATACGGTGATTTCCTACAAAGGCGGCGGCGCGGTAAACGGACAGGTTGAGATGCCCCGCAGCGTATACCTCCGCGATATAGCCAATGTGTTTGAAAGTTTCCGTGATGAAACGAGCATCGTGCTGGTAAACGGCGTTCCGGCGGTACAGCTTTCCGTACAAAAGCAGAGCGGGAAAAATTCCGTACAAACGGCGAAAGCGCTGCGAGAGCGGCTTACCCGCATCTCTCAAGAAATCCCTCAAGATATTAAGATTACCGAACTATTTAATACGACGGATATGATTGAAAACTCCATTAGTCAGGTAACTTCTACCGCAATTTCAGGCGGTTTGCTTGCTATTATTATTCTTTTCATATTTTTGCGTTCTATAAAGCCAACCCTGATCATCGGCATCAGTATTCCGGTATCGATCGTCATTACGCTTATGTTCATGTACTTCGCGGGGCTTACGCTGAATCTTATGACGCTGGCTGGCTTGGTGCTCGGCGTCGGTATGCTGGTGGATAACTCCATTGTTATTCTGGAAAACATCTATCATTATCGTGAAAAAGGGGCGAAGCTCCATTCCGCGGCGATACTCGGCACATCGGAAATGCTGACCGCCATCATCGCGTCAACGCTTACGACGGTCTGCGTATTCGCGCCACTGGTGATGTTCCAAGACTTACTTGAAATGGCGGGCGAACTCTTTGCCGGACTTGCGTTTACCATTGTTATCTCTTTGGCGATTTCGCTGTTTGTCGCTATGGTATTGGTGCCGGTGCTTTCAAGCCATTATTTCCCGCTTGTTACCCGCAAGCAAAAACCGCTGCGCGGTCCTCTTGCGGTTATAGACAAGGCTTTTGATACGTTCTTTAAGTCTCTGGATAACGCCTACCGTAAAGCGGTTGATAGGGTGCTGAGGCACAAACTCATCGTTATCGCCTTTCTGCTGCTTCTGTTTGTAGGAAGTATCCTGATGATACCGGTAATCGGGTGGCAGTTCATGCCCGAACAGACCGCGGATTCGGTAACGGTAAACGTTACGCTTCCTATGGGAACGCCTCTTGCCGAAACCGAATCGACATTGCTACAGTTGCAGACTATCGTTGAGAAAGAAATACAGGGCTATGACCGGCTGATGCTTAACGCGGGCGGCGGCGGCATGATGAGCAGCGGCAATAGCAACTCCGGATCGCTACGCATCAATTTATTGGACTATGAAGAGCGTATCGACAGCGCCGATGACATTAAGGCGAAGATACGCCGGCATTTCAATGAATTTCCCGGCGTTATTATATCGTTTTCGCAAAGCGGCGGTATGATGGCAGGCGGCGGAAATCCTGTTGATATTATTCTCAGATGCGATGATCTCGTGAAAGGGAAAGGCATAGCCGAACAAATATCGGAGGTTCTTAAAACCATTCCTGACATACGGGAAACTACTATTTCCCTTTCGGACGGACTGCCGCAAATTGAAATCGAAATCGACCGGGAACGGCTCTATTCGTTGGGGTTAAATACCTATACTGTGGGAAATGAAATAAAAGCGGCGGTTGACGGACTTATCGCAACCAGCTACAAATCGGGCGGTAATGATTACGACGTGATCCTCATTCTTGCGGAGGCGGATCGCAACGCCCTGCCTGAATTGGATCAACTATTTGTAACCAGCCAAATAGCGGGACGTGTGCCACTTTCCAATTTCGCTTCGTATAAAAAAGGGACAGGACCTCTTTCCATTGATCGGGAAAACCAGAGCCGCGTTATCCATGTTACCGCAAGCGTGGACCCCGGAACAAAGCTCAATATGCTGGAAGAAAAGGTCAGGGCGGAAATTACCAGATCGATTCCCAATGAAAATGACGTGGTTATAGAGTATGCGGGCGATAGCTCGGAAATGGTGGATCTCATGCAAAAATTCGTTCTGATCGTGCTTGTGGCGGTTTTTTTAGTATTCGGCGTTATGGCGAGTCTCTTTGAATCCTTTGCGGACCCGTTCATTGTTATCTTCACGATTCCGCTATCGATGATCGGTATCGTTGCGATTTATTTCATAACCGGAGAAATGTTTAACGTGTTCACCGCCGTTGGACTGTTGGTTCTGGTGGGCGTTATTGTGAACAACGGCATCGTGTTGGTTGACTATACGAATCTCCTGCGTAAACGGGGATATTCTCTCCACGAAGCCTGCGTTGAGGCTGCCGGCAACCGCCTGCGTCCCATACTCATGTCAACCTTAACCACCATCATCGGTCTTATTCCCATGGCGTTCTTTCCCGGCGAAGGCTCTGAAATGGTCGGACCCATTGGCAAAACCGTATTTGGCGGTCTTTCCTTCGGTACTTTGATGACCCTCTTCCTCATGCCCGCGATTTACGCTATTATCAATAAACGTTCCGATGCGCGGAGGGCAAAAGCCGAAGCCCGCAGGGAACGCATTGCGGCGGGTCTTACCAAAAAGCAGGCGAAGGCGGCCCAAGCGGCGGCTTCCATACATACGGGAGGCGGACAACGATTGCTTGATAGTCATAATTTTGACAATTCCGTGTTTAAGGGAGGAGAATTGTGATACGCATTGAAATTATTGCCAATCATTCGGTTGAAGAGAACATTTTTGAAGCCTTTCGGCATGAAAAAGCCGCCGCGTATTACACATGGTTTCCGGGTGTTTTTGGTACCGGCAGGTCTGGTCCCCGCATGGGAGACGCCGTTTGGCCGGAAGAAAACTTTGTGATCGTGGTGTGGTGTGAGGAAGCCGAAGCGGAGCGCATTGAACGCGCCGTGGCTTCGGTAAAAAAACATTTTCCTGACGAGGGGATCAAACTCTTTAAGATGAGCGACGCTCCGCGTCATGTATACTTGCCCACGCCGGCGGCAGCCGCAGTAACCGGCGATGCGGCGGCAACCGCCGCAAATCCTGTTGGTACAGCGGAACCGCCGCCTCCCAAACCGAAGCGGACGTATACCGGACCCGAGGGAGAAAATAGGTAAGGAGAGAAACAATGAATAGTCACGCATTTGATCATCGTAAATCGTATACGAAACTGCGCGTAACCGGCGCGGATCGCGCGCCGTTGGCAAACAAGCGCATCCGCATAGAGCAGCGGCGGCACAGCTTTCTGTTCGGCATAGGCGCATTCGATACGGTAGAGCTTGCCGGCGGCGCTGCCGATGGCAGCCATGCGCCGGTCTCCGGGCAGCGCGCGGCGCAGTTGGCAGACCTGTTGGATAAGGTATGCGCGCTGTGTAATTACGCCACGCTGCCCTTTTATTGGGGGCGCTATGAGCCTGTTCCCGGCAAACCGGACGAGGCGCGTACCATCGCGGCATCGCGGTGGCTCGCGGATCGCGGCATAACCGTTAAAGGACATCCGCTCTGCTGGCACACGGTTTGCGCGCCATGGCTCATGCGGTACAGCGATAAAGAAATACTGCGCCGGCAGCTCGCCCGCATAGACCGCGAGGTCAGCGCCTTCAAGGGACTCATTGATACATGGGACGTACTAAACGAAGGGGTCATCATGCCGGCGTTCAACAAGTACGACAACGCCGTTACCCGTATCTGCAAGATGCTGGGGCGGGTTGGGCTTATAAAAGAAGTGTTTACCACCGCCCGCAAAGCCAATCCACAGGCAACGCTGATACTCAACGACTTTGATGTTTCAGAAAAATATGAAATTCTGATAGACGGCTGCCTCCAGGCGGGCGTTCCCATTGACGTCATCGGTATTCAATCCCATCAGCACCAAGGCTATTGGGGCAAAGAAAAACTGCTCGAAACGCTTGACCGATATTCTCATTTTGGGCTTCCGATTCATTTTACCGAGAACACCATCATATCCGGCGATCCGATGCCGCCGCACATAGAAGACTTGAACGACTGGCAGGTGGATTCATGGCCCAGTACGCCGGACGGCGAGGAACGTCAGGCGCGGGAAGTCGTTGAAATGTACGAAATTCTGTTTGCCCATCCCCGCGTGGAAGCGATCACTACGTGGGACAGCACGGACGGCAGGTGGCTTAACGCACCGTCCGGTCTTCTGCACAAAGACAACACGCCAAAGCCGGTCTACAACGCGCTGCTCTCCAAAATCAAGGGCGAATGGCTGACGACAGCCGAAATCACAACCAACGCTCATGGCGAAGCGGAGCTTTTCGGTTTCCGAGGCTGCTATACGGCGGGCTTCGGCACTCAAACGGCTTCATTCGACGTGGACGGACGATTAGAAACGCCGGTTACGTTTGGCTGATTACGTCCGCGCTTTTGCATGCTTTCTCGCATCGGGTCGTACTAGTTGAGTGTGTCCGTCGGCACACGCTCGTTATGCGACCGTTCTAAAAGCGCGGAACGATTCGGCGCACCGGGGAACTCATCCGCT
This sequence comes from Treponema sp., assembly GCA_031276815.1. Taxonomy (GTDB): domain Bacteria; phylum Spirochaetota; class Spirochaetia; order Treponematales; family Breznakiellaceae; genus JAIRKH01. Next base: position 24,799 of record JAISMJ010000055.1, read on the forward strand.
CTTGAATCAATCTTCAAGGGCATACTCCTTGTCTCATACACTTCATCAAACGCTTCAACGAGCAAAGCTTTCAGTTTCAGAATACTTACATCCGGCGCACATTACGAAAGCCTTTTGATTTGTCAAGTAAAACGCGGAGTTATAGGGCTGCAGAAAGACACTGGTTAACAAACCGTCCGCCGGTCATCCTCTCTACTGTCAAAAGGGATAAAAAAGCATAAGCGAGTATTGCTTTCCGGTTAGAGCGATTCAGATTCTTGTTTTTTCAAAAATTCTTTGTATTTGGTGGGGTCAACTCTGAACGCTACGACCGGCGCGGATTCTGAAGTCTTTCCAAGCGCGGCTTCCGCCTCCCGTATTAAACGATCCGCCTCGACTGTACGGTTGCAGCGGGAACTGATACCTATAAAAAAGGTACGGTCATGGAAAAATTCGGGATGTTTACTCATGAATTTGGCGCGGAATTCCGTTGCCATACTAAAACCGGCATCAATATCCGTATCTTGTACAATGACGATAATATCAGTATTGCTCCGTTCAAAAATCATATCGCGGAGCACAAAGAAATCTATTGCTTCGGCAGCCAAGTCGGATAGTACCGTTTCATCCGGCTTATCACCTATTTCTACGGTAATCAGCGCTAAATCCTGATTAAACGAATCGCTTCTGTGCAGTTCGTCTTGGAGCTTCTCTATCAGATTTTCCTCGCGGTTAAGACCATGTTCGGTGTATGTAAGTTCTTCTTCTGTCGGGAAAAGTCCGGCAAATTCATCCTCACTGATGGAGGTACCTATCGGTTCGTCGTCATTCTCCATTTCAGAAACAGAAGGCGGAAGAGATGCCGCTTCCGTGTCATAAGAGTCTTCGGTGGCATCATAGCTATCCATGGAACTATCAATATCTTCCATATTAAAAATATCAGAAAAATTGTCATCGTCTGGTTCACGCGCCATATCAGCATGAGACAGAGCGCCGCCTACGCTCACCGGCACCGTGTCCTTTACCAGCAGATAGCGGAGCAACAGGGTTATACAGGAAATACAGAACCCTATCACCACTATGGCAAGCGTCTGTTTCAGTATGATAATCAAGTTGCCGTAATCAAAAAAGTTATAAATGACTCTGATAGCCACATTCCGCTGATTCTCAATCGCAAGAGGGGCAAAGAGAGGCGTTTTTGAAAAACCAAAGGCTGCTTTGAAGACAGGTTTGCTGCCGTTCCACACAATAGCGGTTTCCCGCGCGCGTTCAAACCCGTATTCGCTGGATGCATTTGAAATAATAGCCGCTTGCAAGGTTTTTGAAAGTCCAAGCGCATTGGTAATATTGTTTTGAAACCGCTCGCTCATAAAACCCCGGTTACCTTCCGCCGTGGTATACGTAACAAAATCAGCGAATTCCTGTTGGGCAAGCGCATGTTGCCCGCCAATCATGCGGTACACTCGTACGCCCGCCAAGACGAGCGCAAACATATACATGGTAATACAGGCAAGCGCTATAATTAACGAAATACGATGAGAAATAAGCGAACTTTCAAGAGAGACTTCTACCGACGTATGAGAGTCTTTATAACGCATAAAAGTATTATATATGGAAATTATTGAATACTCAAGTCCTCAATGCGAAAAATCTCTTTTTTCTTCATATAAGCGGCGATACCGTCAATGATTTCGAGCATGGCGGTAGGGTTTGTGAACGTTGCCGTGCCAACTTGCACGGCTTTCGCGCCTGCCGCGAGAAACTCGATAGCGTCCTCCGCGCGGGAAATGCCGCCAAGCCCGATAACCGGTACAGCCGTTGATTGCGCCGCGAGCGCACGGACAAGCTCCCAGACCATCCGAAGCGCAAGGGGATGGATCGCGGGACCGGAAAGACCCGCGCTTCCGTGATCGAAAACCGGCGTCCGTTTCTCAATATTGATAGCCATTGCCTTAAACGTGTTTACAAGAGAGAGGGCGTCCGCTCCGCCCGCCACACACGCGGATGCAACCGCGGCGATGTCAGATGCGTTGGGCGACAATTTTACTATGAGCGGCTTATGCAGCGCCTTCCGAACCGGACGCGCCACCGACAACGCGGCTTCCGGATCACGCCCAAACGCTATGCCGCCCGATGGCACATTGGGACAAGAGATGTTGAGTTCTACCATGTCAACGCCGCACATATCCAACAGCCGCGCTCCTTCGGCATATTCTTTAACCGATGATCCCGAAAGGTTCGCGATGATAACGACGCCTTGTTGTTGCAGTTCCTGTAAATGGGGTAATTCTTTTTCTATGAAAGCCGGAATACCGGGATTTTCAAGCCCTATTGAATTCATAAGACCGGACGGCGTTTCATGCAGCCTCACGCCGTTATTACCGGCTCTTGGTTCAAGCGTCAGTCCTTTGGTACAGATGCCGCCTAATGCGCTTACATCAAGCAAGCCGGCGTATTCTCTGCCATAGCCGAAAGTGCCGGAAGCGGCAATCACCGGATTTTTGAATGGTATGCCCGCAATCGTAACGGAAATATCCGGTTTTTTTAACGGATTATCAGGCAAAGATCACCTCCCCGGCGTTAAACACCGGACCATCGGCGCAGCAGCGCTTGTTACCGTATATGGTTTTTACGGTACAGCCCAGACATGCGCCCACGCCGCACGCCATGCGGTTTTCCGTACTGACAAAACAAGCGGTTCCGGCTTTACCGCATACCGCCGCCACAGCTTTGAGCATGGCGGGCGCGCCGCAGGAAAACACCGCGGCGTAGTCTCCCGCATCCAAGACAGCGGTAATGAACCCTTGTTCGCCATCGGTACCATCGTCTGTTGTAACAATGAGTTTTTGCGGGGGGACGGAAAGGGCGGCTATCATGCCGGTTAAGCGCGGCGAAGCTGTGGGAAATCCCGCGTAGAAATGGAATGAGGGAAAGGAACGGCTCAACTCTTCGGTGAAACACATAAGCGGGGCGCAGCCTAATCCGCCGGATACAAGGGCGACGGGCTTCCCGTTCTTGGGTACGCCGGGCAGGAAGTCAGCCCAGCCGTTGCCGAGGGGTCCGATCATGAAGATGTCTTCGCCTTCTCTGGTTTCCGCAAGTTCTTGCGTACCCGATCCAATCCTTATGATGAGGAAATGAACGGCTCGCCCATCGTAACGCGCAACGCTTATGGGACGCCCCAAGAGTACCGATGATCGCTTGGGTTTTATGAGAAAAAACTGACCCGCTTTGGGCGGCGGATCCTGTTCCCATGCAACCGCTATCCTGAAAACCGCGCTGTCAATGGGTTCGTTCTCCATAACCGCGCATAATCCGCTTTGTCTCGTACTCATCGTGTAACCGCTTTTCGTATCGCGTCTCTCATGCGGATAACCTCATTGTACGCGGCTTCAGCCGCTGTACGGTTGTCTATGGCGCCGGAGGTTTTTTCATCCGCGTCCGCTGCTCTGCTCCACGCCGTGAGAATAGACCGCGAAGCATTGACGACGCCTCCGTTGCCATCTCGCAAAAGCGCCGCCGCGCCATCCGCCCCGCCGCCTTGAGCGCCATACCCCGGTATGAGGAAAAAGAGGTTCGCGTACTTCCGTCTGATTGCTTCGGCTTCCTCCTGTTCGGTACAGCCCACAACCGCGCCGAAAGCGCCGTAGCCATACGCGCCCGTATAGGTTGCGGCAAGACCGGCGAGCGCATCCCCAACCGCATGGTACAGCCGTCCGCTGCTTTTCAATTCCTGATATTCAAAATCCCGCATCCCTTTATTGCTTGTCCGCATAAGCACAAATGCGCCTTTGCCCGCGCTTTCGGCGTAATGCAGCCACGGTTCCAAAGAATCAACACCCATGTAGGGGGACAGGGTAACAAAATCAGCCTCAAACTCACCGGCGAAATGCGCCAGCGCGTATTGCCGCGCCGTATCCGCAATATCGCCGCGTTTTATATCCGCAATGACAAGACCGTTTCTGCTACGGATATACCGCAAGGTTTCCGCATATACGGCAAGTCCGGCAAGCCCAAGCGCCTCGTAGTAGGCTATCTGCGCCTTGTAACAGGCGCATACGTCAAAGGTCGCGTCAATGATCGCCTTGTTGTAGTCCAGCACGGCGGCTGCGCTCGAAACGGCGTTTTTCAGTTCACGGGCAGGCACATACGAGGGAGCGGTATCCAGCCCCACGCAAACGCCGCCCTTTTGCGCGACTGCTTCATAGAGCGCGTCCATATTGTACATAGCGTTACCTAACCTTTACCCGCCAGTTTCTTCCGGCGCTAAACCCCCAGCGTTCTTGTACATAGGCGGAAAAGGCGTTAGCCTCAGTCTGAAACGCCTTTCCTATATCGGGCCATGTGCCGGAGGATTCGTCTTTTTTAGGGAGCATTGCCCGCCGCCACGGAGAAGCCTCCAGACGGGCTGCCAGATTGCCGCCGAAATACCAGTAGGACTGATGAGCCGCCTGTTGCAACACGTAAGCTTGAAACTCATTCAGAACCAGATAGCTGTCCGTAATATCGTAGTGCTGGTAATCGAAAAAGGAACGAATAAAGTTTCTTGCCACAGGCGCAAGCGCGTCGTAGCGATTTTTGGTAAAGGCGCGGAAACCTTCGTCAATGAAAAAAAGCCCGTGGAACCCCTCATGCGCCATAAACTGGGCGCGGAGCGCATCGGAAGACTCTCTTGACAACGAGATAACCGCCCCTGAACCAGCGCGTATGGCGCCGTTCTTTTCTCTTGTTAGGATGCCGTTTGCAAAGAGTATGTCTCTCAGTTCCTGTTCTTCTTGCAAGAGCGGGAACCGCGTTGTTTCGGCGCGATCAAAGAAAGCCGCGAGGTCTTCGGCGCGATAATCATGCGCGTTCCAGCCATGCTGCCCTTCAAGCTCCTGATCCGGAACAAGCCTGCCCCGGTATTCCGCCTTTTCCACAAAGAACGCGAGCCGCTTAAAAAGCCTATCCTGCGCCTGATAATTTACCGTATCAAAGATGAGAAGGGAAGGAAAGCCGCTCCATTGGAACACCTCGTACCGGTTGTCCCGCCATTCGCCTTCGCGGTACGCAAGCACTATGCCCGGATCCGCCGGAATAGGGACAAGGGGAAACGCCCTTTGCGGGGAAGCCTCCAGTTTGACCGTTCCCATGCGGCTCGAAACGCTTACGCGGATCGGGTACGGATTAGGGGGGAACATGCCGGAGGGTATAGAGAGGAAATTTCCCTTTTTATGAGGGGCTGTCCATTCAAAGAATATTTCGCCGGGTTCAACCGTGATCGTGTCCTCCCTGCCGGTTTTTATGGCGGTATCGTAGAGCGCGGCAGCGGAAAGCTCGCTCTGTCCGCTGCTCCTGAACGATTCCGGCGGGTTGATGATCCACGATTCATGCTCTGTTTGCGTACTATCCCGCCACACAAAGGGCGTAACCGCCGCTATTTTTTCTTCCGCCGTTTCTTCCCATGAAAAACCGAACCAGCGTTTCCTGACACGCGCCGCTTTTATTTCAAGAAAGGAATCCGCTTCTTCTTTGGGAACTTTCCCCTCTCTGGTAACGGAGATAGTGAATTTCTGGATGTTTGGCGCGTTGACCGGCGCCGCGAACCGTATACTATCAGGATGTTGTCCGGTGATGAGCGAGACGTCCAAAGGAAGCTCCCAGCCGGTTGTTTCCGGCGCGTTTCCGGCGCTTTCTATATGGAGCGTTATTGCGCCCGTAAACGGTCCCCGCGCCGTATAGGTTAATTCAAAGGAAGAATTTGCGGGAATTGGCGCGGGCGTCTCAAATGAGAACGCCGCCGTATCCGTTTTTGCAAGCGGAATGATTCCGGCCGCGCTTTTCTTTGAAAACCCGTAGAGGATTCCGTCATCAACGGCAAAATCCACGCGCTGTTTACACGAACAGGACGGAAAAAAGATCAACGAGGATAACACAAACAGAAAAAAAACATAGTTCCGCATAACGTATCTATAATAATAGCATAACGTTGACGATACATGCAATATGACTGAAAAAAAAGAGACGATTTTCTTATCGTTTATACCGCATCGCGATTGCAAAAAAGAAGTGGAACTGTTTAAGCGTGTTCTTTTTTCATCCGGCTTTTGGGGGGCGTTTTCATTTCCCGTCGCGAGCCCGCTTGCCATTCTCTCACGCCCTTTGACAAAAGACGAACTCAAGCGAATCGCGGCGCGATTACGGGAATGTACGTGCGTGGAACGCAACGACACGGGAAAAGCGGGGCGCGTAACCGCCGGAGCATGGGACACCGCAACGCTCGGCGGGCTGTATTTCGGGGGACAGACCCTTGATGTTCCGGTAGAGCGGTTATTTCAGCGCGAAGCCGCGTTTCCTTCCGGCGTTGTCGCGGAACAGTGCGCGTTTCCCCTCCTTGCGGAGGCGGTGTTGCGCGGCAATGAGCCGCCGCAGCCTCCGGCGGATCCCGCGCCGTTTTCTTTCACAGCCGGTTATGTGGCGAATCTTACGCTGCGCCCTCTGTGTGATGACGGTTATTCATTTGAATGGCGCATCGGGGAACCGGCGTGGATGCCGAAGACAGCAAAGGGTCAAAAATAACGTAATATACTTGACATACTCATAGCGCATAGTTAGGCGAAATTGGGCTAAAATTCTGAAAAAATATCGCAAAAATGTTTGACAATAATATCAAAGCGGTGTAAATTTTAAAATATGTTTACACATTGGAGGAGAATATGAGAACAAACATCGATTTAGACGATACATTGGTTAAAAAGGCAATGGAAATTAGCGGACAAAACACTAAAAAGGCCGCCATAAATACGATATTAAGTGAATATATTCGAAAATACAATCAAAAAAATATATTAAAATACCGTGGATCAAAAATATGGGAAGGGGATCTCGAAAAAATACGGGAGGAAAGATAATGGATATAATAGTAGATTCATCTGTTTGGATAGATTTTTTTAATTCTTATCAATCAAAAGAGGCGGACGAATTACAAAATTTGATAGAGCACAATAATATTAACAACATTCTCATTTGCCCCGCAATTTATATGGAAGTATTACGTGGAATTAAGGGTAACGCATTGGCGTCAGTCACTTTTTCCCCGCCCCCTGCCGGCATGGGGGCCGGCTGCAATTCCTGGAGTTTCACGAAGTGGCCGGCATGGAGGCCGGCTGCAGTTCCTGGAGTTTCACCTCGTGAAACTCCGCAAGGTCAAAACGGCACTGGTGCCGTTTTGACCCGCGCAAGGGATAGGAGGGGTGCGCGTGGCAAGCGGAGCTTGCCTTAGCGGAGCCCCGGATAGCCCGGTTTTTTGCGGCTTGCCGCAAAAAATGCGCCCAAAACAAGAACAAAACAAAAACGAACCCCGCGGGCTGCGGCTTTTCGCGTTTACTGCGGATAGCGCCGCATATTGACATTGGCTGGCGTTTTCCGCATACTGGCGGGCGATGTTGAGCAACGATATTCTGACAATAGAGGAAGTTGCTAAGTACCTGCGGGTCTCCGAGCGTACCGTCTACGAATGGGCGCAGAAGGGGGAGATTCCGGCGGGTAAAATCGGTACGGCCTGGCGTTTTAAGAAGACGGAGATTGAGCGCTGGGTTAATGAGCGGCTCCCGGAGGATCAGCGGTCCCCGGCGGCCCTGCCCGCTTCCCGGCTTATCTCCCCGGACCGGGTGCTTTTTCTTGAGTACCCGGCCAAGCGGGACGTTCTGGTGGCCATGGCGGAGAATCTTGCCGCCTGTCCCCAGGTGAAGAACCGCCAAGAATTGATCATGGAAATTCTGAAGCGGGATGAATTGATGAGCACCGCCATCGGCCGGGGCATCGCCATTCCCCATGTGCGGCTTTCCTCGGTGACGGACCTGGTGATTTCCGTGGGGATCAGCAAGACCGATATTATCGATTTTCAAACCCTGGACGACGAGCCGGTGCGGCTGGTGATTATGATCGCCGCGGCCTACAACCAGCACGCCTATTACCTGCAGACTCTTTCGTTTTACAGTTCCCGGCTTAAGGATCCCCAGCTCCGGCGTTCTCTTCTGGAGGCCCCGGATCCCCTGCGGGCCTACCGCCTCTTGGCCGGTATTTCCTAAGCGATGCGGCGGTTCCGAATTGGCGCCGCCGCCTGGGCGGAGATTTCCCCGGTCTAAAAATTTACCCCCATCCATTTGGCGGTTTCGCTCACGTTTTTGCCGATAAGGCCCAGTTCCACGGCGGCGGTGGTCTCCGCCACAAGGTACTCTTTGCCCTCAAAGGGGAAGCGGGCCCCCGGCCCCGCTATGTCGGCGATGCCCATGGCGTGGCCGTAGTCCCGGGAGACCATGATCCCCGCGTCAACGCCGGCCTGGGAAAGGAACAAGGCCCAGAGCAGGGCCCGGGAGTCGCAGTCCCCCCGGCCTTCGGTTACGGCGCTTACCAGGTTCACAAAATCGCTGCCCATGAGGTCCCGCTCGTAACGGAAGCCCTGGACGTAGGACAGGGCCCCGGCGGCCAGTTCCCGGTCCGAAAGGCCCGGAGAGTCCTCGCCGGCTTTGCCCCCGCCCAACGCCGCCCCGGCGTTCCATTTCCGTTCCAGTTGGAACAGGGGATCCCTGAGCCGTTCCCAGGAGTCCCGGAGGATCATCCGGTAAAAACGGCGCCAGGCATCCTGCCACAGGGGGGAGTCTTCAAACTGCCGGAGGACATAGAATTCCCGGTCCACCAGGGCCTGGGCGGCCTCCGCGTCGCCGGCGCCGATGAGGGCCGTAACATCGCTGTTGTAAAGCGGGGTTTCCCGGAGTTCCCCCCGGGGCCAGCCGTATTCGGTGACGGGGCCCCAGTAATACCGGTCCCCCGGCGTGGGGGCGATGGAATCCAGGGAAGACAAATGGAAGATTTCCTGGCTGTCTTCTCCGGGGCCGTAGGCCAGGGCCAGGAGCAGGTCTTCCCCCCGGTCCAGGCAGAGTCCCCAGCCCAGGTATGCCGCGCCCCCCATGTTGAACTCCAGGCGGGCCAGGGCCGCGCCGGCGCCCCGGTAGTCAAAGGCCTCAATTTCCCCGCCGTTCCCCAGCCGGGACAGCTTTTGCCCCAACAGGGCCTCCGCCTTCCCGGGCCCCTTTTCCACGGCGATCTCGAAGACCGAGCCCTGGCCGTTACGGAAGCTAAAGCGGCGGTCCCGGCCCTCCGTCATCCGGTAGCCGGGGGGAAGATCGAACTGGAAACCGTCCCTGGAGGAGGAATAGGAATCCCCGTGGAGGCCGGAAGCGGCCAGGAAAAGGGCCAGAATCAGGGAAAATCGTATCATCATCCCTTTTATATCGGTATAATCGGGGTTTGTCCGCAAATTCCCGGTCTTAGGATATGCCCCGTGAAGCGTATAGAAGTCCTGTTTGAAAATGAATTTTGCCTGGTCCTGAACAAACCCGCCGGCCTCGCGGTCCAGGGCGGGGAGGGGGTAGGCGCGTCCCTGGACCGGATTCTACAGGATCAATACCGGCCCCGGCCCCTCCTGGTCCACCGCCTGGACAAGGACACCTCCGGGGTGATCCTCACGGCCAAGGGCCCGGCGGCGGCGGCCCGGTTTTCCGCGATCTTTGCCGGCGCCGGGGCGGCGCTAAAGCAGTACCTGGCGATCTGCGCCGGGGTCCCCGATCCGGTGGAGGGGGTCATCCGCCTGGACCTGGAAATCCGGGGCCGGGGCGGGACCGCGTCCCCGAAAAAATCGGAAACCCGCTACCGGCTGGCGGGGGCTTCGGCGGAGGGAGAATTTTCCCTCCTGGAACTGGAGTTGGGGACCGGCCGGACCCACCAGATCCGCCGCCACCTGGCCGGCATCGGGCGTCCGGTGCTGGGGGACGACAAGTACGGGGACTTTGCCCTGAACAAGGCCCTCCGTAAGGCCAGGGGCCTGAAGCGGCTCCTCCTCCACTGTTACCGGCTCCGCATCGGCGGGGAGGAGGCCGGCTTCCCCGG
>JAISMJ010000059.1 GCA_031276815.1 Treponema sp.
GGCTAAAGCCCGCGAGTTCACGGCTACACTTCTGAACAGAAGTATTTCTACGCGAAACGCTGATAGTTCCACGCGCAATATTCCGATACATCCACATACAAATAACACAAGCAAGGAGACGCGCGATAACAATACTCATACGGCGATGATGCCATCTCATCAAAGCGACGCCCTATACCGTTCCGGTCCCAGCGCGTACAGATTGCCGCCCGCGGCGTCTATTGCCGTAATCACAGGAAAATCGCGTACCGTAAGACGCCTGACCGCTTCGGCGCCAAGGTCGGGAAAGGCTATTACTTCCGAAGATAGGACATGGGATGCAAGCAACGCGCCCGCGCCGCCAAGAGCCGCGAAATACACGGCGCCCGCGTGTTGCATGGCGGCTTGTACGTCTTGCGAGCGGTTGCCCTTGCCGATCATGCAGCGGAGTCCCAACTCAAGCAGGCGGGGAGTATAGGCGTCCATTCGGTAGCTGGTAGTGGGTCCGGCGGAACCGATAATCAGCCCGTCTTTCGCCGGCGTTGGACCCGTATAGTAGATACAGGCGCCTTCAAGGGGGAACGGGAGGGCTTCTCTTCTGTCCAGCAGCGCCATAAAGCGTTTATGCGCCGCATCCCGCGCTGTGTATAGAACGCCGGAAAGCGCCGCCGCATCTCCCGCATGGAGCGCGGACGCCTGCGCTCTTGACAAGGGCAGGGTACAGGCAATACGGCGTATGTCTGCGCTCATAGCGTACCTTCTTCTTTATACAGGGGTCGTATATAGGTGGAGACATACAGAGCAACAATTTGTAGGTTCATGTTCATCGTGCCTATAGTGTACCGCATCTTGTTGTAAAAGTCTTGTGTTGTTGTGAGAAAATCGCCGCGTGAGCCTCATACATAGTGTTGCGAACCGCATGTTTCATAAAACCTACTAAAAAAGTAATATATCTACTAGCAAAACATATAAAAAAATAGTATAATACATATAATACTATATGATAAAAAATCAGACTAATACCATGTGGAGGAACTATGAAGGTTTATATTGATTACAATGCGACTACCCCGCTTAATGAAGCCGTGAAGAACGCAATGATAGATGATTTTGCTATTTACGGTAATGCTTCCAGTATGCATGCATCAGGACGTTTGGCTCGCGCCCGCCTTGAGGAAGCCCGTTTTAATGTAGCAGCGTTGATAGGAGCGGAAGCGCGCGAGATCGTCTTTACATCGGGCGGCTCCGAGTCAAACAATACGGTGTTCCAAACTATGCGCTATCTTGCGGAGCGGGGCGCGGCGGAAGGCTCGATGCGGAACGAGATCATCACTACGGCTATTGAACACCCCTGCGTACTCAATTCCGCAAAATTTCAGCAAGAACTGGGCTTTACGGTAACGTTCCTGCCTGTAGACACGTATGGCAAGATACGCATAGATGCGTTGAAAGCGGCGTTGAATGACAAGACCTTGCTCGTTTCCGTGATGACCGCAAATAACGAAATCGGCACCATACAGGACATACGGACCATTACTGCTTTGACAAAGGCGGCGGGCGCTTTTATGCATACGGACGCGGTTCAGGCTGTGGGGAAAATACCGGTGAATGTGAAGGATTGGGGCGTTGATTATCTCACCATATCGGCGCACAAGATTTATGGTCCGAAAGGCATCGGTGCGCTCTACATACGGGATCGGGGCGGCAGATGCGCGGCGCCGTCTTTCCCTCTGATTCACGGAGGACATCAAGAGGATGGGCTTCGCGCCGGTACGTACAACAACATGGGCATCTTTGGCTTTGGAAAAGCAGCGGAAATCGCAAAACAACGTATTGCGGAGTATGGGGAAACCCTTTTCCCGTTACGGGAACGGCTTCGCGAAGGGCTTGTCAGCCGAATACCGAATATCAAGATAAACGGGCATCCGACAGATGTGATTCCGAATACGCTTAACGTATCCTTTCCCGGGGCGGAAGGCGAATCGATCCTTCTTGGTTTGGATTTAGCCGGCATTGAGGCGTCAACCGGCTCCGCATGCGCCTCCGGCACGCTTGATCCGTCTCATGTAATCATGGCTATAGGAGCCGGAGCGGAATTGGCGCACGGTTCAATCCGTTTCAGCCTTGGGTGGGGCATTACGCGGGAAGCGATTGATTACATCATAGATACTCTGCCGCCTATCATTGAGCGGTTTAGATCCATGTCAACGCTGACATAAGCGGGTATAGACGGCATACGTATAGCTATAGTTCTTGTCAATCGTTATTTTTAATAGTATGATTACCTATCTTTATCAGTGCGGCTTATCCAAGGATCACGGCTCATGGATAAGCCAATCGTTTCTAAAAAGGAGTGTATATGCGAATGATCCGTTTTCTTCTGATTTCTTCGCTTATTTTCCGCGTGTCAATAGGTATGTTTGCTCAAGAGGCTGTTAATGAGCGGGAACTATTAGAGTATCAAGAACCGGTGGAGTTTATCAGTAATACCGCTCTGCCCGCTAAAATCGACAGTCGCGCCGCCATTTGGGAAATCGGCGGCAGTTTGGGCAGAAGCATCCATAACGGCGCGATGAATGGGGGACAAACCGGACGGTATTTTGTTATTCACTGCATATCGCCGGAGCAGACCGGAAAATTCGATGCGGATATTTTTGGGCTTGGTCCCAATGTTGGGGTCGATCATATTAGAAATTTACGGCTCATCATTCAAGGGTATCTGGAAACAGCATATCTCTATTCTCCGGAAGACGCCGCGCTCCTCGCGCGTTATATCACCATCTATAATGCGGTGTTCCACAAAAATCTACAGTATTTTGTCGATCACTATAGCGGACTTGTAACCTCTCATCTTACCGGCGAAACGGCCGGTCTTTCGGTTCGGTTTGACGAGTGGGCGGGACAGACCCGTATCGTTATTCCGCTCGGAAACGCCCAGCCGGGTTCTTTGAGCGCGGTCAATACTACGCCGCTTACCGCGCCTGAAGTGGTAGAGGAGCAACGGAAAGAATCGGATATGGGCATAGAGACCCGTCAAGATATGGTTGACTTAAAGGAACGGGAAGCTGAGGAAGCCGAACAGAAGGCGCAGACTCAACAGCAGGCTGCCGCGCAGGAAGAAGCCGCCATTGCCGAAGAACGGCGACAACTTGAGGAGGAGAACGTGCAGGCTGCCGTCCAGACATCTCAAAGTCAAACGCCGCCGGAGCAGGAACAGCAGGATAGAGCGCAACAGGAACAAGAATTGACGCAGCGGGAACAAGCCGTAGCCCAGCAGAGAGAGGAAGCTCAGCAGAATGAGACGCTTGCCGAGCAAAAGATAGCGGAAGCCCAGCAGGAACGGCAGGAGATAGCGCAGGATCAACAGGAATTGCTACGTAACGGGGAACAGCCCGAATCAGTAGACGACGAGGAACAGCCGGCGCCGGTCATTGCGCTTGGTATCACGCTTGATACCGCATCGTCTCCTTTGGGTAAAATCGTGCAGATCGACGTCAATACAGGCAAGCTGATAAAAGATTCAGGCGATAATTTGCTAAACATGAGAACAGTAACCATAGTCAACGACGCCATTATCGCCCTTGCCACGCAAAACGGCGCGACGTCGTATTTATTGGTGAAGATAGCGCTTGAGACGCTTGAAACATTGGAAGAGGGAACCGATGCTATAAGCGTTAATAGCCTCCTGTGGATACGCGAAAGCGATCTGTACGCCATTGTCGAATCCGAGCCTGACGTCTTCTATATAGCGCGTTTTGACGCCGATCTCCAGAGTCAAGCGGTTTCTCCCCTTGCGGTTCATCCCTTCGCATCAATCATGTTCTACCAGAACAGACTGCTCACCCAGCGCGCAAACGGCGATGTGTTGTTCCTCAACCCGCAAACGCTGGAAGAAGAGCAATCGCTCGAAGAGCGACCGCTCACGGATCAGTAGCGCGGCGTTGTAATGAACGCGGAAGATAAACTCCGGCTGGCTGTACTGCTTGATACAGCCGGCGATTTCCTGCGCGATGGGCATTGGCGGGACAGAGACGCGCCTGTCTTTGCGGACGGCGCTGACATTGAAGGCGCCGCCATTGGCAGTACTAATGATACTATTGATACTGCTAGTACTGCTAACGGCGATACACTGGAAGCAATAGCCGCTGCGGTTCGCTCATGCACAGCATGCGGCTTATGCGCTATGCGTATCCTCGCAGCTCCGGGAGAAGGCGCAGCGCATCCGCGTGTGCTGGTCATAGGCGAAGCGCCCGGCTCCGAAGAAGATGAAAAGGGCAGACCTTTTATTGGTCCCGCCGGACAGCTCCTCGATCGTATGCTTGCCAGCATTGCGCTTTCCCGATCAACAAACTGCTTCATTACCAATACCGTAAAATGCCGTCCGCCGGGGAACCGTACGCCTTTGCCCGCGGAAACCGCCGCATGCGCCCCGTTCCTCGCCCGCCAGATACGGCTCTTACAGCCCGCGTTCATTCTCTGCATGGGAAGAGTCGCGGCGCAAACCATGCTCCATACAAGCGAAGGCATCGGGCATATCCGCGGACGGTTCTTTGACTACAGAGCGGATACTGCCGATGCCGCTGACAGAGGCGAGCCCATTCCCCTTATCGCCACCTATCATCCCAGCGCACTGCTGCGCGAGCCAAACCTGAAACGTCCCGCCTGGGAGGATTTGAAAAAACTCCTTGAACGTCTTCAAACCTGACGCCTGTAGGCGCGCCTAGAGGCGGCTTCAAAATTATCCGGCGAGTATTCACACGGGTCATCAGTATACCGATCCTTTATTGAACGGCTATTTGGAAAAATCAAAGAGAACCGGTAGTTTAGAAATCCTCATGTACTAACAGTGTCTCTGTGATTTCATATACGGACAAGAAGTGCGTAGCGGCGTGTGGTGAGATTCCGACCTTGCATTTTCAGCGCCGTTTTGATATGCTTGCGTGATACGAGGAGAATATCATGCCAACACCTGGAGAACGAATTATTGAATTGTGTAAAACGTATTCCGTCAGCAAAGAGACGCTGGCTGAACGTAGCGGATTACGTCTTGCGCTTATTGAACGTATTACCGAAAATGGTCATATTCCCGACCTTGCCCCGCTTCTCAAAATTGCGCGCGCCCTTGGCGTCAGACTGGGGACGCTTCTTGATGATCATGAAAAGCTTGGTCCCGTGATTACCCGCGCGGGCGGCGCGGATACGACGCCCCGTTTCATTACCGGTTTACCGGACAAGGAAAGCGAGGGACATCACGGGCTTACGTTTCATGCGCTTGCCGCGGATAAGGGCGGGAGACACATGGAGCCGTTCATTGTGGATATTGCGGTTGACGCGGAACAGACGGAATCGACCCATGAGGGCGAAGAATTCGTCTATGTCCTGAACGGCAGCCTTTCGCTCGAATACGGCGCGGATAGGCATATACTGGACGCGGGCGATTCCGTCTTTTATGACTCGATAGTGCCGCACCGGCTTCTTTCCGCGGATACGCGGCCGGTACGGATTCTTGCCGTGATTTACACGCCGGCGTAAGGGGATGAGAGGATGGCGATACGATTTGAAACAACGCTAAGCGCCGTACTGCGGGAAAACGCCCGTATACAGCCGGATCATGAGTTTATCGTATACGCGGACCGTGATTTGCGGTGGACGTATGCGGAATTTGACAAACGGGTTGACGATCTTGCCCGCGGCTTTCTCGCCATTGGGCTTGAGAAAGGCGATCATATCGGCATCTGGGCGCCGAACGTACCGGATTGGCTCACGGTTCTGTTTGCGTCCGCGCGGCTGGGTATGGTGCTGGTTACGGTAAACACCGCATACAAAACGCATGAACTTGAGTATTTGATGCGGCAGTCCGACCTTGCGTGTCTCTGTCTTTCCGATGGGTATCGAGACAGCGATTACGTAGCGATGGTGAATGAGCTTGCGCCTGAGATAAAGACCGCGCCGCGGGAATACCTGCACGCGGAACAATTCCCCTATTTACGGCGGCTGGTCTACATTGGGCAACAGAAACATCGCGGCATGTACAGCTTCTCCGAGTTACTGCTGCTGGGGCGGCATACGGATATGGCGGAACTCCGCGCTATTGAGGCTTCGTGCGGTACGAACGATGTGGTGAATATGCAGTACACGTCCGGTACGACAGGGTTCCCGAAAGGCGTCATGTTGACGCACCGGAACATTCTCAACAACGGTTTCAGTATTGGCGAATGTCAGAAATTGACGGAGCGGGATATTGTCTGTCTGCCGGTGCCGTTTTTTCATTGCTTTGGGCTTGTGCTGGGTATGATGGCGATTCTTACGCATGGCGCGACCGCCGCGCCGGTTGAAAATTTCGATCCGCTGCTCGTACTTGCGACTATTCAGAAGGAAAAATGTACGGCGGTGTATGGAGTACCGACCATGTACATAGCGGAAATGAACCATCCGATGTTCGCTATGTTTGATACATCAAGCCTGCGGACGGGTATCATGTCCGGTTCGTATTGTCCTATAGAGCTGATGCGCCGCGTGATACACGAGATGCACATGCCGGAAATTACCATTCCCTATGGGCTTACCGAAGCTTCACCCGTTACCACCATGACCAAAACCGACGACCCGATAGAAGCGCGGGTGGAAACCGTGGGGCGGGCTTTGGAGGATGTGGAAGTTACCATACGCGATCCGGAAACAGGCAAGGAGTGTCCCGTTGGGGCGCAGGGCGAGTTTTGCAGCCGCGGCTACAGCACCATGAAAGGGTACTACAAGATGCCGGAAGCGACCGCGGCGTGTATTGATAAAAACGGCTGGCTTCATTCCGGCGATCTCGGCGTGAAAGACGAGCGGGGCTATTTCCGCGTTACGGGACGTATTAAAGATATGATCATCCGGGGCGGCGAAAATATTTATCCCAAGGAAATCGAAGATTTTCTCTATACCATGCCCGGCGTCAAAGATGTGCAGGTTGTGGGTATTGCCAGCAAGAAATACGGCGAGGAAGTCGGCGCATTCATCGTATTGCATAACGGTTTTACCATGGCGGAAGAGGACGTCAGAGATTTCTGCCGCGGCAAGATCAGCCGTTTTAAGATACCAAAATACGTGTTCTTTGTGGATTCGTTCCCGCTTACCGCAAGCGGTAAGGTGCAGAAGTACCTTATGCGGGAAATGGGGGCGAAAAAGGTTCAGGAATTGGGCATTGCAACGTAAATGCTATAGATATTCAAAAAACGGCTGTTGACCGTTTTTCTACGCCTGTTGCCTATGACCGTCTAATCTGATGCGCTAGATTGTCAATCTTTCTTGAAATCGTCGCATGGGCGGGAAAAACCCCTCGCCCTCTCCTCGTCGTTTATTTTTTCTTGCCGTGTTTTTTGCCTGATCGTCCTTCATGTTCCTTAAAACCGAGCGTCCCTAATGGATATGTTTCTTGACATGTATGTCCCTTGACATTTTTTTAATTATATTGTGAAATATTTCACAAGGAGACATGTTTACTATGAAACGAGTATTTAATTTTTCACCGGGACCTTCGGCTCTCCCTCTTCCGGTGCTTGAGAAAGCGTCTGCGGAAATGTGCGATGCTAACGGAAGCGGGCAATCGGTTATGGAGATGAGCCACCGGTCAAAGGATTATAAACCAATTATCGAAAAGACCGAAGCCCTGCTCCGTGAGCTTATGAGTATTCCGGCGAACTACAAAGTGCTGTTTTTGCAGGGAGGCGCATCATTGCAGTTCGCCATGGTACCGCTCAATCTTGCAGGCGTTGAACAGGAATGCAGCGGGGAGCAAAAATCGCGAAAAAGAAAGGCTGCCTACATCGACACCGGCATCTGGTCGGACAAGGCTTTCAAAGAAGCTGGTAAGTATGCGGATGTTTCCGTGCGCTCTTCTTCCAAAGACAAAGCCTACTCCTACATTCCCGCCGCGCCCGCGCCTAACGCGGATGACGCCTACTATCACATCACTCTCAACAACACGATTGTAGGCACGGCATGGAACTCGGTACCGGAAACTGGCGCTATTCCCCTTGTTACCGACGCTTCAAGCTGCATACTGTCCGGACCCCTTGATGTGTCTAAATTCGGCGTCATCTATGCGGGCGCTCAAAAGAACCTTGGACCGGCGGGCGTAACGGTCGTTATTATCCGCGAAGACCTCATAGGCAAAGCGCCCTCGTGGACGCCCGTCATGCTGCGCTACGATACCCATGCACAGGAAGGTTCTTTGTACAACACGCCGCCGTGTTATGCCATCTACATGGTGGGACTCGTCCTTGAGTGGCTTAAAAATCTTGGCGGGATCGAAGCGATTGCACAGATAAACCGCGAAAAAGCCGGACTGTTCTATGCGTATCTTGAAAGCTCAAAAGCGTTTCTATCGCCGGTGGCAAAGGCGGATCGTAGTCTGATGAATATTCCCTTTGTGTATCGCGATGCGTTTGTTGACAGGAAGACCGAGCTTGAAAGCCGTTTTGTCAAAGAAGCCGCCGCAGAAGGGCTGGTGAACCTTGCCGGACACAGGCTCGTAGGCGGCATGAGAGCCAGCATGTACAACGCCATGCCCATTGAAGGCGTACAGGCGTTGATTAGATTTATGGAACAATTCGAGAAACGTCTATAAGGAGGCGCAATGTACCGTATACGAACTTACAATAAAATTTCACCGGAAGGATTAAAACTCTTTCCCGTTGATACCTACGAGGTCGCAGGCGATCTGCCAAAACCGGACGCGGTTTTGGTTCGGAGCGCAGACCTCCATTCGGTCGAGATGCCGGATACCGTCAAAGCCATTGCGCGGGCTGGCGCGGGCTATAACAACATTCCCATTGATGAGTGCAGCAAGAACGGTATCGTGGTATTCAACACGCCCGGCGGAAACGCCAACGCGGTCAAGGAACTGGCGATAGCCAGCCTGCTTCTCTGTTCGCGAAACATCATCGGCGGCGTCAACTGGACCGCATCCCTTGCCAACAAGGGCGATGAAGTGCCGGATATTGTTGAAAAAAACAAATCCAAATTTGAAGGACCGGAACTCAAAGGCAAAACCTTGGGCGTTATCGGACTGGGCGCTATCGGCGTTATGGTAGCCAACGATGCGATCCACCTCGGCATGAACGTCATCGGCTACGATCCGTTCATTTCCGTAGAAGCCGCGTGGAATCTCTCCCACCTCGTACAGCGAGCGGAAACACTGGAAGGATTGCTCGCAAAATCCGATTATCTTACTATTCATATTCCCTACTCAGACTCAACCAAAGGGATGCTGGACGCTGACAAATTCCGTGTTATGAAGAAGGGCTGCCGCCTTGTCAACCTCGCCCGCGGCGGGCTTGTAAACGAAGCGGACGTTATCGCCGCCCTGAATGGAGGAAAACTCGCCGCCTACGTTACGGATTTCTCCTCTGCCGAACTTCTTGCCAATCCAAAAGCCATCTGCATCCCCCATCTCGGCGCATCGACTCCCGAAGCCGAAGACAACTGCGCCGTCATGGCTGTGCAGCAGCTTATGGCGTTTCTCGAATCAGGCGACATCAAAAACTCGGTGAATTTTCCAACATGCCATCTCGAAAAGCACTTTCATTCACCGTATCGTCTCCTTGTGGTAAACCGCAATGTGCCGAACATGGTGGGGCAGATTACCACAACTCTCGCAAACGCCGCTATCAATATCGCGGACTTGGTGAATCATCACCGCAACGATGTGGCGTATAACATCATTGATACGGAACAGAAGATACCGGACAGTGCGCTTGAACAGATCAGGACTATCGAAGGGGTTATACGGGTGCGGACAATAGAAGCATAGCGTGCGGAGGCATGGAGAGAAACTTCATGCCCCGCCGGTATATACGTCCGAAAGGCTCGATTCTAATATGGTACAGTATTCAAAACCGGATTTCTGGTCATTAAAAGCGCACAAAGAGGGCTATCCTGCCCGTTCGGTGTATAAACTCAAGGAAATAGACGAGAAATTTGGCATGTTCAACCATTTTTGCGGCAAGGCGCTTGATTTGGGAGCGGCGCCCGGCAGTTGGAGCCTCTACATCTTGCGGCGTATGGGCGCGTCAGGCTCGCTTACGGCGGTCGATCTTTCCCCGCTTTCCCGTCAATATGACAAAGGGTTGTTTGACGGGGCACGGTTCCGCTTTATACAAGGCGATATGACCGCAACGGACATACGGGAAGCGGTCTTGACGTCTGGTCCGTTCAACGCCGTACTGTGCGATGCTGCTCAGTCAACAACGGGTAACAGTTCCATTGATACCCTTCGTTCCCTTGCTCTGGCGGAAACCGCGCTTGAATATGCGGAAACCGCGCTTGCCCCCGGCGGTTCTTTTGTGGTAAAAGTGTTTCAAGGCGGAGACACCGCATCCCTGCTTAAACGGATTCGCGGTCTTTTTTTGCAGGGCAAGAGTTTTAAACCCGAAGCGTGTAGAAAAGAATCGTTTGAGACGTATTATATCGGGTTAGGGAAAAAATGATAGATAAGCCATACTTTCTGTAAGAAAGACTTATATCATGGCGGAGAATATGTTGTAGTTATTCTTGACGCAACCTCAATGTATGATGATGTCCAATCGGTTAGCCACATGCCGTGTCTCAAAGAAAGGTTACACTTCATTAAACCCAAATAAAAGAGTGAAGCTGTAGTGTGGATGCTGTCTCCGCCCTTTCCCTCAAGGGTATTCCCCTTCTTACCTTTTCTTAAAGTGCAAGCAGTGCATTGTTACTGATCGGATGCCAGCTTTCTTTTTTTTCGTTTTCATGGTATGATCTATAAATATGCGCGCTATCATCACTCCGCATACATTTTCCGGTACTGTTCGTGTGCCGGCATCAAAGTCTCATACTATACGGCGGCTGCTGATCGCCTCTCTTACAGACGGCGTTTCACGCATTGAGCGTCCGCTGGATTCTCTGGATGCCCGTTCCTGCCTCGCCGTATGTAGGGCGCTTGGCGTGGATATTCTGGAAAAAATAGATGAAACCGGAGTGCCGGAACACTGGAGTGTACGAGGAATCACCCGTTCCGGGAACAGTTTTTCATTCGGATATGCAGCACATGAGCGTGTTTTTGATGTAGGCAACTCCGGTACCACTCTGTTTCTGGCGCTTGCCATAGCCGCGCTCGGCAGTACGCCCTGTACTTTTACCGGTGATGAGCAGATAAGACGGCGAAGCGCGGCGAATCTTCTTTCCGCCTTGACCGCGCTTGGAGTAACCGTTTTATCGGCGAAAAATGGATGTGCGCCTATAACCGTGCGGGGACCATGGAAGGGCGGAACATGCAGCATTGAGTGTCCCACAAGCCAGTACCTTTCCGCTCTGCTGTTAGCCGCGCCCCTTGCGTCCGCAGGCTGCGTTACTGATATTGATGTGCCGCTTCTCAATGAAAAACCCTATATTGATATGACGCTCTCTTACCTTGATACTCATGGCGTACCTTATGAAAAAAATGCGGACTTTTCTCATTTCCGCGTACCGGGCGGCGCAGTTTATAAGCCAATGAACGGAATCGTTCCGGCGGATTTCTCATCGGCGGCGTTTCCGGCTGCTACGGCACTCATCAGCGGAGGTTCGGTTACGCTTATAGGACTCGATCCGCACGACACACAGGGAGACAAAGCGTTTTTCGATATGATTACCCAGATGGGCGCTTCAGTTGCATGGAGCGCATCTTCATCCGGCGGCTGGGAAGTTACGATTTCCGGCAAAGGAAGGGGAGAAAGACTGTGCGCCGGTAGCTTCGATCTCAATGCGGTACCCGATTTATTGCCCGTCATGGCGGTACTTGCGGCGTTTGCTGAAGGCGAAACCCACCTCACCAATGTCGCGCACGCGCGCATCAAGGAAACCGACCGTATCACAGTCATGGCTCAAGAACTCAGCACACTCGGTGTTCAATGTGCGGAAAAGCCGGATGGTCTTATCATTCGTGGCGGCGCACCGTCTGGCGGCGCGGTTGACGGGCATGGAGATCACCGGATAGTGATGGCGTTCGCGGCTGCGGGATTAGGAACCGTAGACGATCTTGAAATACGCGGAGCCGAAGCCGCGGACGTTACCTATCCGGGCTTTCTGAACCTGCTTGAAGCGCGGTTCATGTAGGAGGAAGGATATATGGGTGCATTATGCGGAACGTTTCAAAGCGGCGTTAATAAGATGAAGATGGAAATCCATTTTTCTTTTTTTATTCGTTATGCTTTATTGCTATGTATGGTTATATGGGCGGCCTCGTGCGCTACCCAAGAACCAGCCGGCAAAAAACCCACGCTACCAGAAGAAAAATCAATCGAAGACTATCTTGTTATTAAAACACCTGATGAGACGCCTATCGAAACATCCGATGAGACACCTGTTGAAACGCCTACCGAAACACCCGCAGAGATGCCTAGCGAGACGCTTGAGGAGACACTTACTGAAGCGCCTACTGAAACATCTGCGGAGACGCCTACTGAAATACCTGTAGAATCCGCGGATATTTCCGTGGTTGCCGAGCCTCCCAAACCGGCAATTCAACCGCCGCCGGAACCGGATTATCTTTCCATTGTAGCGGTTGGCGATAATTTGTACCACGATCCCATGATTACGCTCATCACAAAAAAGAATCCTGTTAATCCGGTGGGGTTCTATTCCGAAATTGCGCCTCTTATCGAAAATGCCGACATTGCATTTGTGAATCAGGAGACCGTCCTTGCTGGAAAGGATTTTGGCTATTCGGGCTATCCTCAATTCAACACGCCTCAGAATGTCGGCGAAGCGCTCATCGCAACGGGTTTCAATGTGGTGAACCACGCCACGAATCATATCATGGATAAGGGCGAGAAAGCCGTCTTTGCCACTATGGATTTCTGGGATACTCATCCGGAGATCATCCGTTTAGGCATTAACCGATCAGAAGAAACGTCAAATCAGCCGGTAATTATCGAAAAAAACAATATAACGGTGGGGTTTCTCTCCTACACGTACGGAACCAATGGACTTCCCGTTCCGAAATCCAAACCGTATCTCGTTTCTTTGATCGATACCCGGCGTATTATAAAAGACATTGACGCGCTACGTCCGAACTGCGATCTCCTCGTTGTTTCCATGCACTGGGGCGAAGAATACCGGTTTCAGCCGACTAAGGAACAGGAGCGTCTCGCCCAACTGCTTGCGGATCATAAAGCGGATATTATCATAGGACATCATCCCCATGTACTCGAACCCGCCGTATTCCTTACGGGGAAAGAAGGCAATACGACGCTCTGCGCGTACTCGCTCGGCAATTTTCTTTCCGCCCAAGCGGACAGCCCCACCCTGCTCGGCGGTATGCTGATGCTTCGGATAAAAAAACATGAAGGCATGATTACCATTGAAAGCACTGGCGTACTGCCGCTCGTTACCCATTATGAAACGGACTATACCAATTTCAAAGTATATCCTCTCCCTACATATACCGATAAAAGCGCGGAAAAACATCTCCGCGCTTTGCAAGGCAAAGACGTAAGCGTCCGTTACTTTACGGCATTAGCAAATCGGGTATTGGGAAATATGATGATAGAAAACGTTGATATGGATGAGACACTGCAACCGGCGTATACTTTTGAAAAAGATTGAAAAAGAGGGTGGATGACCGGGTTCGAACCGGCGACGACCAGATCCACAATCTGGGACTCTACCACTGAGCTACATCCACCATGCGAATATACGATAGCAGGATTTTACATATTTGTCAAGAGGGCGATCATTACTTTTCTATCCCCCCTTGCGCATCCGGCTGGCTGGCTGTTCAATAATATGGTGACAAAGAGCGCGGAGAAAAGGGTGGAAGGAGCGGGTTGGAGACAGGGGAAGCAGCGTAACGAGAAGTGGAGCATTGGGTACATGCATCCACCTGTTACTTCAATGCGCTCCCCTCTTTTACTTTTTATACCAGCGTGACCCGTGTAATCCTTATGTCGTACCTTGCCGGAAGGCGATCAATACTTAAACTCGCTTTCCCCGATAAATTCGCGCAAGATGCTCTGCCCCGGCACATACTGGGGCGGAATCGGGGCGAAGTTTTCCAGAAACGCAAGAAGCCGTACCGCCTCCGCATAACCGCGGTCACTGGGCTTTACGGAACGCAACAGCGGATCCGCATAGACCTTGAGCACCGCAAGCTCGTAATCAAGCGCGGAATTAAACGCCGCGTCCGCAGAATTCTGGAATGGAAAGATGTGTTTTTTCTCTCCCCGCTGTACATTGTTCCACATGCGGATCGTCTTCGCCGCGCCGGTGCCTCTGAACTGGTAATCGCGCACCATGCGCCTGATAAGCCGGTTATCGCTCGTGGGAACACGGTTATGTCCATCAAGGTTAATCTGGGTAAGCGCGGAAACGTAGAGTTTGAATTTGGCGTTTTTATCAACAAGCGGGGTAAGCGCATCGTTCAAGCCGTGTATGCCTTCAACGAGCAGCATGGATTTTTCCCTCATTCTGATAGTTCTGCCCCCTGTTTCCCTGCGCCTGCCCGTCTTAAAATCGTATACGGGCAGCGTTATTTCTTCCCCCTTGAAAAGGGCGAGGAGCTGTTCATTTAAGTACGGCACATCAAGCGCCTCAAGACATTCGAAATCGGGCTGCCCTTTCTCATCGCGGGGTGTTGTATCGGTATTGACATAGTAGTCGTCAAGGCTTATGGCAATGGGGTCAATTCCCAGCACTTTCAACTGAATGGAAAGACGCTTTGCCGTTGTGGTTTTGCCGGAGCTCGAAGGTCCGGCTATAAAAACCGCCTTGACCGAATCCCGATGAGCGTAGATCGTATCCGCTATTTCAGCGAGTTTTTTTGCCTGAAACGCCTCCGCAATGCCGATATAGTCCTTGATGGCACTACGAGCCGTAACCAGTTTGTTAAGGCGTCCGACCGCATTGACGCCCACCCGCCGCCCCCACTCCTTATATTCATGGTACACGGAAAATATCATGGGGTTATCTTCAAACGCGCCGATTTCACTGCCTCTGCCGGTTCCCGGAAACCGGAGCAGGAAGCCGTCTTGGTATTGCATGAGATCAAAAGCGGTGAGAAGACCGGTTTTCGGCACAAGGGGTCCGATGTAGAGGTCTGTCCACCCGTTACATTCATTCACCGGTACTTTTGATCTGCTCCATTCTTCTAAAAGCAGACTCGTCTCGTGTTGCTTATTGTTGGTAAAAAGCTCAACCGCTTCGGTATAAGCGCAATAATGAAACTCAATGGGGAGGTTTTCTTTCACCAAAACATTCATACCCTTTTTTAAATCCTCAATTTCCTGTGCGGCAGGAATCTTTCCATCGGCAAAGGTGTAGTAGTAGCTCCTGCCAAGCGAATGTCCTATGGAAAGCCGTTCACCGGAAAAGAGAGTGCGGGCGGCTAACGCGAGCAGAAACGCCAAAGAACGCCGGTAAATGACCGTTCCTTCCGCACTAGCAAGCGGTACCGGTTCAAGGTAGGCGTTTACCTCAAGCGGAGCGGAAAGCGGAAGTATTTCATTGTTCATCCGTACCGCCGCGAGCTTCGATCCGGCTTCTTGTTCCTCGAAATATCCGGCGAGGGTCTCGATCTTCGCGCCGAATTCACAGGAAACCGTCTTATTATTCGGAAAGGTTATGTTCAGCATACATTCCTCTTATCTCATTCCGTTAATTACCCATTGCTTAATTACCTCAAGCCGTTTTTGTACCGCCGAAGGCACGTGGATTTTTGAAGCAAAGAAATCACTTACATCCGCGCTTGCGATACTGTAAATAACGATCCCGCCGTCAATCGGCTCAAAGTAGAGCTGGGCAATAAACTTTTCTTTCCCGATAACCGATACAAATAAAAAAGATAGAGCCTTGAAATTCGTGAGCGTACATATAATTGCCTTATCGTTAGCCGCGATATCAACGCGGTAATAGGAGTTGCCAAAATTGGCGTCTTTCAGCCGGACGTACCACGTTTCCGTAGCGGGCGCGGCAACCGCTTGCGGCGGATCGGGAATCGCGGACGTATCCTTGTTGCTTTTAATGCGGGTCGCGTCTTCAAAGAGTGGAACATCAGCGCCTTTCGTCGCCGAATGATAGGGGATGCCCTTTAAACTGCGGATATTCTGAAGGGCATTGTAAACATTCAGGATGGTTACTTTCTCAAATGGAATAAACGCAATACTCTCTGTTATGTAGGCGTTCTTTAGAATCGCATGTTGAACAGCAAGCCCGGATCCTGCCGGAACAATACGCTGTAGCGCAAGCCCTTTTCCCGCGGCGACAGAACCGTCAGCCGATAAAGCGGACTGTGTTTTTTCGGCGTCCAATTCCGGAAAAATATCGTTCAATGAGCGGGTCTGACTAAAAACCGGTACTGCTATGAGTATCCAGACGTAAAAAACGCCTGCTCCCTTGTTCTTTATAGAAAAATGCATCAATATGCTCCTTTACCTCGAAGGACAACTCCAATGGTTTTATATAGAATCCACACATCCAGCCAAATAGACCAGCTTTGCATATAATACGTATCATAAAAAACCCGTTCCGCATAGTCCGTATCCGAGCGTCCTGAAACCTGCCACAAACCGGTCATCCCCGGTTTTACCGAGAAGATACGCGCAAAATTCTCTCCGTATTTTGCCGCTTCCGCCTCAACCACAGGGCGCGGTCCCACAAGGCTCATTTCCCCTTTCAGCACATTGATCAGTTGGGGAAATTCGTCAATGCTGAATTTTCTCAGCAGTTTCCCGATTTTTGTTACCCTCGGATCATCTTTTAACTTATGATTCCTTTCCCATTCCTCCCGGTGCGCGGGATCGGAATCAAGCAGCTTTCGTAATTGCTCTTTGGAATCTACCGCCATAGACCGGAATTTCCATGCCGTAAAAGGCTTACCATGCTGACCAACCCGTACATGTCCGTATAACACGGGACCCGGGGACGTAATCTTAATCAGCAGCGCAATGATAAGCAGAAACGGTAGTATAATACTTCCCCCTATAATCGTCAATACCATATCTATCGCTCTTTTTACGCCTAAATTCCAAAACATCTTTAGTTTATGACTGGTACCAAAACCCAGAATACCGTTAAAATCGCGTACTCTCATCCCAATAGTAGCAATATTGAAAAAGTCCGGCACAATGACCGTATACCTAAACGCCGAAAGCGAGTTGTTGAACAAGTGGGTAAGTTCTTCTTTATTTATTATAGGCATAGCAAAAATAGCCATCTTGATATTGAATTTTTCCACAATAGTCTGCCCGATAGAGGTATCATGGATCACCGGAATGTTTTTGTACATGCCGCTGCCAGCCGTATCATTATCCAGAATAAGAACCGGTACATACCCCGCATAGCTTTCTTTTAATAAATGATCGATAAGAAGATGCGCCATAGAACCGTTTCCGTATATTACTGCGGGAACACCCCCTAATTTTGTCTTACCCAGGATAATACGCATACAGGAACGGCAGAATAAAAGTATAAAACACGAACATATAAAACTTATGATAAACGCGATTGAGATCGTATCGAATTCCCCGTCTTCAATAAAACGGGAGAAGATGACGCCGCCGTGCGCGATAATAGACCCCAGTACAAAAAAACGCAGCTCTTCAGCCGGCGCGAGCGAAATACCCGGATAGAGTCCGTACAGCCAAAACAACAAGACAAAGACCGGCAAATAGGGCCAATACATAACAAAAGAGCTGAAATTGATAAGCGTCATGTCATAGAAATTAACCATAAAGAAACCGGCGCCAAAGGAAAGCATAACGCCGAAAAAGTCCGCAATGATAAAAGCCAGCGCGATTAACGCCGAGCTGGTTCTATGGAAACGCGATGAATACCACGCCTCAAACTGGGCTACCGTCATTCTTGTACTATAGCACAAGAATCGGAATATAACAATAACAAACCGGTATCAAACTATACGGTATCAAACTATAAAGGAACATCACTGCGGCATGATACAAAGCAAAAGTCCGCTATTCTGTATTCGGAGGCTTTGCACAATAATCGTTTATTATTATTTTGATCTTCAGGATCAGCAGAACGAACAGGAAACCATTAAAGAGCATGTACAGTATCCAAACCATTCCGGTACATCCCTATACCAAGCCTCTTCAATCCGGCCGATTTTTTATTCGCCAGTTCTCGGCATATATAACCCTGATATACTACCAGCATAACAAACACAACTATACATTTAACCCATACGTTTTTTAACGTATCAATCGCGCTGTATGCCGCTGCTACATCCTCGTCCCCGCTCTTGCATACGCTGTGCTATCTGAGTGATGTCGAGAGCCTCGCTGATAGCTCTGTCAAGGTCTGCTCGTGCTGTTGAAAGGCTGACCTCGAACCTACCCGATAGCGTCACGTCTCCCATGTTCGCACATGTGGTATCAGTAGCAACAGGAGGGCGGCTCGTACAGCCGCAAAATGAATTATAACATGTTAGTACATAACAAGGCTGTTTACGCGCAGACCCGCAAAAATGGTCTGACGGGGACTAAAGCACTCGGACTCCGCAACGGCGTCCACGCCGTTGCTCCGCCAGATCGTCGTAAACAGCCGTAACGTTATGTGCAATTTGGAATGCCCTAACTTTGCACAACCTTGGGAAATCCGCGAAATCAGAAAGACGCAATAAAAAACCTGAAAAATTCGGCACGCCACCATCCGCGGCGGCGCTTCGTGTATAAAAAATCATACAAATAATTTGTCTCTTGTGGAAAAATTTTATTTTTGTATAGAGTAAGAGGGGCGATTTTGACTCTTTTAGAGAGAAACTTCCTTCTAAAAGAGCCGTCATTGGCTTTTTGAGAGAAAAAATCGAGGCTTTAAGAAAGGTAGAAAATCTATATGAATTCAAGTTTTAGAGACTATAAAAATGACGCAGCTAATTGGATTACTCTTGCTTCAGGTGAATTTTATCCAGACATTTTAACCGATG
Organism: Treponema sp.; assembly: GCA_031276815.1. Taxonomy (GTDB): domain Bacteria; phylum Spirochaetota; class Spirochaetia; order Treponematales; family Breznakiellaceae; genus JAIRKH01. Next base: position 18,902 of record JAISMJ010000059.1, read on the forward strand.
CTTGTAAATTGTATCGTCCGGTGCTTGAATTGTTTGGGCAATTATTAAAAACGTCTGAAAGCTCAAAAAGATTATTATTAGAAATCACCGATATTCCAGAGCAATGGATGCGTATTCAATTGTCCCGTGTATTTCGAAAATATGTCAGCCCCAATACTTCGGTAGAAATGTTAAAACAGAAAAGAAAAGCTCAATGGATTTGTGATGAATTCGGCAAGTATTTTAGATCAATAGTAGAAGTACAAAAGGCATTTGAATCAAGACCAATGCCGGATGAAGCTTTATGCGCTGTTTTATGGGAATATAAAGACAGAGGTTCAAAGGATTATGATATGACCGAAAAAATGTTTGAATTATTAAGAAATAATTTTCCTTCATATAAAATTACCGGGCCGGAAAGAGCCGGACGTGATATTTTATTGGGGGAAGTTTTTGAAAATTATATAAAACCGGATAGACCGGTTGATTTTATTATCCGCAAAAAAGAAACTGTTGTAGCGGTTGGATTAGCCCGGTATGATTCGGATAGAGGTGGAGCGCAAGAAGACGATAGGAGGACCGATGGATATTTAAATGCTTCCCGTGAAATACTTGAATACGCAAAAAACAACGGATTAAAAACGAAAGTTATATTTGTCAACGATGGTCCCGGTCTTTTGCTTGGCTCTATGTGGGATGATTATAGTTATCTGGAAGAAACATCTCCTAATGTACTTGTAGTTACTTTACGTATGATACCGGAACGAATCACAGAAGAGTGGTTAAGCAAATAATGGCAACCGGAAATTCAAAGAATATTTGGACTGACAACTCGTGTATTATTCCGCACGAAGATTATTCTGGCGATTGCAATTATGAAATTATATATTCCGGCAAACAGTCCGTTTCAGAAATAATCCAATATCGACCGAAAAATAGTTATAAAAAGTTATTTCATCATGATGATACCAACAAAATTTATTTTGGAGAAAATCTGGACGTATTAAGTCATTTGTATCATGATTTAGGGTTATGCAAATAAAATCAATCTGGTATATATTGATCCTCCTTTTGGAACCAACAGTATATTTCAAACGCGGAATCAAAAAGATTCATATAAAGATGATTTAATCGGCAGTCATTATATCGAGTTTATGAGAAGACGTTTTGTGTTTTTACGTGAATTGTTGACGGCTGATGGTTCTGTTTTTGTTCATCTTGATAACAATATGGTGTTTCAAATAAAAATCATTATGGATGAGATATTCGGCAGTAAAAATTTTCGTGGATTTATTACACGAAAAAAATGCAGTAACAAAAATTACACAAAAAATACTTTTGGAAATATTTCTGACTATATTTTATTTTATTCAAAAACTGATGCCTATAAATGGCATCGCCCGGTTGAAATATGGTCAGATGAAAAAATAGATAAAGAATATCCGTATATCGACGACGCAACCGGACGCAGGTATAAAAAAGTACCCATACACGCTCCCGGCGTAAGAAACGGCAAAACAGGAAAACCATGGAAAGGGATGTTGCCACCGCCGGGCAAACATTGGCAATATACGCCGAATAAATTGACCGAGCTTGATAACAACGGAGCAATTTATTGGTCGGCTAACGGCAATCCCAGAAGAAAAGTTTTTTTAGATGGAAGATAAAGGCGTTCCTGTTCAAGATATTTGGCTGAATTTGCAGGATTCATTGAATCAAAATATAAAAATTACCGGATACCCGACAGAAAAAAATCCATACTTGTTGGAAAGAATCATAAATGCTTCTTCTGATAAAAGCGATATTGTGTTAGATTGTTTTGCCGGTTCGGGAACAACGTTAGATGTTGCCAATCAATTAGACAGAAAGTACATTGGAATTGATAATAGTTATGAAGCAATCAGTAATATAATAAAACGATTTAGTGTAGGTTTGGAGGAAATGGGAGATTATGTAAATGGAAACAGCAAATTTGATGATATTTCACAAGGGTTGTTTGTTTTTTCTTCTGAAGCTGGGTATAATGCGGATAATGCATCATCAATAAATTTTTCTTTTTTCTCTGATAATAGATATGTAGATATTTCAAATGATTTGTTGAATAAGTATTTATATGATTATGACAAATAGCGCTACGGGACTAAAGGACCTCGGGATTCCGTTCGATAAGATAATTCGCTTCGCTCATTCCCACGCCAGCGCACCCACATTTTTGCAACCATGGTTTTGCTTCGCAAAGACCTTATCCAGAATGTTATGTGCAATGCCTGCCCTCAAGTTAGAGAAAACCATCAGTAGACTTGACAAAAACTTTCATTGCTTGTTATGGTAGAAAAATGAAGTATCAGATTATTTATGCTGATCCTCCGTGGAAATATCTTTGGGGAGGGGGCAAGGATGGGGGGCATTTTGCCCCTGAAAAACACTATGACACGATGACAACAGAAGAAATTTGTGATCTGGATGTAAAACAATTACGTGATAAAAATTGTGCGCTGTTTCTTTGGGCTACAATGCCGGCGTTACCTGATGCGTTTAGAGTAATAGACTCATGGGGATTCAAATACAAAACATGCGCTTTTTCATGGGTGAAAACAAAAAAAGACGGATCGCCTTTGCGTGGAATGGGAAGTTACACAAAATCCAATATTGAAATATGCCTTTTAGGTATGCGGGGGCATATCAAATCTGTAGATAAAACAGTTCCGCAAATTTTAATGCATGAAAGATTAGGACATTCGGTAAAACCACCGGTAATTCGGGATAGAATTGTTCAGCTTTTTGGAAATATTTCCCGGGTTGAACTTTTCGCACGGCAGAAAATTGGCGGGTGGGACGCGGTTGGCTATGGCATAGACGGGATAAGCATTCAGGATAAGATACCAATAATGAGCAGTCCGGGTTATCAATTTTCGGACTGTTGAGAATAGAGAGATTTTGACTAGGCACTGTTAGCAAAGATAGACAAAAGGGAAAAACCAGGATAAAAAGGAGGTGCGGGGGAGGGAAAAAATGGGAAGGGATAAACGACTATACCCAATAAGCGAGGAAAAGTTCACG
>JAISMJ010000043.1 GCA_031276815.1 Treponema sp.
AACACGGGAATGTCCTGTATATACCGGTATATGACGTTGTTTTCAGAATTGACGGAAAATTTTAGTTCCATAAACCGGGCAATATTCAGGTTAAGTCCAAGCGTAAACGTGAATTTTGATATTATTTTGTCCCGTCTTTTTAACCAATTCATTATATTCGTATATTATGGTTCAAAAGACGGACGGCAATATACCGTAGTTCTATACCGGTGCAGAAAGCATAGTAACGGTACCCTTACATCTAACGGTGCTTCACGATTTGCGCCAACTGTCTGCCGCTTTTTTCCAAGTCGGCGAGGTCTTCTTGTGAGGGAAAGCCCGCCCATTCGCGGCTTTCAAGGCTGGTCCATTTTAAGGGATCAATGGCGGCTTCGTATTCTTTTTTAGCGCCGCCTATCCAGCCGAATGAACCTATACGCAACACGGTCTTGCCGAACAGATGCTTGCGTTTGAAAAGATCAATGATGTATGCCATAGGCGGGAACATAGCGTATTCATAAGTCGGCATGGCGATCACGAGGGCGGAACTCTTCCATGCATCTGCCAATATATAAGAAGCATCTTCATCCGGCACACGGTGAATGGTGTAGGGAACGCCTTCCGCTTCAATACCACGTATCACCGCATCAAGTCCCGCTTTGGTATTGCCGTACATGGAACTCCAGATAACGGCGATTTCCTTGTCCGCGGGACCCTTCGCGTATGAGGCGTACGTACTGTACAAGTCGATAATCTTTTGCGGGTTTTTCCGCCATACGATGCCGTGGCTCGGAGCGATGCATTGTATGTCCAGATGTTTTACTTTTTGAACCGCTTTTTCCACAAAAAGCGAGAATGAAGAAACGATATTTGCATAGTATCTGATCGTTTCTTTCTCAAAAAAGGCGCGTTCTTCATCAGTAAAGGTATCGTCAAACACGCGATCGCCTAACGCGCCAAAAGAGCCAAACGCATCGCAAGGAAAAAGCGTACCGGAAGCTTCGTGCCATGTAAACATCGTTTCAGGCCAATGGACGTTAGGCGCTTCAATGAAGGTAAGTATCTGCCCTTTTCCCAAGTCAAGCATATCGCCGTCTTTAACGGCGCGTACCCCTGCCTCTATCTTGTAAAAAGATTTAACCAGCTTGCAACCCTTATCCGTAGATAAAATCTCGCAATGCGGATTTAACGCGCGAAATTCTTTGAGCCAGCCCGTATGATCCGGTTCGATATGGTTTAATATCAGGTAATCAATAGCAGCAAATTCTATACCGATAGACGCTAAAGCCTCGCCGATCTGTTGCGGAGCTTCTTTCCAATCTTTTACCAGATCGATGAATGCTATTTTTTCACCTTTTACAACATAGGAATTAAGCGATACTCCATCTTTGATGGACCAAATGCCTTCAAAAAGATCGGATGTCTGAATATCGGCATGAACGCAATACACAGTATCAGAAATAGCAAATGCACACATAATAAATTATAACCACCTATTATTCTAAAATTTAGAAAATAAAAAGAGATTTACCGGGCGCATACCCGGTAAACTATTGATTTAGAGGAAAATGTTTATAGTTTAACGCTTTAGAACTGATACAACACGCTCTAAAACTTTTTTCCGGTCAAGAGGTTTTACAATGTAGCTCTTAGCGCCTATGAGGAGGGATTTCTTAACTACATCTTCTTTTCCTAATGCGCTTACCATAATTATTACTGCATTTTTATCAAATTCAAGTATTTTTTCTAAAGCAGTAACACCATCCATAACTGGCATAGTAATATCCATAGTCACTAAATCAATATTGGGATACATTTCCTTGTACCGTTCTAAACCTTGTGCGCCATCGGCGGCGGTTCCAACAACTTCAAAACCTTCTGATGTGAAGATTTGTCCAAGTTGTTTTGCGATAAACATGGAATCATCAACAATAAGAACACGATATGCAGTCCCATCTGATTTGAGACCTTCTGGTTCTTTATCGTTGAAAGTAGGTCCATCATTCTTTGCTATCATGCGGTACTCCTTCTACTTAATGATATTTTATAGTATAGATATTGAGTGTCAAGTAGTCAAGTAGTCAAACACTACCTTTTCAATATCGGCTTTTTTTTAGAAAATTAGAATCTATATGACGGAAAAAACATTTTTACTTGCGCCTATGGCTGAGATAAGCCACCGGGCGGTTAGAGAACTTGTCGCCGGTTTCGGCGGCTGCGATGAGTATTTCTCCGAGATGATCAGCGCGGGCGCGCTTATGAGCGGCGGACAGTACGAATCGTGGTATCTGGACAACGCTCCTGCTCCGGAAAAGTTCGTGTACCAGTTGGTCAGCGGAAACGTGGAACACCTCGCGCGCGCCGCATCTTTTTTAGAACAGTACGAGTGTGCGGGCGTTGATATTAATATGGGGTGTTCGGCGCCTTCCATTGTCAGAGCGGGCGGCGGAGTGCAATGGATGAGTTCCATTGACAAGGCGGGCGGTATGATCGCCCACGTGCGGAAAGGTACAAGTCGGCGTTTAAGCGTGAAGCTCCGTATCGGCTTTTTTGATGATTTTGACTACCTTGCCTCTTTTTGCAAACGCCTTGAAGCCGAGGGGGTTGAGCGTATCACGTTACACCCTCGAACCGCAAAGGAAAAGTTCAAGCGGGGCGCGCGTTGGGAATATGTCAAGATGCTTCGGAACCATATACGAATACCGGTCGCGGGCAATGGGGATATCCTGTCGGCGGAAGAGATGAACAGGCGTTCTTTTGAGTGCGACGCCGTTATGATAGGGCGGCTTGCCGCGCAGAAACCCTGGTCGTTTGCGCTGGCTCGCGGTCTGCCGCTTCCCGGCATGATCGATCTTGAAGCTGTTGCCGTTACGTTTCTTGATATGCTGGTCAAGTACCAGCCTCCTGAATTCCACAAAAGCCGCGCCCAGCGATTCTTCGCCTATTTTTGTTCTAATCTCAAATGGGCGAACCACGTACGGACGTTGTTAGGGCGGGAAACAGAGCTTACGGCAATGCGGCATGTTCTTGAACGCTTTTTCAGGGAAAATCCTGAAGAACGATACGTATCAGGAGGAAGATAGTGCTGACAGATGCCCATTGTCATATATATGATCTCGCGCGGTTTTTTCCCGTTGGTTCTTTGATAGAAGAAATAGCAAAAACCGGTTGCCTTGTACAGTGTGCGGCAAGCGCATGGCATAGAGAGGAATTCGAATTTCAAGAGCGATTCGCTCATACTATCATGAAAAAAACCAACGGCGTATCTATCATACGGTGTTTTGCGGTTCATCCGCAGCTTCCCGCCGTTAAGCCGGAGGCGGTGAACACCTCGCTTGAAACGCTGTACGCTATGGCGGCGGAAAACAGGCTGGGCGCAATCGGGGAAACCGGCTTTGATCTTTTCAACCCACCGGGGCGGGGCGGAGACCGTACCGATTACCGCGTGACTGAAAAAGCGCAGGACGAGCTTTTCGCCGCGCATCTTGATCTGGCTATTACAAAAGGGCTTCCCCTGGTTTTGCACATACGCAAGGCTATGCACAAGGTCTTTGCCTATTCAAACCGGCTCAAGAACGTTTCGGCCGTTGTATTTCATTCGTATTCAGGTACGTTTGAGGATGGAAAAAACCTTTTGCGCCGCGGGATAAACGCCTACTTTTCGTTTGGAACGCCGCTTTTGCTTAACCATAAAACCGCCCAATCCGCCTGTGCGCGGCTTCCTCCGGATCGCCTTCTTTCTGAAACTGACGCCCCTTACCAGCCGCTTCGGGGAGAAGCTTTTTCTCATTGGGGAAATATGCCTGCCATAGTGGAAAAGATAGCGGAATTGCGGAAGGAAAGCATGAACAGCGAGACTATAGCGGCAGTGATTGAGGAGAATTTTCGGATAGCCTACGGATAGAGCGTTACCGGCATGGCGGCGCGATTTGTTTCCATGCCGGTAAGCGGCGGCTTGGAGGCAATGAGCATCCTCTTTTTATAAGACATAGTCCTCCGTCTCTCTACCGTACTGTATATATGGCATGGATGATGGATAACCGGCGCCGCATCCAACGCCGCAAACACGTTAATTAACCTTAAACTTTTTCACTTTTTGGAGAAGCATGTCGATTTGATTTTTGTTGTCTTTGCTTATGTCATTTACTTGATCTACGGAATGGTTGATTTGCTCCGCTCCGGCAGCCATCTCGTTTACGCTGCCGGTTATCTCTTCCGTTACCCGCTCAAGGTTCTGGCTTTCCGCAATAACCTGTTTGCTACCCTCCAGCATCTCTTCGGATGTGCTTTTCACTATCTGCGTTACATCGTTCACCTGAGCGATTGCTTCAAGTATGCTCTTGCTTCCCACGCCCTGTTCTTCCATTGCGTTCCGTATATTCGCCTCTTGGTCAGCTACCGTGGTTACTCCGCTGCTTATGTCCTCAAATTTCAACAGCACTCCCTCGGTTGATTCGCTTATCTTATCAATGGAATCTTTGATCTTCTTTAACACTTGGGATATGGTCTTGGACTGCTCGCTGGAATTCTCGGCAAGTTTGCGGATTTCATCGGCGACTACGGCGAAGCCTTTCCCCGCCTCTCCCGCATGGGCGGCTTCAATCGCGGCGTTCATCGAAAGCAGATTCGTTTGACTCGCTATGTTTTCCATAACCGCGTTTATCTCCAGCAAGCCTTCCGATTCGCGGGCAATCTCCTGAATATTATGGGCGACCCCTTGTAAGCCTTCCCTCCCTGCATTGGACGACTCGGCAAGCGCGGTAACATTAGACTCGTTCCGTATGAGGGTTTGGGTAACGCTTTGTATATTGGCAAGCATTTCTTCAATAGCCGAAGAAGACTGCGAAACCGCGCCGGTCTGCCGTTCCACATGCGAGCTGAGCTTGTCGATATTAACAACGACTTGTTCCATAGTAGCGTTGCTTTCCGTTACGCTTGAGGACTGGTTGATCACCTGATTCTTGATGCTCTGAATATTCGAGGCTACCTGATTGATTGCCGCCGCGGTTTCATTCATGTTGTCGGCTAGTTTGTTGCCTATCTTGAACAGATGCACGGCTTGCTCATTGATGCCGCTCACCAGCAGCCCGACGTTCTTCACCGTTTGGTTCAGGTACTCCGAGAGTTGTCCGATTTCATCATTGGAACCGGCCGTAACCGTTTGCGTCATATCTCCTTCGGCGAGGCTCTTGAGAACGGTCATAATCTTCGTAATAGGGCGGCTTATCATGCGCCCAATAAAGACGCCGCCGATTGACATGGCGATGAGCATCAGCAAGCCCACTATGATGATAGGTCTGATCAGGCTATAGACAGGCTCCATAATAGTTTCTCGGAGAACGCCCAAACTCAGCGCCCACGGCGTAGCGGTATTGCCTACGGTGAACGGGATAACAAACATATAGAGGTCTTTGTCCAACGGCTTGTAATGCGTCGTATACGTAAAGGGCTGTCCCGCGTGAACCGCGCTTATGAGCGCTGTCAGATCAGAAGCGGCTATATCCTGTTCCGTACTTTGCATCTGTTTGCCGATACGGGACGCGTCAAAGTGAGCCGAGACAACGCCGCCGTTACTGTACAGCATCGCCAGTCCGGTACCGAACGGTTTTATTGCGGAAACCAATTCTTGAATTTTAGTCAACGGGATGTCATATCCCGCAACGCCTATCACGCGCCCGTTCTTTTTTATGGGAACCGCTAAACTCGTGATGAATATATCGGCGCCGTTTACCGTATAAATATACGGCTCAAGAATCATTTCTTTGCCGGTTTTAAGCGGTATCTGGTAATAATCGCCGCTGCCGCTTTTATCGTAGTTAAGCAGCGGGGTAAGCGTAAGCTGGCTGCCGCCATAGGACGCCCAATAGGGAATATAGCGCCCCGTCCCGTCCGATCCCGGGGTATTGACGTATTCCGCGTCAAGACCGTCAAGCGCGTTTGGTTCCCACGCGCACCACGCGGCAAGAACATCGTTATTGGAGACGGCAAGATTTTTCAAAACAGTATCGAAATACGCCCTGCGCTGGGACACGTCAATCGCCTCGTATTGTTCCATACCTTTTGCTAACGCGCGAACTTCGCCTATTAACGGTTCGATCCACACGCTCATATCCCCGCTATATTTTTCCGCCATATCGGCGGCATCCTGATACACAAGCGTTCTAATTCGTGATTGCGCGAGACTGGCTGTAATACCGACCAACGCGCCGATACCAATAATATTAAGTCCCGCGATAATGGCTATTAATTTTGTTCCTATTTTCATATATATTCCTTCATAGGAGGGAGTATATAATAATACCCTTCCAATAATCAAGACGCCTTGATGATACAGGAGGCTTCATCTTTTCTACATAACGCTTCACCTTCGCTTCTTGTCCGGTATATCGCGTTATGCGATATAGGGGCTAAAATGATGCTTTACAAGGTCATTTTAATAGGGTATACTCCTAAAAGAGGGGTAAAAGTGGCTTATTATTCCATAGAATTGTGTGCCGGAGCCGGTGGACAAGCTTTAGGGCTTGAAAAAGCCGGTTTTAAGCACATTGAATTGCTGGAAATCGACAACAATGCTTGTAATACGCTCCGCTTTAACCGGCCTGACTGGAAAGTAGTTGAAGGGGACATTAGGAACTATTCCCCAAAACCAGCGGTTGAATTGGATTTACTGGCTGGCGGGGTTCCGTGCCCTCCCTTTTCCGTTGCCGGGAAAAAACTTGGAGCAGATGATGAAAGAGATTTATTCCCCGAAGCATTGCGGCTTGTATCGGAATTAAAACCAAAAGCTGTTATGCTGGAAAATGTCAGGGGATTATTGGATTCAATTTTTGACGAATACCGGACAAAAATTATTCAAACATTGGAACGTTTAGGCTACAGCGCCGATTGGCGGTTATTGAATGCCTCTGATTATGGCGTGTCTCAATTACGGCCCCGTGTAGTTTTTATTGCGTTACGAAAAGAAATTGCCCCGTATTTTTTCTGGCCTAATCCTTTTGAAAAAAATCCGCCTACAGTTGGAGAATTGCTTTATGATTTAATGAAAAAAAAGGACTGGAAGGGCGCTGCTTGGTGGAAGAAGACCGCTTGTGATATTGCCCCTACTATTGTTGGCGGGAGCAAAAAACACGGCGGACCCGATTTGGGGCCGACACGGGCACGGAAAGCGTGGGCTTCATTGGGCGTTGACGGCAAGGGTATTGCCAACGATTCGCCGGAAAAAGATTTTGAGGGTATGCCACGGCTTACTGTTGAAATGGTTGCACGTATTCAAGGTTTTCCTTCTGATTGGGTGTTTACCGGAAGCAAAACAAACAAATACCGGCAAATTGGAAATGCTTTTCCGCCACCAGTCGCACAGGCCGCCGGAATTCAAATAAAAAAAGCGTTTGATATGTATAGCGCATTTGTTGAACATAAAATCTCTGAAAGGAAATTCGCCTAATGGCAAAGCGGCAAGAAGGTTCAAGAGCAAAATTACGTTTGCATTTTTTGGAAAACATTGGACGGGTAATGGACTCGGACGAACTGCGGGAAGTAGCCGGAACTTCTGAATGGGCAAGGCGTGTCCGTGAATTGCGGGACGAAGAAGGCTATCAAATTTTGACGCATCACGACAGAAGCAATTTAAAACCGGGTGAATATTTACTGGAAACGGATAAACCACAACCAGCATTTGAACGTAGCATTTCAAAGGAAACCCGTGCATTTGTGCTGGACAGGAACGGCTTTACGTGCCAAATGTGTGGAGCCGTTGCTGGTGAGCCTCATCCTTACGACCCAACGAAAAAGACACGGTTACACATCGGGCATATTATCGACAAAACTATGGGCGGTACAGATGATCCTTCCAATTTACGGGCTATATGTTCTGTCTGTAATGAAGGAGCTTCAAATATAACTTTGACCCGTCCGGACTTGAAAAAACTATTTACGGAAGTCAGACGTGCAACGAATGGGGATCAACTGGAAGTTTTGAAATGGCTTATAACAAAATTTCCACAGCAGACTAAAGAATTTTTGCCGTAATGGACCGTTTATCAAAAGAAGAACGAAGTCTCAACATGAGCAAAATCCGCTCAAAAGATACGTTGCCGGAAATAAGAATCCGCAAGGCATTATGGCGCATGGGATATAGATATAGGTTACATTATAAACAATTACCTGGAAAACCTGATATTGTAATTACGAAACAAAAAATTGTAATATTTGTTCATGGGTGTTTTTGGCACCGGCACAAAAATTGTATTGAAGCATCACGGCCTAAAACAAATTCTGATTATTGGGAAGCAAAAATAAATAAAAACATTGAAAGGGATAAAAAATATCAAGAGGAAATTAAAAAAATAGGATGGAAAGTAATTATTATATGGGAATGTATGATAAAAAAAGATATTGATGAAAATATAAAATTACTGGAAAAATATTTATATGAAATAGTATAAAAACAATGGAGTACGCCCCTACTTCGCATAATAGGACTGTTTACGCGCAGACCCGCTTTGCGGGTCTGACGCCGCAGGCGGCTCGGGCTGACGGAAGTTCTTCCAGTGTTGACTTACTTACAGATAATATGACAAAACGCGAGACGTTCATGTCGGCGTCCGGCATAGGGAAATTCGGCTATTTGGATTTTTACGACAAAAAAGACAAAAATACTCGCAAAATTTACCGGGGTGATTGTAACATCCAACGGTATTCAAGCAGAAGGCAATGCGTATGTACGGCAGAAGGTGGCGATGCGGGCGTTGTCATGGGATAAGGATTACAGGGAGATTGAATAAACGCACCTGAAGAGGCGCATTAGGCGCTAAAAACAGCCGGAGCGAAAGATACCATTTTGTCCGGACTGTTTTATTTCCGCATATTAGGAGGTTTTTATATGAATGTGGATTGTACCCTCAATTCATTTGCGGTTCCCGGTTTTTCAGGTTTTGACCAGATTTTCGGCACAAAAAAGCCAACCGGCGAGACAATTTCATCACGGGAAGCGGCGGTAAATATCGCAATGCCGTTTACCCTCATGCGGCCCCATATCATAAATGAGAGCAGTATGACTACCGGGATAGAAGTCAATTCCGTTTTTGACCTCACGGTTACCGGCATTACGCTTGAGATAAGTGCGGCGGTATATAACCGTTGCGCGGTACATATCATCAACAGTTCGAGCGGATCTGTTTCGGTTTTGATGAATGAAAATGAGAGTATTGCGCTTGGTACAGGGCGAGATACTTGACATGGAGTTTTAAACGGGAAATGGCGGGGCAGAAGCGCAAAAGAATGTATCCGTATGCTGGGGGCATTTGATTTTATCGCGGATGACCCTATTGCCGCATCCACTGCCAACGTAGATACTATAACGGGAGGACTTTTAAGCGTAGATGGTGTTACGCTGGCAGCCGGAGATCGGGTATTGCTCAAAGACCAGAACGAACCCGTTGAAAATGGGTATTGGATAGTCCAGTCTGGCGCATGG
>JAISMJ010000067.1 GCA_031276815.1 Treponema sp.
GGGAAACTGAAAGAGAACCGTCGGCTTACGGTGAGGTATGAAAAATCCGATATAAACTTCCTCGGATTTATCCTCGTCGCCTTCCTTAAAATACTCATTTGCTAACAGTGCCTAGTAACTATCTATGGTATACTAGCATACAAACAGGATCGCAATGAGTACGATACAAGGAGTATGGACGTGACAGGAGATTTGAATATGGCTATGCCTCGCGCGGCAGGCCGTCTATGGGCGTATGGTGTGGCGGCAGCGCTTTTTTTGGTATGCGCCGCAGCGGTTTCCGCGCGACCCGCGCCGGACATGGAGCCGACTGTGAACGCTGCGGCTGAACAAACTATCAGCATACCGGCGTTTGAGGAGCCATGGCGGCATGTCGCGCCGCTTTCGGACATGACGGCGAAGATTTTCGCGCAGGGACTTAGTGAGGTTGCAGACGTTCAGTACGAGCCGCTGCTTGTTACACGGCGGATTATGGAAAACGGAACCTGCTATCTTTTTGCGTGTAACGCGGCTTCACGCGATGCACATCCCTACGCCGCGCTGGTATACCTGTACCAGACGGGATCGGACGTCCGCATAGCGGATATACGCGCCATAGGACATGCCGGTATGGTAGGCAGTTACCGCGCATTTGAAACGCCAACGCCGGAAGCGCACGCCTCTCTCCAAGCCGCCCTTTCTGACGCCGCCGAAATTGACTCGTTTACCCCGCTGCTGACGGCAATTCAGATCGTTGCGGGACGCAATTATTTTTTTGTGGGCAATGTAACGCGCGACTCCCGCGTGAGCCCCGCGTGTATTACCGTCTACCAGCCCCTGCATGATGCGGCGCGTATCACGGAAGTGAACGTATTATCTCTAGGGAATCAGCGCTAAAACCGCCATTTGTGATTCGCTCCTCCTCTGTAGAACGCTCTACTTTCCAGTCTTACATCCGCACTCGCAAGTTTTGACTCGAATCCACAAGAATCTAGGACGTGTCGTCAAGAGGAGAGGGAGATACATCTAACAGAGAGAGCGGCAAGATTGGAATCAGCGCGTTTAGCATAGCAAGAGCATAGCAAGTAGCGCTATCTCTCCACTGGTTGAGCCACCGAAATACATGTTCAATAAGATGGCGCTTCTTATACTGCTCTCTGTCATAACTTCGTGCCTCCATCCGGCTACGCTTGGAAGGAATCACTACCTTACTACCTCCTGTACGGGCGGTGTCCGCTACATGGTTCGCGTCATACCCTCTATCGGCTAACAAGACTTTTACCGGTAACCCTGCCATTAAGCGCGGCGCATACGTACAATTTCTTATCTATAGCACGATGGACTTTCGTATTGAGCCCCCTTTTGTTCGCCTATCTCTTGATTCCCTCCGACCGCTCCGCATCCGTCCGCATGGACTTGGCTATACGTCGCATCTATCATGAGCCACCCAGTATCCACTTCCCCGATAACTTCAGCGGCTATTGTTTTCCAGACATCCCTATCCCGCCAACGGCAAAAGCGTCGGTGGGTATTTTTCCAGTCGCCGTATTCAGATAGGATCGCCTTCTTGATGGGAAGCTCTTCCTCTTCTCTCCGACAACCCTTTCGCATACTTATATCGTTATGGTATACTATACGTATGAATGTCCAACCGGTAGCCCTGCGCCCAAAGACCGGCGCGGGTAGGTACCTTATCTGTATAACAGGTGCAAGCGGCGCCGTATACGGCATCCGCACCATGCAGGCGCTGATTGAGAAACAGTGCGAAGTATACGCCGTTGTCTCCGAATGGGGAGAACGGGTCATCTCCGAAGAAACGGGCAAATCGTTTTCTGCATGGATGGATGAAGCAGCCATTCCTAAACACCGCATATACGATTGCCGCGATCTTGCCGCGCCTCCGGCAAGCGGCTCATTTCCCCTAGATGCGGCAGTCATTGTTCCTTGTTCCATGAATAGCGTGGGCGCCGTTGCCTCTGGTCTATGCCAAAATCTTATTCATCGAGCCGCGCTTGTCTGTTTGAAAGAGGCGCGTCCGCTGGTCATCGTTCCACGGGAAAGCCCATTGTCCCTTATCGATCTTAAAAATCTTACCATTCTTGCGGAAGCCGGCGCGGCTATTCTGCCTGCATCGCCCGCGTTCTACTACAAGCCGAAAACACGAGATGATATGATTGATTTTGTAGTTGGAAAAATACTGGACCGCCTGCACATAAAGCATACCCTTTTTAAGCGGTGGGAGGCGTGAGTTTTTATACCGTAGACGGACTAGACAAAAAGTCTCCGGTTAGATATGATCAAGCCATGATATTTCCACTAAAAGAACTCATTGAATACAAAGATAATATGTACGAAATCACCGTTGCAGCCTCGCGGCGTGCATATCAGCTTTCCATGCTCAAGGATGAGGTAGTTGAAGAACACGATGGTAAGGTTATATCGCTTGCAGCCCATCAGATGTTTACATCGCAAATAGGATTTCGTCTGGAATAGGTACATACCGTGCCGTTTGCTATACATGTTCTTGTTCTCTTTGGGACTACGGCAGTAGGGAAGACCCATATCTTGGAAAGGCTTTTTGCTGGAAACAACGGATACAAGGCTGAAGTTGTGTCAGCGGATTCTATGCAGGTTTACAAGGGCATGGACATCGGCACCGCCAAACCATCCGCCGATTTACAGGAACGGCTTCCCCATCATCTTATCGACATACGGACGCCCGATCAAAGTTACAATGCCGGTGATTTTGTCCATTGCGCTGATGAAGCGATAGCGCAGATCGCCGGACGAGGCGCATTGCCTGTTGTTTCAGGCGGAACCGGTTTTTACCTCAAGAATTTTATCATGGGATTGCCCGAAGCCCCGCCTTCCGATGAAGGCATACGAAACGCGCTCAAAGCCGAATTGCGCGAACACGGGATGGAAACGCTTGCAAAGGAACTTGCCGCCTGCGATCCGGTGAGCGCCGCCCGTATCCATATCAATGATGCATACCGGCTTCTGCGCGCTCTGGAGGTGTTCCGGCTTACCGATGAGCCATTAAGCTCTTTCTCAATGAACGCCGGTACGCCAAGGTCCATATACCGCTTCCTGATACTCGCTCTTAAGCGCCCTCGCGAAGACCTCTACCAGCGTATTAATGAACGTTGCTCCCTCATGTTCAAGAACGGGCTTGCCGATGAAGTCCGTTCTTTGGTATCATCCGGCTACGGACAGTCGGCTCCGGGCATGAGAGCTATAGGATACCGCGAGTTTTTTGACGAACACGGCGCAATACGAGCTAATATTGATGCGGTTGAAGCGCTTGCGGCGCAGCACAGCCGGAATTACGCCAAACGGCAGATGACGTACTTTGCGTCTATTCCCAATACAGTGTGGATACGCGCGGATGAAGAAACAGCGGTTACGCATATACAGACGCTGCTGGACGCATGGCAGGAGACGCGCTACTGCATATATTGAATAGGAAAACGTATTATTATCTAAAACAATAGTGGTGCTTGATCTACAAAGTATAGAAAGAAGGGTAAAGACAAGAGGACACAAAGAGATGCTATGAAGCATGTCAATCACCATAGAAATCAAGCGTCCCCATTGCCGCTGTACCAAACGGAATTTGGAAACGGGTGGTTCACTATAAAAGAGTATGAATTAACGAAGTTTTATTATGGAAAAGGACATAAGGGCTATAGAAATGTATTGACAAAGAAAATAATACTAGTAAATACAATATAGTATAACATAAGGGCGGACGCCCCCGCCGCGCCTAACAGTCCTGTTTACGCTTTGCCCTTCTCGTACGGCTTCTTTTCCGAACCTTGTCGAACTCCGCAAAATATGTCATACTCTGTCTATGAATATGTACAAAACCCGCTGTGAAGCGCTATACGAATGGATGGGCAAAGAAGACATCGCTTTGGTCATGTTTGAAGACGCCGAAGGAAGGCGCGATCCCGCGATCCGCTGGCTGACCGGTCAGCCGGGCGATGCCGTGTTATTTCTAGCGGCAGCGGACAGAAAAAGCCTGCTTATGCCGTGGGATATCAATATGGCGCATCTGTTTGCCGAAGCGGATGCCGTCGTGCCGTACAATGACTGCGGACGCATAGCGATACG
This sequence comes from Treponema sp., assembly GCA_031276815.1. GTDB lineage: Bacteria > Spirochaetota > Spirochaetia > Treponematales > Breznakiellaceae > JAIRKH01. The sequence continues at coordinate 4,096 of JAISMJ010000067.1, forward strand.
GGCGCTTCCGTGCGCTGCCGATCATTTCCGTATAAAAACGCGCAGCCGCATCGAAATTCCCGCAGTAACGCCGTACCCGCTTTTTTTGAACTATCAGAAGGAACTGCCTGATTATGAAGTAGTGTGCCGGAACAATGGGATCGCGGCGGAGGTTGAACGGCGGCGCATGGTTAAAGACGAGGAAGAAATGCGTATATACAAAACGCTTGCTTCCATCACCAATGGTCTAATAGAGAAGCTGGAAAAAAACGTGAAAGACAAAACGCTCACGACCGAAACCGACGTCGCGCTTTTCATTGAATCAGAGGCGAGAAAACAGGGATGCGAAGGCACGAGTTTTGAAACTTTGGCTGCGGGACCTTCGCGGAGTTTCGGTATTCACGCCTTTCCCGGATACACGTCCGCCTCTTTCATAGGGCAAGGGCTTTCCATTCTTGACTTTGGGCTTACATACCAGGGCTACGCCAGTGATGTTACCATGACCTTTGTTCATGACGCTACGCCTGAACAGGAAAAGCTCCTCTCTCTTATGAAACAGGCGTACGATCTGGCTTTCGCTATGGTAAAGCCCGGCGTTTCCGCCCGCGACATTGCTATAGCCGTTGATGAATTGTACGGCAGGAACGGAAGAACCCTGCCCCATGGGCTGGGACACGGCGTGGGTCTCGAAATACACGAAGCGCCCTTCATAAGGAGCAAATCTGAAAACCCGTGGATTTTGCAGCGCGGCATGATCGTCACCATTGAACCGGGCGTCTACGATCCGGCGCTTGGCGGCTGCCGGTTTGAAAATGATGTGCTGGTTACGGAAAGCGCCGAAGCGTTGACGGAAACGCGGATCGTGCGCGTATAGCGGAGCATCAAACGCGCGCCTAGTTTTGCGGCGTCTTTCCGGCTTAAAACGTCCGTATTTCTTGTAAAAAGAGAATCTTCGGGCAGACGGATTCGTTGACATTCAATCGTTACAAAAAGATCGCCGTAAAAGCCCAAGCCTTAAGCTTGGGGATATAAGGCGCACCGATACAGATACGTCAGAGGGACATAAGACTTGACAAGAAAGATAGAAAAGTCTACTATGGGAAGGAATAAAGATTCTTGCGGGGCGCAAGAATACAATGCTTGCGGAGGCTGAAACCGCCGGATTGGCAGGGCTTGCTCTGCCGGTTTACGTTTAGTCTGTGAAACAAGAAGCCCATCGCTTTCGCGTTGGGTAGCTCACTTATGATACCATAACTGACGTGAATTTTGATATTGAGAGGAAAAAAAGCATGACTTCTAAAGAAAAAAAAACGCTCCCTGAAACGAAAGATTCCTCAACAGAAGAGCTTAAACGCCGGTTTAAGGCGCACCCCGCTCTTTTTATAGGGACCGTTGTTATTTTGGTTATCGTCATTGTCGCGTTTGTGTTTGTACCGGCGTTTGTTCCGGGCACGGGGTTAGGCGCTTCGCCTGATTTGACTTTCGGCACGTACGATAAAACGCCCATAACGTATATACCGGGCGGGTATTTCGCGCAAATACGGGAAAATATTACGAGGAATCAGCAAAATGCGGGGCAGGATATCAGTAATCCGTATATGGACTACCAAATTTGGCGCGCCGCTTTTGAACAAACCGTGGTTCATACCGCAATTCTTCAGGAAATGAAAAGCGCGGGGTATTCCATTCCCGATGATACGGTAGATCGTGAAGTTGCAAGGCTGCCTCAGTTCCAAGAAAACGGCGCGTTTTCGGTAATCAAGTACCGGCAGTTGGATACCGCATCCCGCTCCGCGCTGTGGAGGCAAGTCCATGATGAGCTTATCAAGGAACGCTACACCGGCGATATGATGGGGTTGCTGATTTCTTCCAAAGAAGCGCCTTTTATTAAGGCTATGGCTTCGCCGGAACGGACGTTTGAGATGGTTTCTTTTTCTCTGGACGGCTATCCCGAATCAGAAATAACGGCTTTTGCCTCTTCAAACGCCGCGCTTTTTCAAACAGTCCGCCTCTCAAAGATCACTATAAAAACAAGCGAAGCCGAAGCGAAGCAAGTGCTGGGAAATATCCAGAACGGTACCACAACCTTTGAGGAAGCGGCAAAAACCCACTCCGTTGATACGTCTACAGCTGAAAAAGGCGGCGATATGGGTATTAAGATGGCGTTTGAGTTTACTGCGGAAATACCTAACGCGGCGGAGCGGGAAGCGGTGATCGCGCTTGCCAAGGGGAATTTCAGTCCTGTGATAAAAACAGATGCGGGCTGGACGTTTTTTAGGGCGGAAGAAGATCCGCGCCCTGCGGATACGGCGGATGCCGCGGTTGTTCAAAAAATCAAAGCGTATATTATGGACTCCGCGCGCGGGCGGGTAGAAGACTGGTTCATCAACCAAGCCGATTCTTTTGCCGCCGATAGTCAAGCGCGGGGTTTTGACACGGTTGCCGGCGAGAGAGAACTTGAGAAGAAACTGTTCGGTCCGGTTCCCCTCAATTACGGTAGTAATCAACTCCTTCCGCCTCTTGATACGTCCATAACAGAACTTTCCGGAGCCGCCGCAAATGAAAATTTTTGGCAAACCGCCTTTTCTACGCCGCTGAATACCGCGTCAAAGCCCATTGTAACCGGTAACAATGTGCTGGTATTATACCCGGTGGAAGAAAAACCGGCGGATGAAACAAACGCCGGTTATATCGAGACCGCCTATTCGTCCTATTGGTTAAGCTATATCATGGAGCAAAAGATAAGCCGTCATTTTATTACGAGCGATAAACTGAAAGACGATTTCTTTACCGTCTATTTTAAATATTTCAGTCCGGCAAATTAAAAAATTTGGTAAAGACAAGAGGGATGCAAAGATATAGTATGGAAGATGCAAAATACCATAGCAATCACGTGTCCCTATTGCCATAACTCCCTTATATCCCGAAACGAAAAAAGCAATGGCAAACAAACGTATCTCTGTACCCCCATTGCGAACATCAGTCCATCAGCGGGCGCGAAACCTATTGAAATAACCTAGGAGCATCATTAAGTGACGAGGAAAGCGTTGTCTCAAGACAACGAAGCATTGTCTCAAGACAACAGGTCATTGTCTTTAGACAGCGAGTCATTGTCTAAAGACAGCGGGTCATTGTCTTTAGACAGCGAGGCATTGTCTCAAGACAGCGGGGCATTGTCTAAAGACAACAGGTCATTGTCTCAAGACAGCGGGTCATTGTCTCAAGACAACAGGTCATTGTCTTTAGACAACAGGTCATTGTCTCAAGACAGCGAGTCATTGTCTTTAGACAACAAAGCATTGTCTTTAGACAGCGAGGCATTGTCTCAAGACAACGAGTCATTGTCTCAAGACAGCGGCGTATATGGTGGTTTGAGGGAGAGCGCGGGACATGCGGCGGTTGCGCGCGGTGAAGGGATGGCGTGGTCAGGCGTCGATATAGCTTGTCTTGAGCCGCTTTTCTTTCTCAAAGCGCCGGATTGCAAGTTCTATGAGCCGGTCAATGAGTTCCGAATACGAGACGCCGCTTGCTTCCCAGAGTTTTGGATACATGCTGATCTTCGTAAAACCGGGCATGGTGTTGATCTCGTTGATGAGGAGCGTGTTGTCGGGACGCAGAAAGAAGTCGATACGGCTTAAACCTTCGCAGGAAAGGGTTTTGAAGGTTTTTATTGCCAAATCCTGTACCAGCGCGGCGGTTTCCGGCGGCAGGTCAGCGGGAATTTCAAGACGGGCGCCGTTTTCGTCAAGGTACTTTGCGTTATATGAGTAGAATTCGCGCTGCGATATGACTTCTCCGGCTACGGATGCGATAACGGTTTCGTTTCCTAATACGGAACATTCAATTTCGCGCCCTTTGACGAATTCCTCAATAATAATTTTTGTGTCGTATTCAAAGGCTTCCCGCAGCGCCCTCTTGTATTCATCTTCGTTATGCGCTTTGCGTATGCCTATGGACGACCCCATGTTTGCGGGTTTCACAAATACCGGTTCTCCAAGACGGTCAACAACGCTTTGGTAATCGGGAAGAGGGTCATGGGAGCGCAGGGACATAAACGCGCATATAGGAAGACCCGCGTCCCGCAAGAGCCGTTTCATCACGTCTTTGTCCATGCCGACTGCGGAGCCGAGTACGCCCGCGCCCACAAACGGGACGCCGGCGAGTTTCAGAAAGCCTTGTATGGTTCCGTCTTCACCGAAGGGTCCGTGTAAGATGGGGAACATGACGTCTATGATGAGCGCGGGCGATGCGTCTTGTGCGCGTGTGAGCGTATCCGCATAAACCAGTTCGCCCCGGCTTTCCGGAATAAGCGTTACGCCCGCGCTGTCCGTATTGAGCGCGATACGTTTCGGGTTGTCCGTGTTCAGGATGAAGTTCCGGCAGCCGCCGCCGGCGTGAGCGCTGTCTTTCGGGCTATGCCACGCTCCGGTTTTGTCAATGCCGATGAGAATGGGGTTGTACTTGTTCCTATCCATGGCGTCAAATACGTTTTGTGCGGATTGGAGCGATACTTCATGTTCCGCAGATTTGCCGCCGAATAAAATGCCCACCGTGAGCTTACGCATATGTTCCACGCATACAAGTATAAAGCAAAAGGGAAGCGGCGCGCAAGGAGGGTATCCCCGTGTTTGTGATGTATATCGCTGTTATTTTTTTATACGTTATTCCGGCTATGATACGGAATGCGCCGCGGCGCTTTACCGAACTTTTTTGAAGAGGCAGCATGAAGCCGTTCCGCGCATGATAGTGGCGCTATCATGCGCGGCTTCATGGCGGGACCCATGTCTTAATACGCTTCGGACGCCATCGCCACTATTTCCGCGGTCATGACGTCAAGGGCTTTCAAGCGCAGCCGCCGCGTTGAACCCACGCCGGTGATGCTTCCGGTTATCACGATAT
>JAISMJ010000088.1 GCA_031276815.1 Treponema sp.
CGCCAAGAACGTGGGCAGGGACGCCGCCAAAGAAGGGATGCGGGACTTCGCCAATTCGTCCGTCCGCTACAACAAACGGGTGGACGATGAGACGAAAGAGCGCCTGCTGAACGGGAAAAAAGACACCACCCGCACCGATGTCCCCGACCCTACGGAGATTGTCGTCTTTACGCTTGAGAACGCCGGTTACCTGCAAATTATGGTGAAGCACCCTGCCCGCCCGCCGCGGTACAACGGCGCGGTGGCCCGCTACAAGGTTGGCGGCGCGCCTCCGGCAAACCACAAGGAACTGACGGAGAGCAAGCTGCTCACCCGCCCCCACGAAATCATCACCTTCGGGGACGAGGCTCTGGGGCAGACGCTCTACATCGCGCTCTACTGGCAGAACGAGAAGGGTCGTCTGGGACCGCCCTCGCCGATACAAAGCCATGTGATTGCGTAGTATAGAGGCTTTCCCAAAACTGAAGTTTTGGGAAAGCAACTTTAAATTCCGCAGTTTTGCCGGATGTTAGTCCGCGGCTGAAAGCCTGAAAAACTGCAAGAGCCATAGGCTCAAGCCATAGGCTCAAGCCTGTCCCAAAACCGTGCGCGTTAGCGCACAGTCAATTAGTTTTAGGACAGGCTCCAATGAGGAATGAGTAATGATCGGGCGGCGCTTTTTTGTATGGCGGTGGAAAAGCGGCGGATGGAAAACCAAAGCAATTAGTTGACCGGCGTGAAAATGTTACTCTTTCACACCTCCGAGGGCTACGCCAGCTATTATATACCGTGAAAGCAAGAAATATATGACAAACAGGGGCAGCGTAGTAAGAGCGAGTCCCAGATATATGGAACCGAACTCGGTTTTGTATATATCGCCGCGCAGCAGGCTTACCATTATCGGCATAGTGTAATGGCTTTTGTCGGTAAGCAAAATAAGCGGGGTGAACAAGTTGTTCCAACTGCCGACAAATGAGAAGATCGCCTGAGTCGCTATGGCGGGCTTCATAATGGGCAGAATAATTTTATTGAACGTCGCAAACTCACCGGAACCGTCTATACGCGCCGCATCCACAATTTCAAGCGATAACGAGGCGAGGAGGTACTGCCGCATAAAAAACACCATCGCGGGCGCGGCTATTGAGGGCAGTATCAGCGGCAGAAGGTTATTCGTCCAGTGAATACGGTACATAAACTGGTAGAAACCGATACCGGCGACCTGCGCGGGTACCATAAGCACACACATAATGAATGTAAAGAACGCCTGCCGTCCTTTCCACATATAGGCTACAAGGGCATACGCCGTCAGCGAAGAAAAGTATACGGCGCAGACAGTCGCGCCTGTGGACACGATGAGCGAGTTCATAAAACCAATCAGCGGGTTGAAACTTTTACCGATCAGTATGCTCCAGTTGCTGAAAAAATAGCGCGAAGGCAGGAGTGAAACCGCGCTCTGCTGGATTTCATAGGTACTGCGCGTTGCATTCATAAACATGATCCAAAACGGCAGTATACTTAACAGTGATAGAGAAATACAGACAATATAAATAACCGTCTTGGTTATAGTGCGGGATATGTCATTACGCCGGATCATGCCGCTTGCCTCCTTACCGCTTTCAACAAGTTTTTTTGCTCTTTCTTCATCTTCGCCGCATCCTTATCGCGCATAATGTAGAATAGTATTGCGGACAACACCCCAATTATAATGAACATAATCATACTCGCAGCCGAGGCTCTGTTGTACAGATAGCTTCCGCTGAACGCCTGATTGTAAATGAATACGCTTGTCGTCAGCGTGGCGTTATCGGGACCGCCGTTGAGGAACAGTTTTGGTATATCGAACATCTGCAAGCCGCCGATCATACTCGTGATAATCGTATACAGCAGTATCGTCCTCAAACTGGGCAGCGTTATACGGAAGAACGTCTGGATATTTGAAGCGCCGTCAATCGCCGCGGCTTCAAATATCGCAGGGCTTATGCCCAATACGCCGGCTATAAGCACGATCATCGTACTGCCGTACCACATCCAGAACTGAATGAAGGACACGATGCCCCGCGCCGTCCATTTTTGAAGCAGGAAATTGACCGGATCCGCCGTAAACCCCAGTTTCACGGCAAGATAGTTGACCGGACTCATCGGATAGGCGAACAGGGAATTAAACAAGATCGCTATGGTTGCCGCCGTGATGATGTTGGGCATGTACAGCATAATTTTGAAAGCGCCCTGTCCCTTTATTTTAAGGAGCGGATTGGTAAACCATGCGGTGAGCAGTAATGACAGGGCGATCTGGGGAATAAAATTGATTATCCAGATCAGCGCCGTATTTTGCAACGATGTTATAAAAGAAGGATTTTGCAGTATTACCTGAAAATTTGCAAAAGGATTACCTTCTAAAATGCGAAAGTTCGTTTTACCCAGACCTCTGAGGTCCGTAAAGCCGATAATCATGGTATACAGTATCGGATATAATGAAAAAACAAGAAAAGCAAGGACAAAGGGCATGCAAAAAATATATCCGTACTTTGAATAATTGATATTCTTACGCCGCATAAGCGCCACCTCCCCATATTCTAATAGCGGGAGCCGCCGCTCCCAACCATCGACATGAGGGACGGATCCGTTCATGAAAGAACGCCGTCCCCTATGCTCTACCTTATATCAAGATTATCCGTAACCTGTTGCCTGAAGTCCGCAAGAGCCTGCTCACGGGACTTATTGCCCGCAGTGTACTCGCGCACTTGACCGCGCCAGTAGTTGTTGATCGATTCATCATACTGGGTGAGGTTCTTACCGTTGGCAAACTGCCCCGCAGGTACGAATACGTCAAACATATTCTGACCGCCGAGGAATTCAAGCGTACCGTTGGAGTTGCTCATAACGGTACCGGAACCGACCGTATCCTTCGTACCGCCGGGACCGTTAAGCGTACCGTTAGCCCAAAAATACTGAAGCCCTGTTTCGGAGTAATCAAGCGTGATCCATTCGATTATGTCGCCTACGATGTCTTTAACCTTGCTATCCTTGTTGCCGAGAATCCACGTACCGCCCCAGAAGAAACCAACGGGAGGCTCGCAGACCGCCCAATCGCCAAAAGTGCCTTCGCCGGGCTTGCTGCCACCGGAATTGCCGGCTATGGTGTAGTTAATAAGCCATGCGGGACCGAAGAAACCGAAAACCTGCTTTGCGCCCGCGTCTTTCATGTCCGCAAACCATGCGTCCTGCCAATCCTGCGTGTCGTTATGATAGTCATTGTCTTTCAGTTGTTTTGAAAGATCGAGGAACGCTTCGCGTTTCGGGTCAATATAGAGTTTGCCGTCTACGATCCAGCCCTTATCGGAACTGTTTTCAACCGCATGCCATATATCGCCGTCTCCGGAAACAATGCCGTAGCCTTTAGCTCTTAGGTCAACCGCAGCCGCGAAAAATTTCTCCCAACCGGGGCCAACTTTATCTTTGATCACCGCCGGATCGTCCGTCCCCCAGACGTCTTTAGCAATGGAGCGCCGGTAAATGAATGCGCCGCCGGTCGCCTGAAAACCAAGGGCGACAAGATCGCTTCCGCCGCGTGTGCCAATATCAATCGTATATTGGGCGATGTTCGCTTCTTTTACCAGACGAGCAACGTCTATGCCCAAAGACGCATACGGAGCCGCATACTGGGAGGCGTCTCCTTGGGTGTACTTCAGCACGAAAGCCGCTTCCGCCGTATATATATCAGGAGCGCCCCCGCCGCCGCCCGCAAGCGCCGCATCAAGCGCAGGCTGATATGCGCCGTCAGTTGTAGCGATGATTGTCGTCTTAACTTCATACTGCTGATCGAAATCAGGATGAAGCTCTCTGTACTTATCAAGCATATTCGGAACCTCGTCCGTGAAGCTCCAAAGGTTGATAACTTGTTTACTGCCGGATGAACGGGGTTCAACGGCAGTATCATTCGACTTCTTGCATGCGGCAAGAGTCCCTGTGATCAAGGCGCAAATTGTAATAAGCGCAAGGATACGTGGTATCTGTTTCATAATTTTCTCCTAAGAAATACATAAAAACTATATTAAAGTATAGTGCGGTCTATTTGAAAACTTCAATAAATGATTTTCCCTAAGGCGATTTGCTTAATGGTGATACGATTTATATATACTCCGTCCGTAGAAACCATATAATCGCCGCGCGTGCTACGGTTTCTCTGGAACGGAAAGCCAAGCTATGGGAATACCTAAAAGAGGAAGGGTTAGTAAGCGGGGGAATGTGAAGGGCATTGAGGCGGCGTTTGAAATCGGTTCCATATAACGCTATGGTCTACCTCTGGTCAGCGTGCCGGCACACGCTAGTTCAGTGCATCCCACACCTACCATGCTCATGCACCGAGGTTGCGCTAGGGGGCGTTGGCGCAAGTAGACAAAAGATTCGGGAGCCCCTTCCTCACTATACTTCCCAGATACGCGAAAAAATTTGTCAATTTCAAAGCATTTCCCATCAGAACGCCCTTTACTATACTAGGAGGCTATATGAACAACCTTAATTCTATTTTGATCGAGGGAAACTTGGTGCGGGAGCCAGTTCTTAAATCTACCGCAAAAGGAACGTCTTTGTGTACTTTCACTATTGCATCCAACCGTGTTTACAAGCAGGACAACATGCTGGAGAAAGAGGTCGGTTTTTTCGATATTGAATCATGGTCAAAACTCGCAGAAAATTGTTATAATCTTGGACGCAAGGGGAGAGGAGTCCGTGTTGTGGGACGGCTCAAGCAGGATCGCTGGAACGGTCCGGATGGAAAAGCCTGTTCTAAAATAAGCATCGTTGCGGAACATGTTGAATTCCGTCCCGAATTCAAGAAAGAGGAACATCCGGAAAGAATGGGCGCCGGTACCTGTTTGACCGGCGCCGAGTCGGAAGATACAGTTGCACACGGTCAAGCGCATTATAAACAATATGAGGAGCTGCCGTTTTAGATGTGAGTACACTCGTATATGCTTATTCATCCTGTGGTATAGGTTCTCTATCAGTAGAGAGCGGCTTTCTACTAGTAGAACATTACTCTCTACCGGTAATAAGCCGCTTTCTACCATGCAGATACTCCGTATGCGGTCTTTCGTATTCCGTTTCCGTAGGCAGGCATATCGGGATTGATAAAATCACATCGTTATGAAGTTGTCATGAGCCATTGTACTTGTACTTGCTTTTGTGGGAAGAAAGTAGTATAGTGAAATATACATGGTCCCGTCCTTTAGGGCGGGGTATGAAACCTTCAAAATAAAACGAAAACAGGAGCGTATATGAGTGAAGTAACAGTATGTATGGCTAATTTTAAGGAGGAAGTACAGCAATCGCCTATTCCGGTATTGATTGATTTCTGGGCGCCGTGGTGTATGCCGTGCGGGATGATTGCCCCCTCCTTAACGAAGATCGCCGAAGAGTATGAGGGTCGGCTGAAAGTCGGCAAGGTGAATGTTGATGAGGAGAACAAGCTGGCGGAAATGCACGGCATTGTATCGGTTCCCTCGCTTATTGTTTACAAAAATGGTACTATCGTCAGAAAACAAACCGGCGCAGTGCCGAAAGACAAAATTGAAGAGCTTTTTAAGGACCTGCTATAGAGACTTGCTGTGTGGGTGCGGATTTTTTTCAATCTTCAATAGCCGGCAGGCGGCGGGGCTGACTATTTAGCGCTCATACCGCGCCATATTCACCGGCGTTTCAAAGACGTCCACCGCATACAGTAATTCGGGGCGGATGCCGTAATCCGGCAGTGCGCGCTCAACCTGCTCAAAAATATACCGCGCTATGCGTTCCGCGCTTGGATCGCGCATAAACGCTTCATTGTCATTCAGATTCGTATGATCGAGCGGCGCGAGTACTGCTTTCAGGCACTGTTTCAGCAGCCCAAAGTCGGCAAGCATCCCGCCTTCATCAAGAGAATTGCCCCGTACGGAGAGCCGGACGCGGTAATTATGACCGTGCAGGTTCTCACATGCGCCGTGGTAATGGGAAAGGAAATGAGCGGCCGCAAATTCCGCTTCTACTCTTCCGGCGTACATTATACCGAACCTTTCAGTATTTTTAACTCATTCAGCACAGTCTGCCCCGATACCAGCAATTCAGAGGATTCGCTTTTTATCTTCGAGATAAGCGTATTTACCTCGTTCAGCACGGCGATAACATCGCGCCCATTAGTGCTTTCAGTTTCGACCGCATTCTTGATATGCAACTCTTCTTTTTGCACCGTATTCACCAACGCCATGATGATGTCGAACTGTTCCTGTGCGCGCGCCGAAGAACGAGTGGAATTGTCGATAAGCGTCTTGATATCCTTGAGTATCTTCCCTATCTCGCCTGCCTGCTTGCCGGAATTGTCCGCAAGGTTCCTGATTTGACCAGCTACAACCGCAAAACCGCTGCCCGCCGCGCCTCCCGCATGCGCCGCTTCTATTGCCGCATTCATACCCAAAATACTCGTTTCTTGAGAAATGTCGCCGATGATCTTGCTGGCTTCGATGAGCATATCTGACCGGAGCGATACGCTGGCGGCAAGCTCGCTGATTTCGGCGAGACGAGATCTGCCTTCTTCCGAAGATTTGGTGAGTTTTTCAACGGTTTCGGCGTTTTGTTCGAGCGTTTGCAGAGTACTGGTAATATTTTCAATTATATCGGTAATTGAAGCGGAAGACATCAGAACTTGCTCCGCAGTTTCATTAATATGTCCGGTTAATGTTTCAATACCCGTAAAACTCTTGTTCATTTCATCCACGGCCTGATCGTACACTTTATTGATGGTAGAATTGAGTTCTTTTTTATGCTGTTCGCCTAGGATATGCCGTTCAATGTTAATAAAATGCCGGCAGTTTTCCGGTTTGTTAAGCCCGTTGTATACGGCGACCGTCATTTGTTCACAACTGTTGTATCCGCACGAACCGCAATCAAGAATATCACTTTTGCTTTTTTTATGCATCTGTTTATGAATACGTTCTATATCTGACTCCTCCGGTACTTTGACTGCTTTCTTGAAAATGTCCGAACGGTTCACATAGGATCGCGTATATAACCCTTCCTCCCAATAGGCGGAGATGATTTTATCAAGCTTTTTTTTTGCCATTGATGTGTGGAATTTTGATTTTTCTGCGGTGCCGTAATATTTCTGCATCTCTTTGTTTCGTTTCTCAACCGCCTGCTCGATCTCGTCGATGTGCTTTCCATGATTCGTGGTACCGGGACCTCCGTTACAGCCCATGGTACAGTTAAGACAATCCACCAATTCGTATACCGGCGCCTTGCCTTTCTGGATCGCGTTATCCAAACGCGCTAGATAGTGATACACTTCAGGAGCGCCCTCTATCTTACGCGTATGGCTTGTAATATCGGAATCGTAGCGTTCAACGGTACGCATAAGACCGCCCGGAGCGGAAAAAAGCACGGCGCGTTCCGCAGGCGGATTATCGTAGGGAACGGACGGATACTCTTCAATGCGTTTTCCTATTTTCTCAAGGTACTGTTCAAGCGAATGGAACGTTACGTTGTAATCACCGATACCTACCTCGTCAAATTCACGGCGTTTGGACAGACAAGGCGAGATAACGGCAAATTTATGGTTTACATACGACGGATAGAAGCGCCGGATCATCTTCATCGTGTGCATCATGGGGCTATCTGCGGGCGCAAGATACTTAATGAGTTCCGGGCGGTACATTTCTATATATGAAACAAGAGTGGGACAGGGCTGGGCTATGGTGATTTTCGGTTTTGCCTTCCGCATATACGAAATGTAAGATTTTATCGTGAGTTCCGCGCCGAAACTTACATCAAAAACCGCTTTGATGCCGAGATTTTTGAGCAATCCGTTGATCTTTAGATACTCTCCGTTAAAACTTGCGGCAATAGCCGGGGCTACAATAGCAACTATCATTATACCGGATTGAACGTCTTGTATAAATGTTTCAAAATCATCCAACCGGATCCGCGCTCCATGGCCGCAGGCTCTGATACATTCTCCGCAGCCGATACATAGATCGCTGTTGAATTCTACTGCGTTGCCGGAGCCGTTGTTGCACATTTTTACGGGGCATACGGCTATACAGCGGCAGCAGTTCACACATTTTTCCTGTAAAATCTTAATGACAGGAGTTAGTTTGTTGTTTAGCATTTTCCCCTCCCTTTTTACAAATCTAAATTTTAACCTATTTATTATACCTATTTAATTATATCATACCATAATACGTATATACTATCAAGCGGTCTTATGAAGATAGCGTTAAAGCTATAAGGTACTTGATTAAAAAGCGATATTGGGAACAATACGTCCGTCTTTTCCATACAAAGCGCATTCTTTTGTCTACCGTACCTTACATTAGTATATCATTGCGTATTTTTATAGTTAAGGATAGTGATAGTACTATCAGGAATTCCCGTATCTCCGTTTCCAGAATTCTTTCTTGCCGATTGAAATTTCCTTCTACATAGACCTTGCTATACCTTGAATCTATCATGAGCCAATCAATATCCACTTCCTCGACCACCGTATCAGCTATCCTTTTTCATATACTGCATACTGCTGTCCTGCCTGCGATAAAACTGTCGGTGGGTATTTTTCCAGTCGCCGTATTCGGGAGTATATCTCTCCAAAGAGCGCCGGTTTTGATACTCCAACATACCGTGTTGATAAACCGCCGATTATTCCGCGCCACCCGCCCCATTGCTCAATCCTTCCCGGCAGTAACCCTTCTATCTTTTTCCACACCCTACCGCTTATGTCCTGTCTGTCCATTTCTTTCCCGTTTTCTTTATTTCTCGCCTTTTGACGACACTCCTTAACTTTATCATTAATAATCCTTGACTAAACCCTGCCGAAAATATAGTATTAGAAAAGGAGAAAAGCAGTGGCTACTTATGGAAAACCTCGCATATTAGGCAAAATAATCGTATTGTTATTACTAATTATAGCTATGGTAGCCGGTGGGATTGTATGGTTTGATTACCTTAACGTGATCGATGCTAAAAGTTTGCTTATTCCTGTATACCAGCTTTTCGGACACGAAGAGCGTACTCAGCAGACGATATCCGTCAATGAAGTGCTTTCCCTTGATTCGGAGCGGTTCGCGGTACGGCTTGAGGCATTAGATTTGCGCAATCTCGAACTTGAAAAAAAAGAACAGGAACAGCAATCCCGTCAGCAACAGATCGAGCAAATGGCGCAAGAATTGGAAGAACGGCAGAAATCGCTTGATGAACGGGAAAATTCATTCAATGCTTTAATCAAAGACGCCGAAAATAAAGACAAGAATGTCGAGCAGAACGCCCGTTATTTAACCGGTATGCCTCCTAATGATGCGGTGGAAATTATCGGAGAAATGGACGATCAGGATGTGATAGACATTTTTCGGAAGGCTGAAGAAATCGCTCAGGCTGAAGGTTCTTCTTCCATTGTATCGTACTGGATTTCGATCATGCCCCCTGAAAGGGCGGCGGCATTACAGCGTAAAATGGCAAGTAGACCTCAAAGTTTGAACTAAGTGCGCCGCATTTGCGTGAATGAATCAGGTATCCAAAAACAGGGAGGAGGATGGATTTGCAACTTCAAGTATCCGCTCAAACATACGATCAAAAAATTTCAAACAAGAACAACGTTTCTGTATTTTCAAGAATGGATGGTAAAGCCGGTACAAGTAATACATTGGGCGCATTCGCCAAAATACTTGACGGTTTGCGTGGTAAAGTACCGCAGAATAGGGCGCTTCCTGCCGGGACTGAATCCACCGATACCGGTGTTCAGCAGCTTGCAGGACAAAAAAAGACTTCAAAAACTATTGTACAAACCAAGAAAACATTTTTCGTTATCGACGGTACAGCGCAAACTCCGGTAGAAAACAAGAAAAAGAAATCGTCTCATCAACAGGAAACGGGAGGGATAGATGTTCTTTTTGTAAACAAAACCCATAATTCCGCAGGACAGACCAGAAAAACGGTAGCCTCTCCATCCGGAACGGAATACATCAAAAAAGAAATTTCCGCTAATGTTCTTGCTGTCACTGCGTCTCAACCCTTTTCCGTACAGACGCAGGAAGCGGCTATTGCCGCAGCCGGCGCAAAAGACGCGAAGAGTACCGCCGCGCTACTTTTTGAAGCGGGTAGTGAAATAAAGATAGCTGAAAGTCCCACAAAAACCGGCAGGCAAAAAAAGGAAATTATTCCAATCGCCAATGAAATTCCACAGAGAGAAGCTGCGGAACAAACTATTCGGTTAAACGAAGGACATCAGTCGGCGAAAAAAACAGAAGACGAATTAAAAGCAGTAAAAACGAAGCGGAAGGAAAGATTCACCGTTGAGATGCATGACACTCGTACTGTGGATACTGCAATGGCGCAAACGCATTCATTGCAGGTAAATGCCGTCCATACGGATGCCGATACTGCTGAAATAACGCTTGATCTGAACCAAGGGCGCACCCACGATGTGCCGGAAACAGGCTTTTTTGATAAAACGGATACAAGCCGGAATTTTACAGATATGCTTTCACATACGCTCGTCGATACGCTATCAAGCGACATCGTGCGTCAGGCTGCCATCGTATTACGGGACGGTGGACAAGGCATGATACGACTATCTTTGAAACCGGAAACGCTGGGAAGTGTAAAGATACGGCTTGAATTAGCCGAAAACAAAATAACAGGTAATATAATCGTTGATAGTGAAGAAGCCTACCGTGCCTTTGAAAAAGAAGTTCATACGCTGGAACAGGCATTTAAGGACAATGGCTTTGAAAGTGCAAATCTGAATACGACTTTCGCTTCAGGTGACGGCAGGAACGGCAGGCAGTGGGACGACTCCGAAAGGCAGTATTTTTCTGAACGCCTTGTTGCGGAACATTACGATGCTCTAACTATAGAAAGCAGGCATTCTTTAGAAAGCAGTTACGAATCAGAGAAAAGGGTTGCGATTAATATGCTTGCATAGAAACGCAAGAATAGAGCGGTGTGAGCGTTATAGAAAACGATCTCATACCGGCGGTCTACGAGACCAAAGCCCGCCGTTGGCGGAAGCCTGTGGATACATTGGCGCTGGTTGCCGGATGAAAGACGGCAGTGAAACCAGTGCAGAAGAAGCAGGAAATAAACTTCAAACCGATACGTAGGTTTGAGGTACGTTTATAAGGCAGAAAAAATGATTCAAGCGGTTTTAAGCGCACAGGAACAGGCGGAAATTGCCCGTATCGTACAGGAACACAATCAGATCGTGAATAATGGCAGGATGCCCCAGCAGCAATTAGGAAAAGATGATTTTCTTAAATTGCTTGTTACCCAGCTTTCGTATCAAGATCCAACTGCGCCTATGCAAGACAAGGAATTTATCGCTCAACTAGCGCAGTTTTCTACACTCGACCAAATGACCAGCATGGCGAATGATTTTTCCAAACTCAGTTCCATGCTTTCCGTTAATGAGGCATCCGGCGCTCTGGGCAGAAATGTGGATATTATTGATAACGATACGCTGGTGCAAGGTACGATAAAAGCCATTACACGGGGGGAGGCAACGCCGCTCGTGATGGTAAACGGGCAGTATTACAAATGGGAACAGGTAACAAAGATATACGAAGATAATGAATAATTTTCAATTGAAAATTATTTAAAGTATGGAGGAAACTTACTATGATGAGGTCATTATATTCTGGAGTATCGGGTCTTCAGAATCATCAAACAAGAATGGATGTTATTGGTAATAATATTGCGAATATTAACACCACCGGTTTTAAGAAAGGACGCGTTCAGTTTCAAGATATGCTGTACCAACAGCTTCAAGGAGCAGCGAGACCTACTGAGACATTGGGCGGTGTTAATCCCAAAGAAGTTGGTCTTGGTATGGCTATCGCATCCATTGATACCATTTATGACCAAGGATCATTCCAGTCTACTGGCATTGGCACAGACCTTGCTATTCAAGGTACGGGTTTCTTTGTGATGAGAGAAGGTGAAAATTTCTATTATACAAGGGCAGGCGCTTTCAATGTGGATGAGAATGGAACCTTTGTTAATCCGGCTACGGGTCTCAAGGTACAAGGCTGGATGGCGCAGGACATAAACGGAGTACAGGTACTTGATGTGTCAAGAAACACCGAAGACCTTGTTATTCCGGTAGGTTCAAAGGATCCGGCGAAGGCGACGTCCATCGTGAATTTTGCCTGTAACCTTGATAAACGCCTGCCAGAAATTCCAGCGGAGAATCCAACGGAATTACAGATACGGCAGGGAACGTGGACTACCGCTATAAAGGTGTACGACAGTTTTGGAGAGGAACATACGTTACAGATAGAGTTTACCAAAGCGCAGGGTACGCCAAATACGTGGAATGCCTCGGTTGTTGTTGATCCTGAAAATCAAGAGCCGACCAACTCCGCCATAGGGCTTGGAGAGGATGCTCCGGCTGCCGGAGGAGCCAATACGTTCACCGTTACCTTCTCCAATAATGGAACCCTGCTCGCGGCTGCCGACGGCGCTGGCAACGCAGCAGCGGAGGGCAACGTTATCATGAATGTGGCGTACGATGTACAGGATGCAACCGCAGGCGAAGACGGCGCCGCGGTTCGTCAGAGATTCACCTTGAACCTTGGTACCGTGGGTGGATTCGTCAATTCCATCACCCAATTTGCAGAAACAAGCTCCACTAAGGCTTTTTCCCAAGACGGTTACACAATGGGGTATCTTGACAACTTCAAAATCGATCGGAGCGGCATCATTACCGGCGTGTATAGCAACGGTACCAACCGTACCATAGGGCAGATTGCGCTTGCAAGTTTCACCAATCAAGCCGGTCTGGAAAAAGCGGGAGATACGACCTTCTCAGTGTCAAATAACTCCGGCGAGGCTAATATCGGTCCTTCCGGCATCGCGGGCAAGGGTACAATGATCACCGGTGCATTAGAAATGTCAAACGTAGATATGGCGGAATCATTTACCGACATGATCGTTACCCAGCGCGGTTTTCAGGCGAATTCCCGAACTATTCAGACTGCGGATCAACTATTACAAGAAGTGCTGACCCTGAAACGGTAGGACTTACTTTTTTTTTACACTATGATATAATAAGGTATGATAAAGGTAACGCGGCTCAATGGGGTTGAATATTATATCAATCCCCACCAAATTGAATATATAGAGATGAACCCTGATACAACGCTCATGATGTTGTCAGGTAAAAGCGTGGTGGTACGCGAAAAAGTTAATGTTGTCATACAACGGATTATCGAATACCGCCGGCTGATAGGCGCTTTTAAGAACGAGGAGTGATAGATGAATATAGCAACTATAATAGGTTTAGTCGGCTGTTTTATCATGACGATTATGGCTATCTACACTTCTGGCGGTAGTATTACGACCTATCTGGACGGACCTTCGTTCCTGATGACGGTTGTTGGTTCTTATTTGGGTGTGTTTACGTTTTCTACGATTCCAACGGCTCTGGGTATGTGGAGTACCTTTGGTCTCGCAATGAAAATGCCCCATTACGATGAGAAAGGAGTTATACAGAAACTGTTGGCTTTCTCCGATAAAGCCCGCCGTGAGGGGCTGCTGGCTTTGGAAGAGGAATTGGAAGACCTTGATGATGAATTTATGAAAAAGGGACTCCGCCTTGTGGTTGACGGTAACGATGCAGAGCTGATCCGGACGCTTATGGAAAACGAGCTTAATCAGATACAGGACCGTCATACGGCGAAGATCAGAGTTATAAATATGTGGGGGACGCTGGCGCCCGGTCTTGGAATGTTAGGGACGGTTGTCGGTCTTATAGCCATGTTGAAAAACCTTGAAGATAAGAGTGCGCTTGGTCCTAACATGGCTGTCGCTCTTATCACGACACTGTACGGCGCTATGATCGCAAACCTCATCTGTATTCCCGTTGCCGCCAAGTTAAGTACGTATGATGCAGCGGAAATTAAGGTGAAGGAAATGCAGATAGAGGGTATCCTTTCGATTCAGGCGGGAGAAAATACCCGGAATCTTGCAAACAAACTCCTTTCGTATCTCGATCCGGTTACCCGTAAGGCGATGGAAGCCGCCGAAGATAATAAATAAAGGCTAATCGGAGATAGAACGTGGCGAAAAAAAAGAGAGAAGAAGAAAAAGCCGGAGGCGACTGGATCGTTACATATTCGGATATGGTTACGCTCTTGCTCTGTTTCTTTGTTGCGCTTTTTGAACCGAGTGAAATAGATCCTACTCAGCTTGCTGCTATGGCGTCAGCCTTTCTCAATTCCGGTATGGGCGCTAGTACAGGTGGCAATACGCTGTCAGCTGGTAAAAGCGCGGATCTCGGTAATACAATCATGTCTCTGCCCTCTCAAGACAGGGGGCGGGCTCTTGGTACCGCCATGCAGAAGGCAGTGAGTACCTTTAGCCCTGAGGTAAAGACGAATAAGGTACGGATTACCCATGACGAGCGCGGTCTAGTTATCAGCCTTGCCTCCGATACGTTCTTTGCTTCGGCAAGCGCACAGCTTAATATAGAAGAGACGAGAGACATTCTTATCAGGCTGGCCGGGATGCTCAATTCAGAGACAGATGATATGAAGAATCGAAAATTCAGAATTGAGGGGCATACCGATAATGAGGCAACGGATCCGGCCGGACCGTGGGAATCGAATTGGGAGCTTTCCACCGCCCGTTCAATAGCAGTACTCCATTTTTTAACCGATCTGGGCGTGGAGGAAAGACGGTTTCAAGTTGCCGGTTTTGCTGATACTATGCCTATTGCTTCAAATGCTACGCCTGAAGGACAGGCTTATAACCGGCGTGTAGATATAATCATCCTTGATGAAGGACATCTGTGATACATAAGCAACGTGAAAAATTATAATTTTTATCTAAAAGGAGGTAATCGGATATGGCTGATGATGCTGAAGAGAAGATGGAATTAGGCAATGATGAAGGTGGTGACGATGGCGGCGGTAAGAAAAAAAATAATAGATTGGCAATGCTTCTGCCGCAGTTGCTTAAATTCGTGGCTATTGGACTTGGGCTGCTGATTCTGATTGTTACTATATCGGTAATTACGTTTAACATTCTCAATAAAGGCGGAAAATCCCAAACTATTGTTGCGGACAATGACGCCTATATTGGGACACGTCCTCAATACGCCATGTTCAGCGCTATTCCGGTGATACGGGCGACGACGAAAGACCCTTCCCCCTATTCGGTGGTGGTTGAACTGGTTTTGGGGTACGATCTTAATAATGCTACTGTAGCGACCGAACTGACAAGCCGCCTTGTAGAATTACAGGATTTTATCCGTAACTATTTTAGCAACAAGTATAATGCGGATCTACAGCCCGATAAGGAAGAACAACTCAAGCAGGATCTCATAGAAAAAATCAACCGGCTTTTGAATACGGCAAGGGTACGGGCTATTTTCTTTAAGCAACTTTCAACGATGGAGATGTAATGTAGCCCAGCGAATCGCTGTCCCCTCTTGCAATGAAGAATGGAGAAGGGGGGACACGGCATGTTGCGGTTGAAAATAAATGTCTCTTAAAAACTTTTATAAAAATGTCAAAAAAATGATTAAAATTGATTGATATTTTGTAAAAACTAATATAATATAGCGAATATGACCGAAGTTTTATCCCAGGATGAAATAGATCAACTACTCACTGCCATAAATGCGGGTGATACGGAGCCGGAAGATTTTAGACCGACTGCTGATCCCCGTAAAATCAAACTGTATGATTTTAAGCGGCCTGATAAGTTCTCGAAAGAACAGATACGTACTGTATCTATCATGCATGAGACGTTTGCCCGCCTTACAACAACCAGCCTTTCCGCTCAACTTCGTAGTATGGTGCATGTTCATGTGGCATCGGTTGATCAGCTTACCTATGAGGAATTCATCCGTTCTATTCCTACTCCCACAACGCTTGCTATTATCAATATGGATCCGCTCAAAGGAAACGCTATTCTGGAAATTGATCCGGCAATCACATTCTCTATCATTGATAGACTTTTTGGCGGTACCGGCGCGGGCACTAAGGCGCAACATGAACTCACCGATATAGAAACATCCGTCATGGAAGGAATCATCGTACGTATTCTGGGAAATATGCGGGAAGCATGGACAACGGTTATCGATCTGCGTCCGCGTTTAGGACAGATCGATACTAACCCCCAGTTCGCGCAGATAGTGCCGCCTACTGAAATGGTGGTGTTAGTTACATTAGAGACCAAAGTTGGCGAGGTGGAAGGCATGATGAATTTTTGTATACCCTACCTCACCATAGAACCAATTATCGGTAAACTTTCGGCCCAATTCTGGTATTCTTCAGTACGGCGGAGTACGACTACAGAAAACCTCAATATATTAAAAGAAAAACTTTCCAGCGTGGAAGTAAGTATAGTAGCCGAAATTGGGCAGATACAAGTATCTGTAGGCGATGTGCTTTCTCTGCAAACCGGAGACGTGATTCGTCTTTACAATACCCGTATCGGGGACCCGTATTCCTTAAATGTTGGCAATAAAAGAAAGTTTCTTTGCAGACCCGGCGTTATGGGCAAAAAAATGGCGGTACAGATCATCAAGAAGACAGCCAATATCGAACAGTCGGAAATTGAGGATCTTTCATCAGAGGGGGAGGACACACTATGAGCGATGGCGCTCTTTCACAAGCGGAAATTGATGCATTATTATCAGGAGTAGATTCGTCAAGTCTCGGAGGAACGGCGCCTGCAAAAGAGCTTACCGGCAATGAGGCTGAACGGAAGGCATTGCAAAAACTGCTTGATGAGACCTGCCAGAATCAGAGCAATGCCCTTTCTACCATGACGGGCGCAACGGTTACGCTTGGCAAACCTCAGGTGTCATTTATCAACCGCGATAGGCTGGTAACACAACTGCCTGATAAGGTTGCCGCGGTTAAGGCGGATTTCTCGTCAGGGTTCCCGGGCGATCATCTGTTCATCATGGGGGAAGATACGGCAAAATCCCTTGCCAGTATGATGAATAAAGAAGAGAATATTGAACTGGATGAAATGGCTCTGTCCATGATAGGCGAAGTGGTATCTCAAGTCGTTGGTACGCAAATAACGGCATTGACGCGGGCCACAAACAACACGTCGATTGCATCAATGTCTCCCGAAACAACCAATGTGCCGAAAGCCGTGGTGGCGCTACCGGGCGGGACATTCCTCTGCGCGGAATACGATCTTGATCTAGGAAATGGGCAGCTTCAAAAATTTTGGGAAGTATACGGTTCAAATGTGGTACATGCGATTGGAAGCGCCTTAAATGGGAATGATGCAGGCTCCGCAAGAAAAGCGCCGGCAGCGGCGCCCAATCAGCAACAGCCTGCAATGACGGCATCACCGATGGGTATGCCAATGGGAGGATCACCAAGTATGGGTTCAGCTAATGTTCAATCGGTTCAGTTTCCGAATTTGATGGCTCAAGTAACTTCACAGGAACAGAGTAATATCAGTCTCATCATGGATGTTCCTATGGAGATGACCGTTGAGCTTGGGCGTACCAAGAAACTCATCAAAGAAATACTCGGCATGGGCGAGGGTACGATTATCGAATTGGACAAACTCGCGGGCGAACCGGTCGATATATTGGTCAACCACAAACTCATTGCCAAGGGCGAAGTTGTGGTCATTGATGAAAATTTCGGCGTCCGCGTTACCGAGATCGTCTCTCCCATAGAACGTATGAACGATATGGCGTAGCTTTCTTCACAATTCTTCATGCGGGAATATGTGGACGTTCCTGAATACGTTAGAATTGGTAGCTTCTTAAAAAGGCTTTTTAACAAGCTTCGGTTTGGGAGGGGAATCTGAAAAAAATCGGCTTTTGTATATCTTTATTTGTTTTTTCTTTTATTTCCGCGCCCATAAACAGTCAAATGCTTTATGCACAAACAGACGCCGAATCGGCGAGTCCTGAACCGGAGATACAACTCCGCGATGGTAATACGGTACAGAGCGTCGTACCTGCCCCGCAAATCAACAGCGAAGAGCAAAATATCCGTATCGGCGGAGATGAAACCGGTGATGCAACGGATGCAACAGCTAACGCCGGTCTTTCAACCTTTTTTCTTATTTTACGGCTCGTAGTAGTGTTGCTCGCGGTAACGCTGGCAATTTACGGGGTCGTGTTTTTTTTGAAGAAACTATCCCGGACAACGGCGCGGCAGGGGCAGTTCGTGAAGGTGCTTGCAAGCGTCTCACTTGGCGCAAACAAGGCGGCGCATGTGATCGCTGTGGGTTCAAAGGCGTGGCTTGTGGGCGATACCGAAAATGGCGGCGTGTCCCTGATTGCCGAACTGACGGATCAGGAAACCATAGACGCCATGCTTCTTGAAGATTCCAGACGAAACGCGGAAATCGCCCGAAAAGCCGGCTTTACAAACCTCTTTCGCAGCGTATCGGGACATAACACCGGCGCCCTGTCCGCCGAAACCGGCGCGGGTAACGATAAGACAACCGGCGCCGCTGTCACGGGTCCTACGGCGGACCGGCTCCGTAAGACCAGAGAACGGCTACAGGACATGCAATGAGCCTTCGTGAAGCGCTGAACATGCTAAAAAAATTTGCAATTCCGGTCATAGTCATGCTCTTTTTTGCGGCTCCTTTGGCAGCGCAAACATCAGGGCTTCCCGGTGACGTACCCGCATCCGGAACAACGGCTATTCCCTCGCCTCAAAGCACGGCGATTCCTTTCATCGATCTTACGATCAGAAACCCTGAATCCGGCAAAGAAGTCGCTTTTTCCCTGCAACTCCTCTTGCTTCTCACGGTACTGTCCCTTGCGCCGAGCATCATTATACTGATGACGAGTTTTCTGCGTATCTCCATAGCGCTTGATTTCATAAAGCGCGCTCTCTCGCTTCAGCAGGTGCCGCCCACGCAAGTGTTAATGGGAATTTCCCTGTTTCTGACGATTTTTATCATGTGGCCCACCTTTACTTCCATTTACGACGATGCTATAAAGCCCCTGTCAGACGGCGATATTTCTGTGGAGGAAGCGTACCGGAGCGCGGAAGCGCCGATGCGTCTTTTTATGTACCGGCAGATGAGCGGGCATCCCGAAAACATCAAGCTTTTTATGAGCATGAGAGGACTGGATAAGCCCGATACGCTTGCCGATGTGCCGACGTACGTACTGATTCCCGCGTTTATCCTCAATGAATTGACGGTAGCGTTTAAGATAGGCATCCTCTTGTACCTTCCCTTTATCGTGATAGATATGGTGGTAGCAAGCGCCCTTATGTCTATGGGGATGATCATGCTGCCGCCGGTGATGATATCCATGCCGTTTAAGCTCATCCTATTCGTGCTGATTGACGGATGGGGGCTTTTGACAAGCCAGCTCATCGCGTCTTTTGTGTAGGAAAAAGGGGGTAATAGAGAAATGAGCGTTGGTGATATCGTTAGATTTTTGCGCGGCGGTATCTTGGAAGTACTGCTGTTAGCCTCTCCTATGCTTCTTGCCGCGCTCATAGTAGGGCTTGTGGTGGCTATTTTACAGGCAACCACGTCCATACAAGAACAGACGCTCACGTTTGTCCCAAAAATCGCGTCAATTCTCCTGATGTTGTACTTGCTGGGCGGCTGGATGTTCTCTCATCTGCGTGATTATACGATACAGTTGTTCAAGATCATACCGGACATGGCGAAATAGCAATGCTGGACGAACTCCTCCGTACGGCTCCTGTGTTTTTCCTCCTTGCGGTTCGCGCCCTTGCCATGATAGAGACCGCGCCGCTTCTGTCTTCCGATCTGGTGCCGCAGGTCGCGAAAATAGCGCTTGCCGGTTTCACCGCATACTCGGCGTTTCCCGCCGCGTTACCCAGTGATGTGGAAGTCAGTACATTCGGGCTTAATTTTCTCATGCTGGTCATTGGGGAAGGGCTCATCGGGATCATTACCGGATTTTTCATCAACCTTATATTTATGGCGTTTACCACTGCGGGGCAATTTTTTTCCCTGCAAATGGGTTTCGCCGCATCCGAAACCTTTGATCCGCTGGCGCAGGAAGAGAACCCGCTCATCGGTCAGTATCTTAACTTGGTGGCAATGCTGGTATTTCTGTCCATAAACGGCTTTCTGGAACTGTTTCTGGGCGGTTTCTGGCGTTCCGTGCAGTCTATCAGCATTGCAAGCATGGTACAAGGGCGGGAGCATGTAGTTGCCATGCTCCTTGCCGGACTCTCCCGTCTCTTCATGGATGCGATGATCATCGCCATCCCCATTCTGGGAACCCTGTTTCTCACCTCGCTTGCAACGGGGCTTATGTCCAAAGCCGCGCCCCAGATCAACATCCTGTCCGAAGGGTTTCCCATATCCATTCTGGTGGCGTTTGCGCTCATATTTATTACCCTGCCCTTTATGACGGAAACATTCAGCCGGATCATTGATTCGGGTTTCACGATGCTGGAACGCCTGTTCATACAGATCGGGCGCGCGATAGAGGGATAGCGGGGGGAAGCCGTCTCTTTCCGTTGTAAACCGAACCGCTACCGGCAACCCATCCGCCCTCGTACTATAAACGATGAAGGGAACCTTGGGGGAACTAATGAAACGGATAAGGTTTCAACCTTATCCACGTACTGCGGCTCTTTTAGTCCCATAACAGTAGCAACCGGCGCGTATGCTCTGTCGCGCGTACGCCTATCCGGGGCGCCCGGATACGTATCCAAGGGATTCGTACGCTTATCCGGGGCGCCCGGATACGTATCCGAGGGGCGCGTACGCTTATCCAAGGCGTGTGGATAGTCCCATTTCAGCGCTTTACACAGTCATAACGCTTCATTAAATGCCACATTCGCTCGCCGCTCGGTGTTTGCTCACCGCTAGGCGTTTGCTCGCCGCTCGGTGTTCGCTCACCGCTAGGTGTTTGCTCACCGCTCGGTGTTCGCTCGCCGCTAGGCGTTATGCGTGCGGGTGGGATTTTTCGTAGACGTCTTTCAAATGTTCTATATTGACATGCGCGTAGCGGGCTGTTGTTGAGATGCTGGCGTGTCCCAGAAGTTCCTGAACCACACGCACATCGCAGCCCGCATTGACGAGGTGGGTCGCGAAACTATGGCGCAGAGAATGGGGATGTATATTCTTGTCAAGACCTGTCTGGATGGTGAATTGCTGGGAGTACTGCCGTATGATCCACCGGACGCCGGAAACGGAAAGCGGCTTGCCCCGAAGACTGATGAAGAGCGCGTCCGGAGCCGGCGCCGCTTTGATGAGTTTTTCGGACCGCAAGGGAAGATACAGGCGGAGCGCTTCCCGCGCGTCATCGGAAAAGTACACTTCCCGTTCCTTATCGCCCTTACCGGTGATACGCGCAAACGTGAAATCAGGCGCGCAGTTTTTCATACAGAGCGAGACGAGTTCGCTGATACGCAGCCCCGCCGAATACATGGTGAGAATCAGCGCCGTATCCCGTTCCGCCCAGAGATGCGCGGTTCGGGACGGCAGTTCGGCAAATTCGGCTATTTCCGGCTCCCATAGGAAACTCGGCAGCGTTTTGGGCTGTTTTACATTCCGTAAACTCGACATCGGATCATCGGTACGGTAGTTAAACCGTATGAGAAACCGGAAAAAACCGCGTATCGAAGACAGGGTACGGTTCAAGCTGGATGCCGCAAGGCGCTCTCCGGTGAGTTCCGACATAAAATGCTGGACGTCTTGCATGGACGCCTGTTCCGTAACAACGCCCCGCGCGGCGCAATACACTGAAAAATGCGTTAAATCGTTGCTGTATGCGCGCAGGGTCTGTCTGGAAACGCGCCGGACAGTGGCGAGATAGTCCAGATATTCGCGCGCTTTTTCTGATAACTGTTCCGCGCTCCGGCGTTCTTCCATATCCTACTCGTTATCCTCATTATGCCGGTAATCACAGGCGGGATTGGCGCACGCCGTGTGGAAACCATGCTCCTTGTCGTTTTTTTCCACGAGAAAGCAGCCGCACACGGGGCAGTTCTGATCGAGCGGTTTGAAGGGGGTAAGAAAATCACACGCGGGATAATTGGCGCATCCGTAGAATTCCTTGCCTCTGCGCTTGGCCTTCCGCGCAATAATATCGCCGCCGCATTTCGGGCATGTGGCGAGCGGTATGGATTTGGCGTTCCGGCACTCAGGAAAGCCGGAGCAGGCGAGGAAGTAGCCGAATTTGCCGAGTTTTTTCTTCATCGGCTTTCCACACTTTTCGCATATATAGTCCGTTATTTCATCCAAAGAACCCTTGTACGTTTCCAGCGTTTTCCCGACGTCTTCAACTTGCTCCTTAAACGGCGTCCAGAACTCCCGTATCATGTCTGACCATTGGATGCGGTTTTCCTCAACGGTATCGAGCTTGCTTTCCATTGCGGCGGTAAAAGCGACATCCACCACATTGGGGAAGTATTCCACAAGCACGCCGTTAATGAGCCTGCCGAGCGGGGTCGGCACAAGCTGCTTAGTCGATCGGGTAACGTAATAGCGCTCAAGCAGTACCGAAATAATGGGCGCATAGGTCGAAGGGCGTCCGATTCCCTTTTCCTCAAGGGTTTTAACGATGGAGGCGTCTGTGAAGCGGGACGGACCCTGGGTCCAATGCTGTTCCTTGAAAAACTCGCGCAGGTCAACCGCATCGCCTATGCTGAGCGGCGGATACGAAGAGCCCCGTTCGTCTTTTGACGCCAAGACCTTCAGTATTTTGAAAAAGCCTTTTTCGATGATTTTCGTGCCTGACACCCTGAACACGGCGTCTCCGGCTTGTATATCGATGCTCACCGTCTTAGTTCTGGCATTCGTCATCTGGCTGGCGACGAACCGCTCCCAGATAATAGCGTACAGCTTCAGTTGATCCCGTGAAAGCGAGTCTTTCAGATCATCCGGCGTATAGGTAGTGTAGGTGGGGCGGATCGCCTCATGCGCGTCCTGCGCTTTAGCGCCCACCGCGTACTCTACGGGCGCGGCGGGCAGAGCCGCCGGATACTGCTTGCCGATCCATTCGCGTACTTCGTTGAGCGCAAGCTGGGAAATACGCACGGAATCGGTACGCATATAGGTAATGAGTCCAACCCGTGACGAACCGGTATTCACCCCTTCGTAAAGCTGCTGGGCGATCTGCATAGTCTTCTTGCTGGTAAAGCCGAACCGGTTCGCCGCGGTCTGCTGAAGCTGCGACGTAGTAAACGGCGGCTTGGGTTTGATGTTTTTTTCAGTTTCCCGAATGTCGGACACAACGCCCGGCACGCCGCGCAGTTTCTCAATAACCGCGTCAACCGCGGCTTCGTGTTTCAGTTCCGGTTTTTCCTTTTCCCAGAGCGCGAGCTGCGCCGTAAAAGACGCTGTACCTGATACGCATTCCGCGTCAAGCGTCCAGTATTCTTCGGGAATAAAAGACTCAACTTCTTGTTCCCGCTCGCAGATGAGACGCAACGCCACGGACTGCACCCTGCCCGCGGAAAGCCCGTTTTTCATCTTTTTCCACAGGAGCGGCGAGAGGTTGTACCCCACGAGCCTATCCAACACGCGCCGCGCTTTTTGGGCGTTTACCTTGGCTTCATCAATACCCGTCGGGCGCGCGACCGCGGTCTTTATCGCCTGCGGGGTGATTTCGTTAAATACGATGCGTTTGATGGGTATACCCGCATGTTTCGCGGCGATAGCGTTTTGCAGGTGCCACGCAATCGCCTCGCCTTCGCGATCATTATCGCTTGCGAGCAGCACCATATCCGCCCTTTTAGCCTCCGCCCGAAGTTCATTCAAAATTTTGGTTCTGCCGCGCACCGTGATATATTCAGGCGCGAAATCGTGTTCCGTGTCAATAGCCAATCTTGATTTAGGCAGATCAATGAGATGTCCCATAGATGCGCGAACCATATACGAGGCGCCGAGGTATTTTTCTATGGTCTTTGCCTTTGCTGGAGATTCCACAACAACAAGGGTTTTCTGTTTCGTGTGTGTTTTTGCTGACATAAGCGATTCTAAAACTATCGTTATTTCTTGAAGATGTCAAGATATATGTTTAGCGATATGGAGGGATAGAGGGTAAAATCGATCTTCCGGTTCTTTTTTCAGGGATACCGCCGCGCTTTGCAGCCTTATAAGCGAAACGCCGGAGCCGCGTTATAACGCTACCCGAAACACGCTTCCCGTCCCGCCGGTACCGGGGCTTACCGCGCTGATGGTTCCGCCGTGCGCTTGCATGATGGCGGCGGCTATGGTCAAGCCGATTCCCGCCCCGCAGCCGCCGAATCTTCCGGTGTGGCGGCTGCGGGATTTATCGGAACGGTAGAGGCGCTCAAAGATATGGGGGAGATCATGCGCGGGTATGCCGATACCGGTATCGGCAATGCTGACGATCCATTGATGAGCGCCGGCAGCCGTCTCCGTTGGTTTTTCTATGCTGACGGTTACGCTCCCGTGATCGGTATAGATAAGCGCGTTAGACAAAAGATTGATAAATACCTGTTTGAGCCGGTCATAATCAGCGATGACGGGACTTTCTTGAAGGTTCATGTGCAGTGCAACGCCCTTTTCGAGAGCAGCTGAGGCGAAAGGCGCTGCCGTTGCCTGTACTAATCGCGCCAGATCAAATTCGGTCTTATTGAGCGGCATGGTTTCCCATTCGAGACAGGTCAAGGTGTTTAAGTCGTGTACCAGACTGGTAAGCCGGATGACTTCCTCATGGCAGCTTTCAAGGTGTTTCCGGTCAGGAGCATACACCCCGTCAATCATGGCTTCAATGTCCCCCTGTAAACAGGTGAGGGGAGTCCGCAGTTCGTGGGCTATATCGGCGATGAGTTGTTTTTGGCGGCGCTCCCCCTCTTCCAGCTCTTCAGCCAATGCGTTGATTGAGCGGGCAAGTTCCGCCAGTTCCCTCGTTGCATACCGGTCGTGAATTCTGATGACGCGCCGCTCCCGCTTCACGCAGCCGGCATGGATAGCGGCTAGGCGGCGGGCTGCTTCTCCGGCTTTGTTAATAGGCAGGGCTAACCCATGGGAAAGCGCTATGGAAACGCCGGCGCTGATAAGCGTGAGCATAATCCCCGCTATAAGAAGGAGCCTGTTGATAGACGTCAAGAACCGTGTTTCCGTCTCGCTATAGAAAAAAGGACCGTAGGTTTCTATGGTTACGATTCCTACGGTTTTCCCCGCATACGGTACCGGATAGGTTTGTTTCTGTAACGCGCCGTTGAGATGGAAATATCCTTCCATGCGATTGGCTATGGTCGTGATCACCGCGGCGCATTGCCGCATATCGCAGGAACGGGCATTCCACACGATGTTTCCCGTTTCATCTTCCACCGTTATAATATAGCCTTCGTGAACAAAGTGCATCCCTATCGCCTCTAGGGAAAGGACGTCAAAGCGCCGGCTGACAGGGTCGTATTGACTGCCGGCCGCTCTGACTATTTCTTCGTTTTTCTGGGCGATATTATCCGTAATAAGCGCGTTAAAGAGCGTGAGCGTAAAGAGATTTATGACTATGGTTAAAACGCCGAGCGCAACGCCGATAAAAAGAACGTAGGTTACGATTAGGCGGTTTTTCAAGCTGATGGCGCAAGGCGCTTTCATGTTGAATCCCCCAAGCGGTATCCCATTCCGTAGACGGTGAGTATATACGCGGGAGTTTTGGGATCATCCCCTATCTTTGCCCTGATCCGCTTTATATGGCTGTCTACGGAACGATCAAACCCGTCATAACCGTTCCCTTTGACGGCTTCGAGGATTTCATCACGGGTGAAGATTTTTGCCTGATGGGACATGAAGAGGCTGAGGATATTGTATTCATCGCGGGTGAGGGGAATCGCTTCCCCGTTTTTGCTGACGATCCGTTTTTCCATATCCAGCGTTAAATCCCCATAAACAAGCAAGCCGCCCTCCGGTTTCCTGCCGCTTTCCCGCCGCAGCACCGCGCCGGCTCGCGCCATAAGCTGCCGGGGGCTAAACGGTTTGCATACATAGTCATCCGCTCCAAGCTTGAGACCCCGTATGACGCTTTCTTCGTCAACTTTGGCGGTAATCATGATGATGGGAACATCCGACGTCTGCCGCACCTTTTTACAGAATTCCTCTCCGGAAAAATCGGGCAGCATCAAGTCCAGCAGTATCAGCGACACCGTATGACGCTCAAAGAGCCGCAGCCCTTCCCCGCCGTCTTGAGCGCAGAGGGCGGCGTACCCGTTCATTTCCAGATAGGACTTTATGAGGTTGAGAATCTTCACCTCATCATCCACAACTAAAACCGTCTGTTTATCTTTCATAGCAATACTATAACAGTATACCAGAATATTGTGTCTACATTGTGTCACGGTCCGCTTCGCAAGAACCATTTTTTACTATTTTTACTATAGAGCATCATTTTTTTTCTCATTGACATAATTCTGACATAATCGTGTGCTAGAGTGTTGACGATGATGGAAACAGAAACAGGCTTTATGAGAAATATGAGAAATACGGAAAAAAAGACCTTTCATATCGGCGGCATGACCTGCGTAAACTGCCGGAACCTGATAGAAAAGAAGCTGAAAAGCGCCGCGGGCGTTGAGGATGCGGCGGTGGATTTCAACGCCGGTACCGCGACCGTAACCTATGACGCGGCGGCAATTACTTTTAATGAGATTATATCCGTCATTGAACAGTTGGATTACACGGTAACGGACGGCGAGGCGGGGACGCGGCGGTCAGAATCGCGGGTTTCCGATAGTATTGGAATCCTGATTATTATCATTTCCCTGTATGCGCTGTTGCGGGGATTGGGGATTAACACGCTAACGCCGGCATTTTCGCTGGCGGAAGCGGGCATGGGCTACGGTATGCTGTTCATCACCGGACTTGTTACGTCGGTTCACTGCGCCGCCATGTGCGGGGGGCTTACTCTTTCCCAATGCCTTCCCGCCGCCGCGCTGGAAGCGGGAACACGCGGGAATGTTCCGCAAAACGTCCCCATTCCGGCTATCCTCTACAACGCCGGACGGGTGGTTTCCTATACGGCGGCGGGAACGGTTGCCGGCGCCGCTGGACAGGCGGTTACCGTATCGGGGCGGTTTCAGGGGGTCGTTCAACTTGCCGCCGGCGTCTTCATGGTTCTCATGGGCGTCTCTATGCTCGGTCTGGTTCCCTGGCTGCGGCGGTTCACGCCGCGTATGCCGAATATTTTTGCCCGAAGCCTTGGCACGCAAAAGGCGGCGCGTAAGAGCCCGCTGATTATCGGTCTCCTCAACGGGCTTATGCCCTGCGGTCCCCTACAAGCCATGCAGCTTTACGCCCTTTCAACGGGAAGCCCCCTCGCGGGCGGGATGTCAATGTTCATCTTCAGCATGGGGACGGTTCCCCTTATGTTCGGCATCGGGGCGTTGACGTCGTTTCTCAGCAACGGGTCCAGAGGGCGCGTCTTCACCCGCCGGGTGATGAAGGGCGGGGCGATCCTCGTAACGGTGATGGGCATGACCATGTGTACCTACGGCGTTACCCTTTCCGGCTTCAATATCAATATTGCGGACGCCATTATCGCCGCGCTCTATCCGTCCGCTGCTAGCGCGCGTCCGGCTGTGCCGTTTGCGCCGGCGGTTGAAAACGGCGTACAACTCGTCAACTCCACATTAAGCGGCGGGCGCTATCCGGCTATCACGGTACAGGCGGGGATTCCGGTGAAGTGGACGATTACCGCCCCCCAGGGGAGCATCAACGGCTGCAACAACCGCATGATTATACGGGAATACAAGATTGAACACCGCTTTACCACCGGTGAAAACGTGATCGAGTTTACCCCTGAAAAAACGGGCAGATTTTCCTACTCCTGCTGGATGGGCATGATCCGCAGTTCCATTACGGTCGTGGCGGAAGGGCAGATCGCAGCGGACGATGCGGAACCGGACGCGGCTCCCGCTCCGGCCGGAGTGGCTATCCCCACGGATACCGTGCGCCTCGCGGAACTCCACAAAGGCGGCTTCTTTGAATATAAAGGAGGCTCCCAGACCGTAACCGTCAATCTCCGTGATGACGGCATGACGCCAGCGATCCTTGTCGTGCAAAAGGGCGTTACGGTCGTATTGACCGTCAACAACGATTCCCTCGATTCGGGAAACAGCCGCCTTCTCTTTCCCTCCTATTCATCAATAATAGATATGAAACAAGGGGACAACGTTATATGGCTTAGAAACCCTACGGAGGATTTTGATTTTTCCACCGGGGACAATATGTTCTATGGGTATGTGAAAGTAGCGGAGGATATCGCCACGATTGATATTGAAGCGATACAAGCGGAGGTTGCGGAATTTGAAACCCTGATATACCCGCCCGCCTTTTTTGAAGAAGCGGCGTTTGGCGGCTGCTGCGGAGTTGGAGCGCCGATGCTGTAATGACCGCGAAGCGGTACCTATACGGTCTGAAAAAGGCGGGCGCAACACGCGGTTTGACAAAAAGCCGTGCTAGTATAGTATAAGAGGGAATGATGGTGTATTACTGTACCGTAGAAAAAGAGGGAGATGAATACATCGCGCAATTTCCTGACATGACCACTATTGTTACCTGCGGATTTTCGTTAGAGGAAGCCCTTGACATGGCGAAAGAGGCTCTTGACGGTTGTTTAGAGTCCGCCATATCGCACGGTACTTCGATTCCCGCGCCGGTATGTACTAACGGGTATCCTATTACTGTGGAGGAAAATACTGAAAGCCGAACTAGTCTAGTAACGGAAGCCGAACTAGTCTAGTAATGGAAGTCGAACTAGTACTAGTAATGAAAGTCGAACTAGTCTAGTAACGGAAGTCGAACTAGTCTAGTAACGGAAGTCGAACTAGTCTAGTAACGGAAGTCGAACTAGTACTAGTAATGAAACTCGAACTAGTCCAGTAATGGAAGCCGAACTAGTCTAGTAACGAAAGTCGAACTAGACTAGTAACAGAAGTCGAACTAGTCTAGTAATGGAAGCCGAACTAGTCTAGTAATAGAAGTCGAACTAGTCCGGTAATGGAGATCGAACTAGACTAGTAACGGAAGTCGAACTAGACTAGTAATGAAACTCGAGCTAGTACTAGTAATGGAAGCTGAGCTAGTACTAGTAATGGAAGTCGAACTAGTCTAGTAATGGAAGCCGAACTAGTCCGGTAACGGAGATCGAACTAGTCCTTGGCACTGTTAGCAAAGATAGACAAAAGGGGAAAAACAGGATAAAAAGGAGGCGTGGGGGAGGGAAAAAATGGGAAGGGATAAACGACTATACCCAATAAGCGAGGAAAAGTTCACGGAAGTGGTGTTACCTATTATCGAGGCAAGTTACCTTGGGAAAGGCCG
>JAISMJ010000019.1 GCA_031276815.1 Treponema sp.
AGTTATTCGCCACCGGCGTGTTAATCCCTATGCTTGCCCCTGTGCCTACTACCGGTACGGTCAGGGTATCCGTCCATGTGTTACCCCATGAGTCGGTAAAGGTTACGGTAAAGGGTATATTTGTCCCAATCGGGCAGGTATCGCTTATAGTGAACTTGAACGCATTGCTTAAATAACGCGAATAAAGCAAGAGTGCGTCTGAAGCATATGAATTTGCCCCATCGGTTAAGGTCGCATAATATCCCGCGTTCACATCCCCTATCGCCGCCGTTCCTTTGTCTATCGTTACATAACTACTGCTCGTCGTGAGGACTGCGGCGTTTACAGACTGGCTTGCATTGGTATTGTTTTTTACCCGAATATCCAAATACCCGCTTTCAGAGGGCTGTATTGCCCTGTCCCCATTCCCGTTGGCATCGGTATACGCAAAATCAGTCATGGATACCGGCTTAATCTGCGGCGCGGTTGTGCCAAGGTTTATCTTGTAATAATCAACATCGTTCTTATGCAGATAGGACATAATCTTATCCGACACCTGTATTGCCGTCGCCGTATTTTCGGCATTGTTGCCTCCG
The DNA here is from genome assembly GCA_031276815.1 of Treponema sp. Taxonomy (GTDB): domain Bacteria; phylum Spirochaetota; class Spirochaetia; order Treponematales; family Breznakiellaceae; genus JAIRKH01. Next base: position 576 of record JAISMJ010000019.1, read on the forward strand.
CTGCCTTCATAATTGCCAAGATCGATGAAACTGGTAAAATCACTATCCGCAGCTACATTTATACCCAGCGAATATTTCGCTTCAGTATCCGCGGTTGCCCCTGAAAAAACAACCAAATAATCGCTTGTTGACCAGGGCATAGTGAAGGATGAGGTATTAGAAGAACCAACAGAGAACGTGTACGCCTTTGCGGTGGGCGTAATAACAACGCCGGAGACATTGCTGTTTGTCTTGATATTAAAATTAACCGGCGCCTTGTTAAATTTGAGGGACACCGAATCTTCCCATGTTTTATTCTCGATCCGGTCGGTAATGCTGATACCTATTTTCTTGAATTCATATTCCGCCTGAATAGGCTGACAACTCACAGTAACTTCAATCGTTTTGCTTTTTTCCGGTTCAATAGTACCAAACGCTTTATCAGAGGGTTCAGCGATCACTACAAGGTCATCGTCAAAGTCAAGCTCGTATGTGGCGGCCAGACAATCGGCGGTTCCGGTATTCTCTACGGTTATCGTAAAAGTATAGACATTAAGGTTAGCGTACAAGCGCTGCATATCCACCGATGTCGATTTGGGCTTGATGCTTGTCTTGAAATTCACGCCATCCGTAACGGTAATGGTTCCCACATCATCGCCGTCAGCGCTAGGAGTTACAGTGGCAGTCTGGTCTTCTACGGTTATCTCATACTCATCACCGGGAATGGCGTTATCAACTTCAAAATTACCCTCCCCATCGGTGGTTGCGGTTAATTCGTTTGTCTTATTATGTAGATTGGTAATGACTAGCCCTATACCGCCGAGACCGCTGCCAAGCGCGGCGCGTTGTACGTTTGAGGCGGAAGAGCCAAATGCGGCGATTTTTCCCGTAAAACGAGCGTTGGCGGTACGGGAAGCATAGAGGTAATATTTTCGGGAACCCTCGCTCACTTCAATCACCCTGTCAGACTGTTTGGACAAAGATACTGATACGGATGAAGATGAATTATCTATTTTTATGGCGCCGCTTGATATATACCATGTCGCCCCGGTATCCATGCGAAGCCATTCACCCCAATATTCCTTGTCATACGTGGGAGTCGCGGGTTGTGCCGACTCTGGGGACTCGACTTCTACAAAGGGACAAGCAAATAATGCCAAACACATCATCCCGATGCCAATACCAAAAACAATCTGTTTCTTTTTCATAGCTATCTCCTTAATTTACGGTCTTTTTGACCGTGAGGATTGCATAGTGCCTATTACTCAGAGAAGGGGATGCAGCGTCAAACTGCGCCCAATCAAAAGTAAACCCATACCCGATTTGGAAAGACATCCCGCCGCCCATGGGTAAAAGAGCGGAAACTTCTATGTTGAGAGAATGTGCAAGGGTTTCTTGCTGCGGGGTGTACCACATAAGCTCATCATCAAAGTGTATCGTCTTGTATATAAGATGAACAAAATCATAGCTGGCTGCCGCATTGAAATACCTAAACAGGGTGCAATCAAGATGTACATAAAAATAGGGGCTGCCTCCGGTAGTCTGGGCATAATCCGCGTACTGCGGATCAAGCAAAGGAACTATTTCCGTTTTTTGAGATGAACCTAACAAGAATATTGGAACTATGCCGCCAGTAAGCGCTATAGTAAACCATTCTCCAGCATACGTAACACCGCTCTCCAAAAGCGGTCCGAATACGTGCATAGAAAAGTTATTGGTATAGGCATTAACCCGCTCCTTTCCTAGGTTTTCCAGAGCCGGCATATTAAAGAAGCCTTTCTCGGTTAAGGCGTCATATTCATAATACGCTCCGCCTCCAAGGTAGAGGGTATATCTTTCTGCGGCAAGCAATGAATATTGAACGGGCAGGAAGAACACTTCAAATATCCGTTCAGTTACCGCATTGAGGGAATCCGCTACCTCAAACAGTTCATGGTTTTCGGTTATTGCGGTATACCGGAAATTCACCGCTCCGCTCATGGTATCTGTATATTTGAGACTAAAACCAAAATCAATAATAGAACCCTCTTTGAGTATTTTGGGGGCGAAAGAAAAGCCAAGATTGCCTATACTAATCTTTGTAGATTCCTGGGCATACCCTATGTTGATAAGCAGCAAGCCTATACTCCACAGGAGCAACCAACTTTTTTTACTCACAATTCTATCCTTATTACATATATCTTATGGTATACCTTCAAAGAAGTCAATAGGTTTTCTGAAACTCAAGAAGTATAGTAGGGCTAACACGTTGCATCAAACTCACTCATCCCTTTCGACGTTTCTCAAAGGACTCGCGATGCTTGCGAAACGCGGAAATTACGGGCGTTTGCTCTCTCTGTCTCCGCGCAGTCTGTAAAAAAAGAATCCCCATTGCTAAAGCGGCGGCTATCGCTCAAGCTCTGGGCGGCTTACTCTTTTTCTATTTTTTCCATGATGGAAAGCGTTGTTCTTTTTATCTTCACGTACCCCTGTGTTTTCTCCTTTTTGGTACTCTCTACTCGCCGCGTATGCGTATCCGGATGGCTTGGATATGTATCCAAGGTCCCCGGATACGTATCCGGATGGCTCGGATACGTATCCAAGGTCCCCGGATACGTATCCAAGGTCCCCGGATACATATCCGAGGTCCCCGGATATGTATCCGAGGGGCGCGGATATGTATCCAAGGAGCGCGGATACGTATCCAAGGGGCGCGGATACATATCCAAGGGGCGCGGATACGTATCCGGGGAGCGCGTGCGCGTATCCGAGAGCCGCGTTTGTCCGGCGCGGATGCGCGGCTCTTTGCGGCTTGATTGACAACGCCGGCGCGTACCCGTATAATTATGAAAAGGAGTGTATATGAAAAAGAAAATCGTTCTTGCGTATTCCGGCGGTCTTGATACCACCGTGATTATCCCGTGGCTTAAAGAGCATTATAACGCCGGTATTATCGCGGTGTGCGTTGATGTCGGACAGGAGGCGGACTGGTCGGCAATAACGCAACGCGCCCTTGATACCGGCGCGCTTTCCTGCCATGTCGCGGATGTTAAACGCGAGTATGTCGAAGGCTATGTGTGGCCCGCGCTCAAGGCAAACGCCCTCTATGAAGACAAGTACTTGCTCGGCACGTCCACCGCCCGCCCCCTCATCGCAAAGACGCTCGTTGACTATGCGCGGAAAGAAGGCGCATCCGCTATCGCGCACGGCGCAACCGGCAAGGGCAACGATCAGGTGCGTTTTGATCTGGGGATCATGACCTTTGCGCCGGATCTGGAAATCATCGCTCCATGGCGGACGTGGACCATCAAAAGCCGTGAAGAAGAAATCGAATACCTCGAACAGCGGCGCCTTCCGGTTCCCATGAAGAGAGCCGATTCGTACAGCCGGGACGACAACCTGTGGCATATTTCCCATGAAGGGCTTGAACTGGAAGACCCGTCCAATGAGCCGCGGTACGATACCATGCTCAAGATGACCGTGCCGCCGGAAAAAGCGCCGGACACGCCGGAATATGTTACCATCGAATTCGACGCGGGGATTCCGGTCGCGGTAAACGGCGAAAAACTCGGCGGCGTATCGCTTATCACGACCCTGAACCGGATCGGCGGAGCGCACGGCGTGGGGCTTATTGATCTGGTGGAAAACCGCATAGTCGGCATGAAAAGCCGCGGCGTGTATGAAACGCCCGGCGGCAGTATCCTGTATTACGCCCATCAGGAGCTGGAGCATATCTGCCTTGACCGCCACACATACGCGTTTAAGCAGACGGTAGCCCAGAAAATGGGCGAACTTATCTATGGCGGCTTGTGGTTTACCCCGTTGCGCGAGGCGCTGTCCGCATTCGTCGATTCCACCCAAAAAACCGTAACCGGTACTGTGAAGGTGAAACTCTATAAAGGCGCTATCTCTTCGGCGGGGGTTTCATCGCCGTACTCGCTCTACAATAGCGGCATAGCCAGCTTCACCACCGGCGATTTGTACGATCATGCGGATGCGAAAGGGTTTATCAGGCTGTACGGGCTTCCGGTGCTGGTGCGCGCGCTGATGGAACAGACAAAAACGGACCGCTAACCCGCGGGTACCAGAGGCGGCTCGCCCCGTGAACAAGGAAAGGCTGCCGGTTGCGGCGGAGCCTCATAACACGAACAGCCGTCCAAGCATACTGAGAACCCGCATTTTATCAAATGCGGGATTCTCCATTTCCCGCCTGATGTCCATAAATAATGTTTGATCAAACGCCTTTTCTTCTTTCTTGAGGTGGCGCGTAAGCCGTTCAAGCAGTTGGAGCAGCCGGTCATAGGCATAGTCAAAGCGTATGTGCAGGTCTACCGTTTCAAGGTACCACCCCGCCTTTATCATGTTGCGGATATCGCGCCTGAATATGCGCTCGTCAACAGACCCCCAGAACGCCATGAGGCTGTCGGTCACCGGACGCAATTCATAGGCGTCATCGTTTTTTGCCGCGCACCGTTCCATTTCCCGCACGCACATCTCAACGTACGCGAGCGTTTCGCTCTTAATGTCCTCCCGCAGCACAATAGCGTTGTCATACGCATAGGTCAGCGCGGATATGAGGGAATTGCTGTCGGTCCTATCAAACAAATACCGGTATAAAAAGTCTTCGGAAGACGTATACTTATTCTCAACGCCGAGTTTATAACAAAACGTCTGGTAGGAACCAGCGTCCACATCAATAATCATATCGCGGTATTTCCTGAAAAAGTGTAAAATAGTGTACACCCGCTGCGTATACCGCCCCAACCAAAACAGATGTTCAGCTTTGGTAATTGATATTGCATCCAACATGATGAGTTCTCCTTCACAGGCGCTGCGCGACAGCGCCGCTTTCCGCTATGCTATACCCCCCGCGAGGGGTTTTGTTTAGCTCTTTTTTACCCAGGTATCTTTGAATCCGCCGCCCTGCGATGAATTCACCACATAAGAGTCGGGATGAAACGCGAAACGGGTAAGCCCGCTCTGCCAGACTTTGGTTTCTTCGCCGGACAGTACAAAGGCGCGTAAATCGGACTTCCGCTGTCCGCGCAGCCCGCTTTTTTCAAGCACATCCAAATCCCGGAACTGCACCACTTCCTGGGCGATCCACCGCCGCGGTTCCGTTTCGATGAGGCGTTTAACTTCGGCAAGACGTCCGGCGCTCATGTCCTGCCCGAACATCACCCCGTAGCCGCCCGCTTCCGCCACATCTTTTATGACGAGCTTGTCGATATGTTCAAGCACATATTTTTTATCATCCTCATAATAGGGAAGGTACGTAGGCGCATTTTGAAGAAGCGCGGTTTCCTTTAAGTAATAGTCTATCATCTTCGGCACGAAATAGCACAACCCCTTGTCGTCCGCGATACCGTTTCCAACCGCATTCATAACCGCGACAGTACCCCGCGCATATGCCCTCATCAGATTAGGTACGCCGATAAGAGACGCTTCTTCAAACGTAAGAGGATCGAGGTACTCGTCAGAAACCCTGCGGTAGATCACGCCGACACGCTTTTTCTCGTTAAAAAGCCCTTTATAGTAGACCTTATCCTCCTCCACGATCAGATCGCCGGGGAACGCCAGAACAGCATCGGTTTTTTCCGCAAGGAAGGAATGTTCAAAGAACGCCGAATTGTAACGTCCGGGCGTAAGAATAACCGCAAGCCCGTTATCCACATTCAAATAGTCCATTAACTCGCGGAGAAGCGCCGTATAGTTACGGTTATCGGCAATGTCCGCGCGCGCGAAGACTTCCGGCGACACTTTTCGGGTAACGGTACGGGCAATGATCGGATACGAAGCTCCGGACGGGATACGGATATTATCTTCCAGCACTATCCACGAACCGTTCTCCGCCTGCACAAGATCGATGCCTGATATGTGGGCGTATATCTTCTTCGGCGGAACAATGCCCTCACACTGGGGAAGGTAGCCCTTTGATGAATAGATGAATTCTTCGGGAATAACCTTGTCGCGGACTATGTATTTGTCATGGTAAATGTCCAAAAGAAACGCATTCAGCGCCCTCGCGCGCTGGATAAGCCCTTTTTCAATAAAAGCCCATTCCGTATGGGGAATTTCCCGTGGAACCGGGTCAAAGGGGAAGAGCTGCTCGTGGAACACGCCGTTTTTGTATACGCCGAAACGTACGCCGAAGCGTTCAAGCCACTTATTTACCGCATCTTGCTGTTCTATTAACTGCATGGGGCGATTTTACCAAGAAAAGGACGCCTCTGTCAATATGAAAAATACACATTAGTAACATTGAGAGTATTTCTTTTAATATACACATTTTTGTATGATCTTTACTGTGTTGCCAACGGCGGAAACCGGCTTTCAGCGGCGCCTCTCGAAGTATATCTGGAGCGGCGGTTGATAACGGTCTTTCTAACCCTATACGCCCCTACGATTACAGGCGTATGAGCCTCCCGCGAAGGTTAATCATGTTCGTCTAGCTTATAAAAAGCCTCCCCCTTCGGGGGTTAGCGTGAGAGGGTGTGTAGTCCTACGATTTTCGGCAGTATGATAAGCAGCGCGAAGAGGATGCCGAAAGAGGACGAGAGGGTTATGAGCGTGCTGATCGTTGCGCCAAGCGGAGCTGTGAAGCCCGCGATAATGTAGCCGATAAAGCAGGCTGAAGCGACCGTTACGGCATAGGGGAGCTGCGTTGAGACGTGATCGATGTGGCGGCACTGCGCTCCGGTTGAGGAAAGGATGGTCGTATCAGAAATAGGCGAGCAGTGATCGCCGAAGACGGAGCCGGCGAGTACTGAAGAAAGCGATATGATTGAAAGGTGCGGCGCTACAATGTCGCAGATATTGATGGTAATGGGAATAAGGATGCCGAAAGTTCCCCATGAGGTGCCGGTGGCAAAGGAGAGCGCGGCGGAGACTATGAACATGATAGCCGGAATCAGGGCTATGGGCAGAGCGGATGCCTGTACCAAGCCCGCCACATACGTACCGGTTTCAAGGAGGTCCCGGCAGATGCCGCTGATGGTCCATGCGAGGGTGAGAATCAGGATAGCTCCGATCATGGATTTAACGCCCGCGGTTATGCAAGCGAAGAATTCTTTGAAGGAAACGAGATTCCGCGGGACGAACAGGAAAAACGCCGCAAAAAGCGCGCCGAAACCGCCCAGCGCCAGCGCATAGCCGGCTGTCGTATCGCCGAAAGCCTCGAATACGGTCTTGCGGTAGCCGTTTTCCCCTATCGTCCAATACCCGCCGTACCAGAGCATCGCAAGAATAGAGAAACCCACCAGACAGATGACCGGTATGAGCAAGTCTATCACCTTCCCCTTATCCGACACTGCGAAAACGTTCAATTCGTCATCGCCGCTGCTGGCGGCGCTATTCCTTGAGACGGTTTTCAACGCGCGATGCTGCGCCCGCGCCATGGGTCCGAAGTCGCCGTGTTTACGGATAGCGAGACAGATCACCATGCTTATAGTGAGCAGGGCGTAGAGGTTCATGGGGATAGAAGCGATGAACGCCTGCATACCCGTGATACCGGTTTCAGTAGGATAGTAGGAAATAACGGACGCAGCCCACGAAGAAACCGGCGCTATGACGCAGATAGGCGCGGCGGTTGCGTCAATGAAATACGCCAGCTTTTCGCGGGACATGTTGTGGCTGTCCGTAACCGGACGCATGACCGTGCCGACGGTGAGACAGTTGAAGTAGTCGTCAATAAAGATGAGCAATCCGAGCAGCGCGGTAACCAGCCCCGCGCTCCGCTGGCTCTTGATTTTCCGCACAGCCCATGCGCCATACGCCTTGGAGCCGCCCGCCCGCGTAATCAGCGCGACTAGGGCGCCGAGCAACGCGAGAAAGAGGAGCATGGCGGCGTTACCGCTATCCGAAATCTTTGCGATCATGAGATCAATCGTCGTGGTAAACACGCCGGTAACGCCAAGCCCCAGGGCGGCGCTGTAGATAATTGCGCCGGACATGATACCGAGCGCCAGTGAAAAAAGCACTTCTTTCGTGATGAGCGCCAAAGCAATGGCAATGACGGGGGGTAAAATCGACCACATGCCGACATCTACGCTTTCCATCTATAACTCCTCTCTTCTTTTGGGCGGGTTTTCCGCGCCGTCATTACTGCAAAGTTCGCAGTAATGCGCGTAATTCAGGATCCGCTATGTACTGCTGATCAGCGGGCGGCGCGGTATCCTGGGTTTCTGGCAGTATGACAATCTCATCTCCTTCAGCGATTCGATCAAAAAAGCCGCTTCGGGAGAGCGTTCCGGATGAGACTTCCTCATCAACAGCGCTAATAAGCAGTGTGCCGACCACATCTTCTGTTGAGTAGATGATACCTATGCCTTCATTTTTGATAACGGTCTGGTTTCTTTTCACCACGTTGTACATCAGTCCGGTTTTAACTCCGTCAGCCTTTCCTTTGTCGATGAGTCCCTGCCCCTGCTTATACTGGAGCAGCACGCCGCGGAACGGGAGGCTTGCGCTTAATTGGGAGGTGATTCCGAGCGCTACATTCCGCAGTTTATCCGCGCCGGTGCGGTAGGAGGAAAAGACGCCGGCGGGAGAGCCGGTACGGGCGATAAAGAGTTCGCCTTTAATTGAAATATCCCGGTCGTTTTCGTTTACCGATACGATGAGGAAGTAATCCGCGCCTGCTTCCCGCGCTTCTCTGAAGGCTGTGGAAAAAGTAGGCTGCCTCAATTCGATATTCATCGGGATAATGTTTCGGTCATGGATCAAGGAATCTTTAATATAAGAAGCGATGAGTGCGCCGGCGTCCGCATGGTAAAAACTTGATTGGGACACGACCGAGAAGATAGCGATGTTCCAATGACGGCTGTCGCTGAATGTAGGATCGACGCCCCACTGACGGCGAACCGTTTCGGCTAACAGGGCGTCGTAGGCTTCCACCGCATCGTTCACGGTTTTATCGGCAATGCCGAGCTGCTGCATGAAACGCAGTTCGTCAACATATCGTGCGGGGTATCCCTGCAAGCGGAGGATTTCCGCGTATTCCTTTCTGTCTTTTGCGTAAGGATTGATGCGGAGACCGCGCCGGTATTCAAAGAGCGCCTGATCCGACAAGTTACGGGCGCGGTAATCACGCGCGCGATTGAAGTGATACTCCGCCCAGCGGACACGCGCCGGGTCCTCAAGGTTGGTATCGGCGATGAGCCGCTCCTCCAGCGCAATGCGGATAAACTCATCGCCCTGATCAATGGCAAGCGCATTTATAAAGATAGTTCTAGCATCGCCCAAGCGCCCGAGCCGGACATACGACATGCCCTTGAGGTACCATGAGCTTAAATTTTTCTGATTAAACGCGATTGCTTCATCGGCAAGACGCGCCGCGTCCTCGTATCTGCCGGTCCTGTACAGGAGATTCGCCAAAAGGGAACGCGCCGCATCAAAGCCGGGTTTGTAGAAAAGGGAGCGTTCCGCATAGGCTATTGCGGAACCGATCCGTCCCGCTTCCGCATCAAGATACGCCGCATAATAATACACACGGTAATCATCAGGGTGATAGAGCATGGCGCGTTCTATGTAGGTCTTTGCCTGCTCGGTATTGCCGAGCGAACCCTGCACAAGCGCAAGGGAGACGAGAAGCCGCCTGTCGTCAGGGTAACGGCGGACAGCCTCATGGTAGCGCTGAACCGCGTCTCCGGCGCGTCCGCGGGCAATGTCAAGCTCCGAAGCGGCAAACAGGGCTTCCTTGTTGTACGGTTCGCGGGAAAGCGACTCGGCAATCACCGAAGAAGCGCGGTCAAGCTGCCCCAGAGCGATGAGGATAAAGGCTTCGAGGTTGGCAAGGGGTATGTCTCCCCGCGCAAGTACACGCGCCTTCCGAACCCATACGAGGGCTTCATCGAATTCGCCTAAGTTGTAATAGCAGTCGGCAAGCGCGGACGTGGCTTCCACATGAGCCGGATTGATACGGAGACATTCAAGCAGTACTTCCGATGCGGAATACCAGTCTTCCTCTACCATGAAGTCGCGTCCCTGCCTGTAGTACGACGCCGCGGATGCGGGAATTTGTGCATGAAGTGCGCCGGAGAATGTACCTATCGCTATTATTAGAAGCAAAAACCGTGATATCCGCATTTTTTACTCATCATCCTCATGCTGCGCCGCTATTTTTACTTTTTGTATCTTATGCCCTTCCATTTCCTGAATGATGAAATCATGTCCATTATACACAGTCTTTTCATATTTAACAGGAATTTTCCCAAAAAGATCAAACACAAAGCCGCCCAATGTATCGAAATCATCAATAGGAAGGTCGATATTGATTTCTTCCGCAAGGTCTTCGAGGTTGATACGGGCATCGCAGAGATATACGCCATCGTTGATCTTGACTATATCCTCAGTTTCATTGTCAAATTCATCTTGAATATCTCCAACAATCTCTTCTATGATGTCTTCCATGCTCACGATACCGGAAACGCCGCCGTATTCATCGACTACCACCGCGATATGCACCCGCTTACGCCGAAGCTCGCGGAAAAGCTCGTCAATACGCTTTGGTTCAGGCACGAAAAACGGTTTGCGGAGCAGTTTCTGAATATCAAACTCGTTGTTCTTAACAAGGCACATAAGAACATCCTTCACATAGAGGATACCGATAACATCGTCAATAGTCTCGCCATACACCGGAAAACGGGAATGACCGCTTTCCGAGATTGCGGTAAGAATTTCGTCTTTGGGGGCGCTTGCATGGATAAAAACCGTATCAATACGCGGCACCATGACTTCTTTTACTGTGGTGCCGGAGAGTTCTAGGATACCCCGGATCATCTCCTTCTGCTCCTCTTCAAGCGCATTAAAGGTTTTCTGGGTTATTTCGGTCTCTTTTTTGAAAAAAGGTTTCATTTCTTTCTCTTTTTTCCCTTATCGCGCGCCGAGCGATTTCCGCGCCCGTTCAAACCCGCGCCGCGCATCGGTTAGCTGCGGGTTAATCAACAAGGCTTTTTCATACGCGGAAACCGCATGGGCGTAGTCTCCCGCGCTTTCACGGGCATAGGCGAGACGGGTAAGCCATTCCGCATTATTCGGCTGCCAATGTACCGCCGTTGACAGGGCTATGTCCGCTGAAAGGAATTTACCGAGCCTAATGTACAGCTCGCCCATAAAGAAGTACACCTGATCGATGCGCCCTCCTTCGGGCGCATAATTGATATATTCCTGAAAATAGCGCAGAGCGTCCTGATTTTTCCCCTGATAATAACTGGTTTCTCCGAGAACTTCGATGATCCGCGGGTCGTATCTGCTGATATTGAGTCCCGCTAGCGCATAGGTACCGGCTTCCTCATATCTGCCTAACCGTACGAGGCTCCATGAAATAACAACATACGTATCTATGTTATTTGCATTGGCGGCTAATTCTTCCCGGCAAATACTCACCGCTTTTTCATAATTACCCGTACGATATTCAACAAGCGCATCCGGTTTTGTCTGGGCGTTTTGAGAAAATAATTTGAATACAGAACATAATAAAAAGATGAAAAGACTCATGCGCCTTCTGTAAGGGCGCGCGCGAAATGGATTCATATCTTGGGTACTGCTTCCTGCACAGGGAGCGGCATAGAACAGCGTCCGTTGAACAAACAACCGGTTTCCATATTGACTTCCGCAGTGGTGATGTTTCCCTGTAATTTACCTGTTAAGGAGATGAAAACTTTTTCTGATGCATTCACATTGCCTTTGACGGTTCCCCGTATCACAACATGAGGGGCGGTAATATCCGCATCCACAACCGCATCTTCATCAATAACAAGGGTACCGGTTGCAATTATCTCACCGGTAACTTTACCGCGCAGCAAGAAGGGTTTTTCAAAATTGAGCCTTCCTGAAAAATCTATATCCTGAGATAATATGGTATCAAAATCAGTTTCATCAAGCACTTCATTACGAGACCCCGTCATTGTTCTATAGCCTCCGTGTTTAGCGTTACACCAACGAGTTTACAAAAAGTTTACTAACGTGTTCTATATTTGTCAAGAGGTCATAGCCTGTTCATTCCGCAGACATTCGCAGACGCAAAGCCGTTGCTGACGTTTTTTGATTGCGCCAACATAGTTGTAAGATCATAATAAGCGTCATCTACTTGTACTGAAACCACAATACTCAAGGGCGATGTATAGGTGTATAACCCATTGGGGATCTTGCCTGTTGTTGTAAGTGTCCAATTAAAAACCAGATTATTACCACTTTTTGAATTGGTGCTGAAGGTTGCCTGATCAATTCTATATTGGGTTCCGCTGCCTGTGCCGATCGGTTTCTTTCAGATTACGGTCGATTTCCGCGTGCCGTAAGGCGCTTTCTTTCAATACCGCCCAAATCTCATCCGCAACGGCTCTCCACTCCGGTATCGTTTGTATTGTTTCCATGTTCAACCTCTGTCATCAGTATACTACATTCCCACCCATGTGAATAGGGAAAATGGCTTCTGTACACGCACAACAAAAAACCGGCATCTGCCGGCGCTTATGCGCCTAACGGGAACCGGAACCCTACCACCGCCGGGGCTTGAAGCCGACGGGCGGCGGGATAAGATGCACGGATTCTCCCGTTAATTCAAGCACATAAAATCCCGCCTCGTATGCGTAACTCATAATGTCAAGGTTGACAACCCCGCCCGCCATCGCTCCCAATAACTGCTTGTTTACCGTTTCCGCAGGCGGGTATGTCCGGATAAGTTCCATGCGTTTCAGATGGTCGGCAACATCCCTTTTATCGTCGAGTATACGCTTGACCTCAACCGCCATCGCTATATCCGTATTGGAGAGCAGAATGTCTATATCGGTTCTCAGACGGTTCGTTTCATCGTAAATAGGCACCCGCTGGTAGGAGCGCGTAAAGCCGTATTCGGGAAACTTTTCCCACAGCCGCGCCGCGATGAGAGTCTCGATAAGTTCGCCCATGGAGCGGTTAAGCCCTCCGACATTGGCGCTGACGCGCTCAATTTTCTTGTCCAAATCGGCGGACCGTTCCGCCTGCCGTAAGGCGTTTTCCTTCATAATACGGTCGGTTTCTTTCAGACTACAGTCAAGTTCTTTCAGACTGTAGCCGGTTTCTTTCAGACTACGGTCAATTTCCGCGTGCCGTAAGGCGCTTTCTTTCAACACCGCCCAAATCTCATCCGCAACGGCTCTCCATTCCGGTATCGTTTGTATTGTTTCCATAGTAACCTCTGTTATCCAGTATACCACATTCCCGCCCACGTGGACAGAGAACGGGGGTGATCGATGAGCGATGGAGGCATGAACAAGGAAAAATGGCGGTTAGCGCCTTTGCGCGTCTCAATAAATCATGAAGTGAAGGCTGATTTCTTTGTTTTTTCATGCTTCATTATTAATTGAAATACACGGTAACCACATTTGAATCTTCGCTGTACCGGTAATGATCACCGGATGCGCGTACTACAAAGTATAAAGTTCTGCCGGATGGCATGCCATTAAGATTAAACTCCATAGAAAACCCTGTGCATGGGTATATTCCTGAATTGCTCTTAAATTGCCGGAAACCGGGTCTTTTTCATAGACCGTATACCCAGTTGCATACTTACCGCGCTCCATCTCATAGTAAT
>JAISMJ010000111.1 GCA_031276815.1 Treponema sp.
GCGGTTCCAAATGAACCGGAGTAAACGAAGGTAATAGTAGAAACCGGAAAACACGGTGAAGTACGCTCCCGCTCATGCCGGCGTACCATCCCTATACGTTCAGGTCTGCTTTCGTGTACCCCTCTATGCAAATGCGCCGTATCTATCCCGCGCCCGCGCGGCGGTTCCCGCAGCCAACGGCCGCTTTCATGGAACGCCTTCCGCGCGGTACGCCTTCAAGCGTTGCGCCGCAAATTTGCGCCGCATATACGCGGTTTTCCCTCCGCGGCTAGGGAATAATCGCGGAGACCACCGGTCCCCACTGCCCCACATCCCCCTTCTGGTTTTCATAGCGGCAGCACACCCACGCGGTCATGCCCCCGTCCTCCGCGTCAAACAGAATTTTCTCCTTCCGTCTCCGCGTAAACCGGTAATGCTGAAGCTGCTTCCCGTCCGCGGGCATCTTCATCAAATAGTGTTTATCAGATGCCGCCTGTTCCAAGGTCGCGCCCCCGGGCGGCATGATCCCCACATACACCGCATACCCGTAATCGCTCGCAAGGTCGAGCGCCCGCGTCCCCGCCATGGGTCCCAGATGGACGAGCAAGGCGTGGGGACCGCCCGCATAGCTCAACGACGCCGCGGGCGTCCCGTCCGGCTCCGGAACCGGCGTGTGATGGTCGTCCTTTTGCCGGAAGCCCAGCGCCGCCCAGTCCCCTTCGGTCAACGGCGGCATTTTGAAATACCGGTCGCGGAAGAAGCGCATTTTGGCGCAGAGCGCGGTGAACGCCGCCTGACACTCAACGGTGATCACATGGGTGCGTTCCGCCTCGTCCAACGCCTTCTGAAGCAGCGTTTCCGCATTGCCGAAGAGGGTCTGCAGTTCCGTGAATTGATCTTGGGGAATGTTCCAAGCCGTCCGCCGTTCCGTGGTCATGTAGCTGATCCAGTTGCGGCACATAGCCAGAATCTCGGAGCGAGGTCCCGGCATCCAGTCGTTACTCATAAGGTATCTCCTTAAAGTGGTGATTATATCGAATAGCCCGCGGGCTATGCCGAATGAGTCAGAAGCCGTAGCGAATGACTCAGAAGCCATAACGGATGAGTCAGAAGCCATAGCGAATAAGTCAAAAGCCATAACGGATGAGTCAGAATCCATAGCGGATGACTTAAAAGCCATGGCGAATGAGTCAGAAGCCATAACGAATGACTAAAAGCCATAGCGGATGGGTTAAAAGCCATAGCGGATGAGTCAGAAGCCATAGCGAATGGGTTAAAAGCCATAACGAATGAGTCAGAATCCATAGCGGATGACTTAAAAGCCATAGCGGATGAGTCAAAAGCCGTAGCGAATGAGTCAGAAGCCATAGCGGATGGGTCAAAAGCCATGGCGGATGAGTCAGAAGCCATAGCGGATGAGTCAGAAGCCGACCTGTCGGATACCGGCGTACTGTCCGGTTCGTGCCGGATAGCGCCGGTTGCGAACAGCGTACCGGACGCGCGTTTCGCGCCAACGCGGGATGCGTTTTTTTGAGCGAAAAGCCCTCTGATTTGAGAATTAACTATATATGGAATAATAACTAATAAAACTAAACTAGATGCTGCGGGGGGGGGGGGGGGGTCGGCCGGATTATGCGTACCGGACGCTTTGCCATGCGCGAAAAGAACGGTTAATTCGCTCTCTTTTGCGGGCTTCCGTTCATAAGACGCGCAGGTTTTCTGATATGCAGCCGCGAGACAAAAACCGCTTATATGACGTAACATGATCATCTGTAGCATGGAAAAATCATTCCTTTCACTTCTTTCTTGCATACTTCTTTCTGTTTTTCAAAACAAGTATACGCGCTAACTCGTTATTCTGTCAAGCCCAAAAGCAACCATTTTCGCTTGCTTTTTGTCATGATCAGCGCGGCGGGACATTGCAAGCGTATAACCGCGGCGCTACGCCGGCTTATATGCCGGCGGCGCTCCTCACTATAGCTTCAACCGCGCTCGTGCCGGGCGCCATATAGCCGCTAATGGAATGACAAAATGCTAAATTCCCTCTTGACAACCGGTCGCCGGACTTGTATCATAGATTGATAGTATTGGTAAAAAGAGGTGTAAAGTGTCAACCATATTAACCTATAAACGATTAGAAAATAAAGCGGTCCAAAAGGTAAAACGCGCTTTTATACTTATGGGGAGAGGTATAGGCGCTTTGTTTAAAGCTCTATTCAAACTTTTAGGCAAACAATATACGGTAGTACTGGTTCCTCATTCTGAAAAAGAAGTCTATAATCTTCGGATTTCGATTTTTGCGGTGATCTGTTTTGTGCTGGTGCTTGGCGGCGGAATCGCGGCGTTTTTCTGGTACGGAGTACCATCGAATGCGAATATCAGAGTTACAGCGACGGATAAGAGCAGCAGACTCAAGGAGGCGCAGGCGAGTCTCGATCAGCTCCGTGATGAAACTGCAAGGCTCATGCGGGAAGCGCGCGGCTTTGAATCGGCGCTTTCCAGCACGCTTTCCGCCCTTGGCGCGGATATGCCCGCCTCCGGTGACGGGAACTCAGGTATAGGCGGGGATCTGTCGTCATTTTTCGATATACAGGAAACGCCGGAAGGCGTCTTGCAGGAAGTAAACGATATGCGCCGGCTTACAGGCTATCTTTCTTCCGCTGTTGAACCGATCAAAGAGATCGGCGCGCTTCTTAATTCACACAGCGCTTTATTGACGGAAATCCCCAGCATTTGGCCCATAAGGGGCGGTATCGGGCATATTTCTATGAGTTTCGGGCAGAACGTAAATCCCTTTACCGGACAATTTTATATTCATAAAGGTATTGATCTTTCCACCTACCGCCAAGGCGATCCGATTATTGGTACTGCTGACGGGCAGATCGTTACAGTGGATTTTGATCCGGGCGGATTTGGAAATTATGTCATCATCAAACATAAGCACGGGTTTTATACCCGTTACGCTCATATGCTCAGCGTACGTGTAAAAACAGGTCAGCGTGTTCAACAGGGCGATATCATAGGGTATATTGGCAATACAGGGCTTTCAACAGGACCCCATGTTCACTACGAGGTACACATAGGTTCTGATGTGGTTGATCCTTATAAATACCTCAATATACGCGAAACTCTCATCAAACCAATTGAGAAGTAGGCGCTATGGCAAATGAATTTTCGGTAAATACTATTATCGGTCCTAATTCCAGCATTGTAGGCGATGTTAATTCCGCGGGTTTTACCCGCGTGGATGGTAGTCTGCACGGTAATCTCAACTCAAAGGGCAGAGTGATCATCGGTGAAAAAGCCCGCATGAAAAGCGATGTTGTGGGAACCTCCATCACCATAGGCGGAGTGGTGTACGGTAACATTATTGCAAGTGAACGGCTCATTATTCTTTCTAGCGCGCTTGTGTTAGGCGACATTATTACGCGGCGTATTCAAGCCGATGAAGGGTGTCTGATTCATGGTAAAGTGTCGGTTTGTACGAGCGATGAGCAATGGGAAAAAACCATAACCGAGTACCGCGATACACAGGGCGTACTTTCCACGCTTTCGATGGTGTCGAAAAAAAGTAAGGGTAAGCCGCCGAATCATGAAGCAGGACGCATATAATGGACAAAATAGAAAGCGCCACGCCGTTTCTTAATCCCATTTCATATTCAGATATTAAAAATGAACTGAAAAAAACCAAAAAAAAGAGTGGAATCAAATCAAAGCCTTTATTTTTTAATCTTTTGGAACAGACGCGGGAAGATATTGAAGTTTCAGACGTGCAAAAATTGCCGGTTACTGAAGAAACTATCAAACAACTGCTTGACGATGTTCACAGCGCCGGCGATGCTTTGAAAAAGCGCCCTTTACCTACAGAAATCCTGCGGTATAAACGAGCCGTGCGGAATTTTCTTACTTTTATTGTACAAAATACATATACTATTGAAAAACAGTATACGGGCATAACTCTTCGCAAACGGAAGGAAAAGACGCTTATTCAGATTGTGGATAAGAAACTCGATCAATTAGCGACGGGTATTCTTGCGGGGCAGAGCGATCAGCTTGCAATTCTGGAACGTCTTGAGGAAATCACCGGTATTTTGGTAGACTTGCTACAATGAAGGCTGAAGGGTAGTTATGAGCGACTATTTAGATGAAGATATTGTTGATCTTGACGGTTCCGACGAATTAGTAGAACAGTTTCCTTCTGTTATTGTTGAAAACAGAGATGTTACGCCCGATACGCCTGTATACCGGCTACGCCTTTTCTATTCCTATGAGACATTTCTTGCGACTTATAATGGGGAAATCCTTGAAAACGGATGTATGGCGATTGTACCGACCCGTTACGGTAGAGATTTAGCTCAGGTTCTGGGACAGCTAAAGAAAGTCTCCTACTTTTCAGAAATGACTATCATAGAACGACTTGCAACAGACTACGATCTGAATAAAGCTGCCGGCAACAAGATTCTGGAAGAGGAGGCTTTTACTATAGCCAAAGAAAAAATAGCGGTACACCGGCTTGGGATGAAACTGGTGTCCGTGCATTACCTTTTGGAAGACCCAAAGATACTGTTCTTCTTTACTGCGGATAACCGCATTGACTTTCGGGAATTGGTCAAAGATCTGGTGAGTATTTTCAAGGCGCGTATTGAGTTACGCCAAATCGGTATACGTGATGAAGCGCGAGTTTTGAGCGGACTTGGCATCTGCGGCAGGGGTTATTGTTGCCGTACGGTCTCCGATAAGCTAAAGCCCGTATCGATCAAGATGGCAAAAGAGCAAAACCTGTCTCTCAATTCCATGAAAATATCCGGCCCTTGTGGACGTCTTTTGTGCTGCCTCTCTTACGAACACTGCTTTTATTGCGAACAGCGCCGTTCATGTCCCCATGAAGGAATGAGGGTATCCTACAACGGCGCACTGTGGCGGATACTGGAAGTGAATGTAGTGTTAGATAAGATAAAGCTTGTTGCTGAAGATAGCAGTCAAGTAGAGGTGCCTATTGCCTCATGTGAAAAAATAGACGGACATTGGCGAATACGTAAGCAATAAACCGCCTTGACGTTTTCTAACGTTCTTTATAAAGAACGTTCAGTCACATAAGTATATAATGCAAAGGCGTCCGGCGCCTTTTTCTGTGAAGTATGAATATTCCGCATGTCGGACCCTATTAGACCGCATTGCAATACATGCGAATTAAACGGGAGTAGCTTTTTAGCGCGGCGTTTTTGCTAAATCGCAAATTCTGCGCGCCATGTTTTGAAGGGGTACCTGCTCTTGCACGTATCCCATCTCAAAAGCGACGCGAGGCATACCGTACACAACAGATGAGGCTTCGTCCTGCCCCAAGGTAAGACCGCCCTCCTTGTAAATTTCGCCGATTTGTTCGGCGCCGTCCCGCCCCATACCGGTCATAATGACGCCCAAGGCATGATTACCGTACCATTTAGCAACTGATGCGAACAGTACATCGACGGAGGGACGATGCCCGCTGACAAGGGGCGCGTCCGTAAGATGAACGATAGAGCCGTGCGGACATTTCTCCACTTCAAGATGCTTGTTACCCTGAGCGATAAGAGCGCGACCCGGTCGAATGGAGTCGCCTTCTTCAGCTTCTTTGACTTCGAGAGAACAAATACGGTCAAGGCTTCTGGCAAACTCAAGGGTGAAACCGGGCGGCATATGTTGAACGACCACAATCGGTATCTTAAGGTCTGCATCAAGTTTTGAGAACACAATACGGAGCGCATCCGGACCGCCGGTTGAGATACCAATAGCGATAATATCGGTTTTGCCGGGTTTTCGCAAAGGAGGACGTGGTTTTGCGATAACGGGCGGCGCAAAGCTAAAACTATCGGCTGACTTAACAAAGCGAGACTGCGGGTTGGCAGCTTGAGGGTACGCTGGCGTTGCTAAACCGATCTTTGTCTGCGGTTTTACCGTATGATCAATAGTCGCCGTTTTTTTGCCATATATTCTGCGGTACTGTCTGCCGTAACCCAGAAGCATACCGACGAGGGTATCTTTTACCGTGTGAATATCATCTGAAATAGAGCCTGATGGCTTTTGGATAAAGTCGCTTGCGCCGAGTGAAAGCGCTTCCATGGTGATTTCTGCGCCTCGCGCGGCAATTGATGACAGAATAACAACCGGTATCTTGATATCCTGTTTCTTGCGTTCTTTTAGAAACTCAATGCCGTTCATCTCCGGCATTTCGAGATCAAGCACAATAACATCCGGATTGACGCGGGGAATTTTTTGAAACGCAAATTTACCGTTCATTGCTTTGTCCGCTACCACAAGTCCTTCCGTATCCTCCACCATGCGTCCTATCAAATTTCGCATCAGCGCGGAATCATCTACAATCAAAACACTAATATCATCAGCCATACAGTAACTCCTGTTTACACGCTCTTCGCGTACATGTTAACCACATGTGAAGTGAAACCACCTCACATCCATTTCTTATAAAATGTTGCCCATTGGGTCTTTACAAATTCAAATTTTGTATCCATACCGAATAGAGATTCTGAATGTCCGATAAACAGGAATGATTTTGATGCCATTGCATCCCAGAAACGCTTCATTACCGCTGTTTGCGCGGCTTCATCAAAGTAAATAATAACGTTACGGCAGAATACAATATCAAGATTATGAAATCCCGAATCGTTTTTGAGGTTATGGTAATCAAACCGCACCCTGTTCATCAGTTCGTATTTGATTTTGTAACCTCCGCTCACCTTATCAAAATACTTGTGCAGGTAATTATCAGGGACGCCCACGATACGGCTATCCGCATAGAAGCCTTCTTTTGCCATCATAAGACATTTAAGGCTTATATCACTGGCGATTATCTCAAATTTCCATGTAACAGGCAGGATTTGACTCATCAGCATTGCCAAGGTGTACGGTTCTTCTCCGGTAGAACAGCCCGCGCTCCATATCTTGATAGTGGTATTACCGAGAGGTTTCTTCAATTTTATCAATTCTGGCACTACATACCGCTCCAATACGTCAAAATGAGCCTGATTGCGGAAAAAACGAGTTAGGTTTGTTGTGATGGAGTCAAGGAAGCTTTTCATCTCTTCCTTATCTCTGGAGATGGTATTATAGTACGTCCGTACATCAATACCCCTTTCTCGTAACCGGTCTTTAAGTCGGCTTTCCAAGATGGAACGGTTTGTCGGCGTAAAGTGAATGCCGCTCTCATTGTAAATGAGGGTACGGTATTGTTCAAAGTCAGCATTACTTAAAAATACTGTATCTACCATAATGATTAATAATATGATAATACTGAAAAATTGTCAATGGAAATGATGTCTTAAAACGGCATATTATGGAGGCGGCTCGCTATAGAAACGGTACGTTATATCAAGATGAATGCAAGAGCCATGAATCCGTATCAGCATAGGAGGTCTTTGTTACGGATGACAGGGCGGAAAACCTATCTTGATCCGGGGATACATACGCACATCTTACGAACAGCCTGCTTTATCGGGCGAATTCCCGTCACAACCGGACACATGTATGACTCTGTAGTGCGGAAGGAGCGGGAAGGATGATACCGCGGACGAAGCGTACCGGTGATTCCGCTTTGGTTGCGTTCTTACACGCTGTTGTTTGTACATCCCGTCTATGATGGATGTAGCCAGAATATCATATTTTATAGAAGTTTCTGTGAAGCGTGTTTTAGCTTTATGTTACGGAAGTTTTCTGAAAAAGATACGGAAGTTTTTCAAAAAAGATGCGGAACTTTTCTGAAAAAGATACGGGAGTTTTTTGAGAAGATACGGGAGTTTTTCCCTGCTTATTCCTTCAAGAAGCCGTATTCATACGCTTTCGGCTGTATCTTCACCGTCAAAACAGCCAATCTTTCCCGTAGTGTTTTGATAAGCGTGTTGTAGGTTTCATCATTGGATTTTGCGTTCATCACGCCGCTTTCTTTGCGTCCCTGGAAAAACTCCCGGATGTCGTACAACGAGGCGTTGACGGACGCCGCCCTGTTGTCCCTGATTTTGGCGTGATAGTATTTCCAGAGTTCGCGTCCCGCGTCAAGAACCGCCCGCGCCTCACGGCTTAATTCCCTGCCATTCAGAAAATTACTCATAAAGGCCGACTCAAACTTTTCTTTCGCGCCCACTTCTTTTTCCGTAAAGGGAATCCAGTGGTTTATGCCGTGCTGTGATTGGATATTGTTTTTTCCATGAAAGAGAGTA
>JAISMJ010000128.1 GCA_031276815.1 Treponema sp.
GCTGTCAAGAAGGGGGAAGACGACCTCCGCAGCGACTACGGCATCCGCATCTTCTGGGGCGTCATGGGCGCGGCCACGGAAAGCGACCGGTTCCGCCTTTCCGCCCCGCCGGTGAAGGGGAGCGACCTGCCCCATTCCACGTTCACGCACCGCAAACGCTACCTCTTTGACTTTGACGGCGACTCCGGCAAGACGGTTTACTTCTGCCTCCGCTACGAAAACGAAAAGGGCGGCGAGGAAGGGGAAGGTCCCTTCGGTCCCATCGTGAGCGCGGTTATACCGTAACAAAGCGGAAGGAGGCGGTACAATGCAGGTTTCAGTGGTTTCGATACTGTGTATGGCGCTATCGGCGCTTATTGCCATAGGTCTGCCCGTCGTGTTGTTTGTTGTGTTTTATAACACATATAACGCCCGCATTGTACCCATGCTTATGGGCGCCGCCGGCTTTGTTCTGTTTGTTATGGTACTGGAACGGTCTCTTCATCTCATGGTATTCAGCAGCATTGCGTTGGCGGAAAAGCCGGTCCTGTATATCATGTACGGCAGTCTGATGGCGGGTCTGTTTGAAGAGACCGCCAGATTTCTATCATTCGCCATACTAAAGAGAAAGTATGACGGCATTGGAACCGGATTGGCGTATGGCATCGGGCATGGCGGCATAGAATCAATCCTCCTTGTCGGATTAGCAATGATAAACACGATACTATTGAGTATAACCGTCAACGCGGGGAACCTAGACACAATAACCGGCGGGTTGCGGGCGGATGTAGCGGCGCAGGTAAACGCGCAGTTACATACCGTACTCACAACGCCCGCCCATTTGTTTTTGGTGAGCGGGCTTGAGCGCGTGTTTGCCATAAGCATACAACTAGCGTTGTCGGTCGCGGTTTTTTATGCCGTCTATGGGAAACACACGGCGTGGCTCTATCCCTGCGCGATACTCGCCCATGCCCTTTTTGACGTACCCGCCGCGGCGATGCAGGTTGGCGTTATAAAAAACATGGTTGTAGTGGAAGCGCTGACGGGCGCCGGCGCGGTAGTATCAATACTCATTGCAATATATATCCATAAAAAGATCAGAACACAATTTTTATATGATATGTTAGATAAAATCTCTCTGTTTTAGCGCTGGAGGATGGCGTATGCGCAAGCGCGGCGCTGATAGCGATACGGGCGGTGTTCGCGGCGGATGTGGTTGCTACGCCGTTATCAGCCGCGGGTTCTTCGGACGCCCTGACAGGGGGAACCGCTCTTTTCGTCCCAATCAGAAACAGCCGCCGGTTTGTTCGCCGGCGTACTACAGCCCGCCGCTTTAACTGCGGAAGCATCCCAAGCTGCCGAAAGAGGGTATGAAAATATGCGGTACATACCGCATACGCAATCTTTTGCTTTGTCAAGGAGTGAAATGTTGATGAGACCGCCGGACGATAAGCCTCATTGTTTTAATTATTATTAATGAAATGATATTTTCCAGTATTATAATCAAACAAAATAGCAATAGAATGGAACATTCTGATAGTATTCTATATGTAACCAATACGTTTCCAATTAAATTGATTAAATTATACACTATTATTGTCGATATTATAATCATTCCCATATAAATAATGTGTAATTTTATATCTTTTATGTTTAGTATCGATGGTATTAAACCAATAATATTTGAAAAGAGCATTAGAGAACAATTTAATATTATGACGAATATTGAATGCCATTGTTTTATATCAATCTTGCCAGCTATTTTATAATACGCTAAATATAATATTCCAGAAAATAATATTAGCAAAATACTTATTATTATATTTTTTAAAATATATGCTTCGTCTTTTGTTTCTTTATATATATTTCTTGTTAATTTTATTGGTATAAAAATCATGTACAATATGTAAAACCATACAAAAGGCGCGGTCAAGGGAAATGACGCATAAAATAGTATTGCGTTATCTGTATCAAAATCTAACATTCTATGTGAATCCGGTTGATAATGTATGAAATGAATACCATATGAAGATAAACCGGTTAGTAAAAACACCCACCAGATAATTAATGTTATGTTGTTTAACCCATATAATGTACGCTTTCTTGAAAAACGCGACCATGTTATGTTTATCATAACAATTGTCCATATAACGATACAAAAAATTATTACAGTTTTTACTATTTGGATCGTATAACTCTTCAATTTCGCTCCTTTAGGGGCATTGCACATAACGCCGTTTTTAATATGCGGCATTTCCATTATCGGTACTAATATACGGTAAACGCCGCTACCTGCGTTCCGCAATCTTCACATCATTCAGCAGCAGCCGGTCTTGCGGGAGCTTCTTGATCGCGTCCCGTATAAAAGCTGCTGCGGCTTCTTTTTTACCGCTATTCCACAGCGCGACAAACGTGTTGTGCAGTTCGCCCGCATAATTGTTGCGGAACGCCTTGAGGTTTTGTTCAAGTACCGGAATCCGCCCATAGGCTGCAAGCGCCGCTTCCGCGAATTGAATCGCAGCCTCAAGTCCCCGTTCCCGTGATATAAAAATAGCCTCGCTGTTGAGAACGGCGTTTCGTATCTCACGTATCTTTTGTTCTCCAAGAAGAGCCTGTAACGCGCTGTCGTTGAGAAGCGATAGTACGTATTCCGCGTCCGCCGAAGTTTGCAAAGCGTTTACGAGCGCCGTAAGCTCATTAGCGCGTATGTGCGCGTGTAATGACGCAAACTGTTCCTGACTGATACGCTGTTTATGAGCGGTAAGATAATTCCGCGCTTCGCTTACGCGGTTTTGCCGCACATACATGACCACGGCGTTATGTATAACAATGCCGGTTAATGCGGCAAGTTCCGGATCATTCGGATAGCGGGATTGAAGCGTATCAATATAATACAGCGTCTCATCGTATTTACCGGCTCTTTCAAGTTCTTTGCCGAAGTTGATGAGGCATATTTTCAGATTTTCCTGATGATCCGTGAAAAAAGGCGAGGCGGTTTTCTCACGGCGCATCGAAAGCAGCGCCGCCGAGTTTGCCATGAGGGGAATGGCTGCGGTATACCGGTTCTGTCTTTCCAGATACGAAATACGGTTTGCCAGTATGAGGGACACCAATTCAAGCTGGCTGATGGGCGAGCGATCGCTGTAATGCTGTTGATCCGCAGACACATATCCGGTAACTCTGCCGAATTCATCGCGGAATTCGATTTTTGTCCCCGGATCAAAGCCGTATTTATTCGTTGTTTCCACATCAATACGGCGCGCGCCGCTGCCCGTGTTTACGGTAACAAAGGCGTGATCATGCGTAATGACCGCGCCGGCATCAAGATCAACGGCAACCGCAAGGATCAGGTAGAACACCGCCGATGACACGCAATTAAAGGTACCGGCGTCAAGCAAAACGCTCAGCAGGGTCTGGTCTTCCGCATATCGTGTAAGATAGTTGCTGTGTATAAATGCAAGGACGTATTCGCCGCGCGCTCTGGCATCAACGGGCAAATCCGGCGCACCGCGCAATGCCGTAACCGCGCTTGCAATGCGGGACATATACGGCTCACTATGCTGTACGCCGGAAGCCCATAACGCCATGCCGCTTAAATCCCGCCATGAATACGGTTCCCGCAACGCCGCATAGCGTAAGGCATCGGGTTCCGGATTGAAATTCGGAAACGCCGTCTGCGCTTCCGCGTGATAACGCCCTCCCTGCAAAACGCATACGATAAGCGCGGATATGAGGAGTGTTTTCCATTGAAATAGTCCGTTACGCATACCGGTACTATATCATATTTTTATGTTGTTTGCTATATTTGCTCTATGAAAGCTGTTGTTCAAGTGGTTAAACATGCGTCCGTTATGGTTGAAGGAACGGTTACGGGGCGTTGCGAAAAAGGGCTGCTCGTGTATCTCGGCGTTGCGCGGGGAGACTCCCGCGAAGCCGCGTCATGTTTAGCGGAGAAAATCTGCGGGCTGCGGATTTTTGAAGACGCCGGCGGCAAGATGAACCGTTCCGTTAAAGATACCGGCGGCGGCATCCTCGCCATATCCCAATTCACCTTGCTTGCCGACACCCGCAAAGGCAAACGCCCCTCATTCGGCGATGCGGCGGACCCTCAAACCGCCGAAGAACTCTACGAGTATTTCATGGAGAAAGTCAGAGAACAGGGGGTTCAGTGCGAAGCCGGCGTTTTTCAGACGCACATGGAAGTGACGTATACTAACGACGGTCCGGTAACTATCATATTAGAAAAGGTTCTGCCCTAAACGCCGGTTTTTGGGTAATGATAGCATACTTTAATGAGACGCGGGGCGATTGTCTCGCAAGAATTCTTGATTCTCACAAAGATATAATATTACAAAAGGTCGCTGTGAAGCCCCACGCCTTTAGGCTTGTGGATATAAGGCGTACCGATACAGATACGTAACAGCAGAGGGACATAAGACTTGGCAAGAAAGATAGAAAAGTATAGTATGGGAAGGAATAAAGATTCTTGCGGGGCGCAAGAATACAATGCTTGCGGAGGCTGAAACCGCTGGACTGACAGGGCTTGCTCTGCTGGTTTAAGTGTAGTCTGTGAAACAAGAAGCCCATCGCTTTAGCGTTGGGTAGCTCACAATAGTCCATGCCGTACGGCATGTGAATAGAAATAGAACAAGAGGAGTTAGTATGGGAACATTGGATGATTTGAAAAACCGCCGGAGTATCCGCTCGTATAAAGAGGAGCAGATACGGGATTCCGAATTGGACGCCGTTCTTGAGGCGGGCGCGTATGCCCCAAGCGGTATGGGGCAGCAATCCGCCGTCATGGTAGCGGTGCAAAACAAGGACGTTATCGCCGCGCTTGAAAGGCTCAACGCGGCTGTTATAGGCGATCCGAATGCCCATCCGTTTTACGGAGCGCCTACAGTGGTAAATGTGCTTGTGGATAACACCAAGTGTACGCCGGTAGAAAACGGCAGCCTTGTCATCGGCAACATGCTCAATGCGGCTCATGCCGCCGGGCTTGGCTCGATCTACATTTACCGCGCGCGAGAAGTGTTTGAAAGCCCGGAAGGTCAGGAACTGCTCAAAACATGGGGGCTGAACGGCAATTATATCGGCGTGGGGCATGTGCTTCTCGGATATGCGGCGGGCGATCCGCCTCAAGCGGCGCCCAGAAAAGAAAGATATAGCATTAAAATCTGTTAAAAAAAGGACATGAAGCGGGGGCGGGGAGGTTTCAATAGGATATGCGAGCCGCTCTCTGGTTCTCTCCAAGTTTTTCAGGGAAAGCTCATCATCCGCAGCCACGCGGACACTCCATAACCGCCCCGCAGTCGTATATACCCCGATGCAGGCGGTATATACGAAACAAAGCGTATATACCGCAGTTATGACAATAGGCTAATCTCCGCTCTTTCGCCGCCCTTCGTATCGTAACAGTGGATAAGGTTGTATATTTCGCCGCCTCTTTCACCGAAAAATACCGCGCAGTGTCCGGCGTTGAAGCGTTCAGCGTTGAAACGTCCGGCGTTGTATACGGCTTCGGCGGCTCTTCTTGCGCTATGGCGGCGGTAAGGCGTACTATCGCTTC
>JAISMJ010000082.1 GCA_031276815.1 Treponema sp.
TCGTCAAGACATTTCTGACCGCAGAACCAGTAATCATAAGAACCCGGATGACAGACGTGGTATCCGGTCTGTCCTATAGGATTGCCGCACCACGTGCAGGTCAGGGCTGGCGAGGGCGGGGGCGGCGGCGGGATATACGTGTTCCCCCCAGCCTTGCCTTCTCTCGCGGCTTCCGCTTCCGCCCTGCACTTTCTACTGCAATAAGCGGTTTCGGGGGTCTCGGAAGGATCGTAACCGCGTCCACACCACTCACAATAAAACAACATTATACACTCCTTCTTATGTGTGCAATCCGGCTTGAACGCCCGCCGTAACCAGCGCTTGCATACCGGAGCTTCATAATGAATAAGTATAGATCATGTATGGTGTTTTGGGAAGTGAAGCATAGGCTTATTTGGAGCGTGAACGCCCTTTACGCGCATTTTTATACGGGGAGCGTTACGCCTTGCGCGATAAAGCGCGGCTGATGAACCGCCCGCGCCGTGTTTGCGCGAAGTGTTCGCGCAAGTCTGTTTTTGAAGTGAAGCGTAGGCGTATTCTGATCGTGAACGCCCTTTACGCTCGTTTTATACTGATCGCAAGAGCGACGGGTAAGGAAAGGCTGCAACATGCCGGGGGACGCAAGGCGGGGCGGGAGCGTTACGACTTGCGCGATAAATCGCGGCGAATGAACCGTCCGCGCCGTGTTTGCGCGAAGTGTTCGAGCATGTCTTTTTTTGAAGTGAAGCGTAGGCGTATTCTGATCGTGAACGCCCTTTGCGCGTGTTTTATACGGGAAGTGTTGCCGCCGCCCCAACGCCCCGCATCTAGCTGACTGCGGACGCATAGCGGTTAGGGAGCGTTACGCCTTGCGCGATAAAGCGCGGCTGATGAACCGCCCGCGCCGTGTTTGCGCGAAGTGTTCGTGCGGGTCTGTTTTTGAAGTGAAGCGTAGGCGTATTCTGATCGTGAACGCCCTTTACGCTCGTTTTATACGTGGAACGTTGCCGCGTCCCAACGCTCTGCATCTAGCTGACCGCGGACGCATAGCGGTTAGGGAGCGTTACGCCTTGCGCGATAAAGCGCGGCTGATGAACCGCCCCCACTGTTCCGCACGAAGTGTTCGTGCAGTGCTGCACAAGGTGTTCGTGCGGCGTTGCACGAAGTGTTCGTGCAGTATTGCACAAGGTGTTCGTGCAGCGTTGCACGAAGTGTTCGTGCGGCGTTGCGCGAATACGGCTACACAACGGTTAGCAGATGGTCAAAGACGGTCGTGCGCGGCTCTTTCAAGGGTCTGCCGCTGTTTGCGTATTGCGTGGTTACTTCTACGCGATACGTTCCCGCCGCAAGCGCGGGCGTAATGATCAAGAGGTTCGCGTTCTTGTTCTCCACCATGTCTTCCGCCTCCACCTTGATCCGCGCGCCGGTCTCCGCGTTCACAAAATACACGCCGCACGAAGGGCTGGTCCCCTCTATCTTGAGCTTGCCGCCGCTGATTTTCGCGTTGCGCCCGGGCGTCAGCAGGTCATTGACGCTGCCCGTCCGTATGTCCGTTACTTGGGCGATGAAGAAGCTCGCTTCAGCCTTGCCCATCACGCTCACACTCACCATGCGTAATTCCTTGCGGAGTTCCGCCCCTTGACGGAACTCCGCCATAACCGTGTGCTTCTCCGGGTCAAAGGCTTCCGTTAAACGGCTGAATACGCCCTTGATATGTATGGATATGTTGTACCAGCCCGTGTTCACCGAAAACCCGTCGCACAGCCGGTAGCCCATCTCGCTGTGAAACAGATTAACCGCGTGTTCCATCGCTGCCGCGTTGATGTCCGCGCCGCCCCGCTCTACGGCCGATTGGCAAATGTCCCGCACCGAAAGGGTGCGCTCCGCGCTGACCCGCGCCGAATAGTCGTTGGGGTCATCCGTCAGCATGTTTTCATACAACCATGCTTTAATAGTATGTAATACCGACATAATTCTTTCTCCTGTAAATCGATAGATACGGGTATTCAAGCACAATTTCACCGTTCTGTCAAGGAATGACCGCTTTCATGCGCGGCGCGGATATGACGCGGTTCCCCGCGCCTTGACTTTGCGCGCGCAATCGCGCATAATGGCTAAGATACCATGCGGGCGATAGCGCGGGACACGGTGAGCGGGGCGTTACGGGGGCGCAGCCCCCGTTGAGGGGGGTAGCGGAAGCCTTGCTCGCAAGGCTGGAGCGAGGGGGGAGACTTCCCCCCGCCACATCGCCGTTAATCGCATGGCGTCGTACCAAGAACGCGCCCCAGAGAAGGATTGTACCATGGGAATTGAGATTATCGGAACCGGCAGAGCGATTCCGGCGAAGCGGATACCGAATGAGGCGTTGGCCGCAACGCTCGACACAAACGACGAGTGGATACGCTCGCATACCGGCATAGGCGCGCGGCATATTGCTGATGAGCGGACCGCGTGCAGCGATCTGGCCGCGGAAGCCGCGCGTAACGCGCTCGCTCTGGCTATAGAGCGCGGCGCGTGCGATGAGAAGACGCTCGAAGACCTTGCGCTGACCGTGGATATGGTGATTGTCGGCACCTCAACCGCTGACTATTGGTGTTGTCCGGCTACCGCCTGTATCGTGCAGCACGCTATCGGCGCGAAGCGGGCGGGCGCTATGGATATTGTCAACGCATGTTCAGGGTTTATATACGCGCTTGAGACCGGAGCCGGACTGCTTTCGATAAACGCGGAGCGGCGGCGCGCGCTGGTAATCGGCGCGGAAGTACTGTCGCGTTTTGCGGACTGGAGCGACCGGAGTACCTGCGTGCTGTTCGGGGACGGCGCGGGCGCGGCGCTGCTTGAGAAAACGGAGAGGGACGGCGGCGTGCTGCGTACGCTGCTGGGAGCGGACGGTTCCGGCGCTGAAGACCTGATTATGCGGCAAGGCGGGTCGCGCAATCCCTTCAAGAAAGGGGACGCGCTTGCCATGCCGCCCCATATCGAGATGAACGGGCGGGCGGTGTACGCCTTTGCCGTGAACGCCATCACCGAAACGGTTACGAAGCTGCTTGAGGCGGAACGTCTCACTATGGAAGATATAGCCCTTATCGTGCCGCATCAGGCAAATGCGCGGATTGTACATGCGGCGGCGAAACGGCTCGCCATACCGGAGGACAAGTTCTTCCTCAATATCGAAGAATACGCCAATACGTCCGCCGCTTCCATTCCCATCGCCCTTGATGAACTCAACCGGAACGGCAGACTGCGTAAGGGCGACCGTATCCTGTGCGCCGCATTCGGCGCGGGGCTGACGTACGGTGGCGCTATAATCACATGGTAACGCGCAAGGAAGAGGCATGAAGGACATGGATAAGGCTGGACGCGGTACGACGAGCGATACGAAAGCGGCGTTCTTGTTTCCCGGTCAGGGCGCTCAGTACCGGGGCATGGGATTGGATTTCTATGAGCGGTCGGACGGGGTGAGAACCCTGTTTGCCCTTTGCTCCGATAGCGCGGGCGTGGATATGAAGCGGCTGCTGGAAACCGCGGATGACGAAACCTTGAAACGCACGGATGTGTCCCAGCCGGCAATCACGCTGGTCAACCTTGCGGCAGCCGCGCTGCTCCGCGAGCGGGGCGTGGTTCCGGTTGCGGTTGCGGGCTTCAGTCTTGGCGAATACGCGGCGCTTGCCGCGTCCGGCGTCGTGTCCGCGGAGGACTGCTTCCGTCTGGTGAAAGAGCGGGGGCGCGTCATGCAGCTCACGGCGGACGGCATGGGCTGCGGGGACGATGCGCCCGGCATGGCCGCGGTAATCGGGCTTGCGCCGGAAACGATTGCGGCGCTGCTTGCCGAGTGGCGGATCGACGGGCTGTTCGCCGCGAATATCAACGCGCCCACGCAGAGCGTGGTGTCGGGTTCCGCCGCCGCGTTGAGGCAGGCGGAGCCTCTGTTCAAAGCGGCGGGCGCGCGGCGCTTCATCCGGCTCGCGGTCGCGGGTCCCTTCCATTCGCCGCTCATGGCGGACGCGGCGGAGCGGTTCGCGCCGCTCTTGGAACAGACGCCGTTTCATGACCCGCGCATCGCGCTGTACTCCAACGTTACCGGCTCTCTCATCACCAGCGGCGCGGAAGCGAAACGCCTCGCCCCGCGGCATATCGTGAGCCCGGTACAGTGGGTCACGGAAGAGCGGGCGCTTATTGCGCGAGGCGGCTTTGATATGGCGCTGGAAACCGGTCCCGGTGCCGTGCTTGCGGGTTTGTGGCGGAGTATGGAAACGCCCGTCCCCTGCCGCGCCGCCGGTACCGTTCAGGCGGTTGAAGGGCTGTGAGCGAATCCAACGCTAAATCTTCAGCGTTGCGGCTCATATCCACACGCCTAAAGGCTTGGGCTGGACGCCGCCCCTTTGTAAACCGGTCGCGGATTAAACGCGCCCATGTTCATACCTTTTGTAATCCCTCTATGCGTGAATAGAGAAATGGCGGCGTACGTCAGCTACCCGCGGCTAAAGCCGCGGGGTTGTTCGTAATCTGCATAACTTTCTTACTTCCTTTCGCTCACGCGGTCTTGCTAATAGTCCTATATTCCCGCCGCCGCAACAGTTCTCTTCTTACCTGTTTTGTAAAAATCACGAGAAAGCATTGGGTTGGACGGCGAACCCTTATAAACCATCGGACGTCCGGCGCGTGTCGCAAAAAAGCGGCGCAAAGCGCCGCTGTACTTACACTGCTTCTTGCGTTGCAACTTTATGTATCAGAATGTTGTGTTGGCGCAGATACTCCTCTTTCTCGGACGATATGTGGTCATCAGTGTACATAACATGGATGTTTTCAAGGGAAACCACTTTCACTACGCCGTTGTTGGAGAATTTCTCGGAATCGAAGAGCATCACGACCTGCTGAGCTTGTTTTGTTAATTCCTGAATGGTCTGAACCTGTAAGTAATCATGGTCTGTAAACCCAAATGTTTCAGAAAAACCGCTTGCGCTGATAAAAAACTTGTCCGGAGAGAACAGCTGTGCATTCTTATGGGCAATGGGACCCACAAGTACTTGTGAATTACGCTGATAATACCCGCCGAGCAGAATAATGTTACCATACGGCGCATGTTTGATATAATTCGCAATGAATACCGAGTTGGTGAGAATCGTAATATCTTTTTTTGTATGGGCAAGCTCTTCGGCAAGAATAGCGCAGCATGACCCGCAGCCTATCATAACGGTTTCATTGTCTTCAACATCGGCAGCCGCAGCTTGCGCTATGCGGCGCTTCACTTCGTAATTGTACGCAAGCTGTGTTCCGTCACTAGCCCCGTTTTCGATGTAGGCAAATCCGTGTTCACGGTGGATGAGTCCGCGTTGTTCAAGCTGATCTAAATCTTTGCGGATCGTTACCGGAGAAACGCTCATTCTGTTTGCAAGATCTGTTACTTCGATACGCTGTTGTATCGCAATCGCTTCCAAAATTTTGCTTTGTCTGTTGTTCATGGTAGAACCTCCTGTAATGGTAAGAAGACGGTAAATACGTCTTCGTTATGATTATTGTTATTAACATGCTAATAAATCACCTAAAAGTCAAATTTTTATCTTCTTTCTTACTGATAAAATGAATAGAAAACTAAAAATTCGATTGAAAAAAGTTAAAAACTATATAATCACCATGATATTATAGCACAAGATGATAATTTTGTACAGAGAAAGATGAACAGATGCTCATGTAATGTATGAACCGCCTTGTCTGAAAACCCGCTATCGTTTATCATGGACCAACCATGCAAATTATTGCCGACTTGCATATACATTCACGGTTTTCCCGCGCAACGAGCAAAAAACTGACGCCCGCGTCCCTCGACCGCTGGGCTGCAATCAAGGGCATAGACCTCGTGGGAAGCGGAGACTGTACGCATCCCGCATGGCTTGCGGAACTGAAGGAACAGCTTGAAGAAGCGGAACCGGGGTTTTATACGCTTAAAGACGGCATACGAAACAACGCCGGATCAGGCGCCACGCCGTCCGGCTGCCGTTTTGTACTGACCGGTGAAATCAGTACAATATACAAGAAGGGTGATAAAACCCGAAAGATTCACCACCTTGTCATACTGCCGGATATGAAAGCGGCGGAAACTTTTCAAAGTTTGCTTGAGCGCGTGGGCAACATACGGTCAGACGGGCGCCCGATTCTGGGCATTGATTCACGCGATCTGCTCCGGCTCCTGCTTGACGCCGATGATCGTTCGCTGCTGATTCCGGCGCATATCTGGACACCGTGGTTTTCCGCATTGGGCGCAAAATCGGGTTTTGATTCCATAGACGAATGTTACGGCGATCTTGCCTCATACATTCCGTCCATTGAGACGGGACTTTCTTCCAACCCGCCGATGAATTGGGCGCTTTCGAGCCTCGACCGGTTTTCGATTATTTCCAATTCTGACGCTCATTCGCTTGAAAAATTAGGGCGGGAAGCGACGATTTTTGAGATGGACCGTTCTTTTTCCTCCTTGTCAAAGGCGTTGCGTCTTGCGCCAGAAGAACAAAAAAAAGAAGACGTTACCGGTACTATTGAATTTTATCCGCAGGAAGGAAAATATCACTATGCAGGACACCGGAAATGCGGCGTCAGCATGGCGCCGGAGGATGGAGCGGCGGCGGGCGGCATCTGCCCCCGGTGCGGGAAACCGCTTACGGGCGGCGTGATAAGCAGGGTGCTGGAACTTGCCGACCGTCCGGTTGACGAATGGGGCGTCTGTCCTCCTTCGCGGGGCGGTACGAATAAACGCCCATATGTGTCCCTCATTCCGCTACGGGAATTACTCGGCGAACTGCTCAATACTGGCGAAACCTCGAAAAAAGTTGACTATGCCTATACCGCGCTCATTGAAAAGGCAGGCAGCGAAATCGGCATATTGATGGATATGCCCATAGAAAAGATCGGAACGCTGGTTGTTCCATCCATTTCCGGTGAACTGCTGGCGCAAGCTGTGGCACGAATGAGGGCGGGACAGGTATTCATACAAGCTGGTTATGACGGTGAATATGGGATAATCCGGGTCTTCGATCCCCAGAGCAAAAACACGTTCCGTACACGGCGTGAGGGACATGAGCGGAGTGAAAACGATAAAACCATGCTTTTCGGAGAGGAAGAAATTGCGGCATCACCGGAGGCTTTACTGTTTTCAGCGGAGGAAGCTAGAGACACATCGCCTGTGCGGTCAGCGCTTTCACCGGCAGAACCGCCGACTGTCAAGCAGCCTATGATCGTTGATCAGCCGTTTTCTCCTGATGCGGAACAGAAAGAAGCTATCGTATATACCGGAACCCGCGTTCTGGTCGTCGCCGGACCTGGAACAGGAAAAACCGCAACATTAGCCGCCCGCATCGACTATCTCATCCAAAACGGCGCGGAGAGCGATTCTATTCTTGCCATAACATTCACCGTAAAAGCCGCCGGAGAATTACGGGAACGTATTGCCAAAACCGCGCCGGCATCGGTGGCGTCATCAGTCTTCGCCGCAACCTTTCACGCGCTCTGTACTTCAATACTGAAAGAACAAGCCGGACAACACACCGCTCGTTTCAGTAATTTCAAAAATTTCAAAATCATAGACGGTGATGAGCGGGAGCATCTGTTACAGGAAATCTGTAAAGAAGCGGGTGGCGCGATCAAGGCTCGCGGCTTGGGGGATTATATTGATGAGAGAAAACGGCTACTTCTGCTCCCCCATGAGCAAACGCCGGTTGGAAAACCGCTGTTTGAAAAAATGCGGCTTTCGTGTAGGGGAGAGCAATCCGATGCGGAAACCCCGGCAGCGGGCTGCCTGACGCATGACGCTGAATTTAATGCGGAAAAAGATCGGCTCTACGGCGTGTATCAGGATCGGCTTCGTGAAGAAGGCGCGTATGATTTTGACGATCTGATAATTGAAACCGTACGGCTATTGACGGAATACCCGCCAATCCTTGCTCATTACAGAAAACGCTTCCGCTTTATCTTTGTTGATGAATATCAGGACGTCAATGTTGCCCAATACGTCCTTATCCGTCTTTTAACCTCGGAAACAACGTCGCTCTGGGTCATCGGCGATCCCAATCAGGCGATATACGCCTTCCGCGGCGCGGACAAACGCTTCATCGCCGGTTTCAAGACCGACTATCCCGAAGCCGTGCTATTCCGCCTCACCCGCAGTTTCCGTTGCGCCGCGCCCATCATCGCCGCAGCCGGGCAGCTTGTAGGTACCGATATACAGGGCGCAGCCGTACCCGATGCCGCGCTTTTCCGAAGCTGCTACGCCAGCGAAAAAGCGGAAGCCGAGTCTATCGCCCGCAACATAGCCGCGCTTATCGGGGGAACCAGCTTTTTCGCGCTTGACAGCGGCACGGCGGAAGGAAACATCGGCAGCGCAGCTATGGAAGACTGCGTTGTACTCGTCCGCACCGCGCGCCTTGCGGACCCTATTGCCGTAGCGCTTACGGATCACGGCATCCCCTTCAAGCTTATCAAGGAACAGGATGATACGCTCGGCATAACCGTCCAAGGCGTGCGTCTTATGACTATACACGCCTCCAAAGGGCTTGGGGCGGAATACGTTTTTATTCCCGCCGTGGAAGAGGGACTCCTTCCTTTCACCCTATACGGAGACACGCGGGACAGCCATATTGAGGAAGAACGGCGGCTGCTCTACGTTGCCATGACGCGGGCAAAACGCGGTTTGTATCTTTCGTGGGCTAAAAAACGAATGTTTCAAAACCGTATCATGGAAAACAAACCAAGCCGCTTTCTCGCCGTTCTGGAACCGTTTATCCCGCTTGCACAGGAGCGGAAACGTTCGCGACGCGGTAGCGCACCGGTTCAAATGGATTTATTTTAATATTTTCAAATATATATTGACAGACTATGTTAAATATATTATAATGGGACGGTTTCAAAGTCCCATTATTTTTGAAACTTTATAAAGTAGTATAGGAAAGGAGTTTTTATGGCATGTTTCACCTATGCGTTTATGCTGTATTGTAAGGGTAAAGAGGAATTCATTAAGGAGTTCCGTCTTCGCGTTTCGGATGAACTGGCTGCTGATTTTACGGAAAGCGACCTTCATCGTTCATCGACGGGGATGTATTTCTATATAGAAGAAGTCCGGGGCAAATGGTACGAACCCTTCGAGCCTTTGATGCAGCGGTTTACCGCTGCAAGCGGCAAGCCCCTGGCCTTCTTTTTTGAGCTGCTGAAAGGGGAGTCTTCCTATGACAATTCCCACTGGTGCGGCTATGCGGTTTTTGATGAAGACGGCGGGTGTAAGGAAAAGTCCTATCCCATGGGATACGGCAATGAAATCAAAAGCCGGCTTGCCAGATGGCTGGGCGATGAAAGCGTAAAGCCGGACGATGACGCGGTGGATGAGGAATGGCAGTCTGAGGTTCAATACCAGCTTGATCTTATATACGCGGGGGGTCGGTCCCTTGGGCATATTGATGAGGCATACCGGACCGTGGAAGTTTGTCTTGCCGCCCTGTCCATAATCGAAGACCCCGAGGAACTGGAGGAACAGCTGGAATATGTCTCGGATGATCTGATGGAAAAAGTCAAAAGGGTATTAGAAAGGGGCACAGGTTTTACGGAAAAGGAATTGTACGAAAAGGTAGAACGCTATACCGCGAAGGATATGCGGGATTAATGTGGCTCGAAATGAGAGGGAAAATATTTGGCGTAACCCTAAATCAAAAAACTGCCAGCGGCGGCTCATCTTGAACGTCTGTGGGAGATTATATGGCAAAAACAAAACAGATAGAGATGACTAGCTTATAGATACAATTTCCGATTTTTCGCTGTATGTTACAGAGAGCTAACCGGATCGCGACCCGTTATAAAAACGAGAGAAGAAAATAGCGTGTGCAGCGTGTTCCGCGCGAGACGGCATACGCGCTTAATTCAAGGCAATGGAGGATAAAGTGAGAGAGAGGCATTCAGTATATTACAATGAAATAGTCCTACACAAAATAGTCAATGTGCACCCTGATATACGGTATCCTGCACATGGACGACGCCTCATAGTCAGCGCAAACCGTACGGGAAATGGTTTGTGCTGAAAAGCATTATCACCTGTGTCTTGTAATCCCTAGTGGTATAGCTCTTCATCTTTTTGGATTCGTACCCAGTGAGAAACGCCCCGCATATACAGCCCGTTATGTGCGCCGTCCGCTCTTCATGGCTTCTTTTAACGGCTGTATATATTTCTCCATTACGTTATCCTCTTTATGTGATAAAAATCCGGCTTCATACTCTATCACCGTATGTTTTTCAGTGCTATGCGCTTTTGTTCTTTGTATTTTCTCAATAAATTCTTCATACGATTTTGTCCAATAGTGATTTATCCGTATCTTTTCAATGCTTGCCTCCAATCCTTCGGGAACTACTCCGCC
Organism: Treponema sp.; assembly: GCA_031276815.1. Lineage (GTDB taxonomy): Bacteria > Spirochaetota > Spirochaetia > Treponematales > Breznakiellaceae > JAIRKH01. The sequence goes on from JAISMJ010000082.1 coordinate 10,368, forward strand.
CTCATGTATCCTATTCCCCTTTTCATCCACCCCATAATACCCGTCTCTATAACCGCCGCCATGTATATAATATACCGTTACCATTCGCGGATTAACTATCGACTTTACCCACTCCCGCTCTATCCACCAATAATTCTTGTGCGCCTCACGCGCCGCCTTTGTCAACGCTTTAACACGGCTTCTGGTATACTGTTCAATGATTAACCCCCCCCCCCCCCCGTCCGGTCTTCTATAATGACCTGAAAAACCATATAACACCCAAAACACACATAATGCGGCAATCTTTTTATGTACTATGTTCTTTTCTATTTCTTTTATTACACCGGTTATGGTATCCGCGCAGAGAGGAACTATAAATTCATCGGCGTCTATCAGCGCGAGCCATCTCGTTTTATGTTTATATCGCGTTACGGCGTCATTAAACGCGCTCATCTGTGTTTCACGGCTATGCGCTTCCTCCGCCGGAAATACCGTATACACAACTTCCCCCGAATCTATATACGGCTGTAGTACTTCTTTTATGCTATCAGTACTATAATTATCGTATATATAAACAGTACTATAATTATCGTATATATAAAACCTTTCCACACCCACCAGCTTATGATATTCTATCCATTCTTTTAAATACGGCGCCTCATTTCTCACTATTGTCGCAATCGACAATTCATTGGTAAAATATCCATATTCGCGCACTTCACGCAGAAAACAGATAAAACAACGGTTTATTTTCTTCATAATCTTCATAATAAGAAAAGAAAGCGGGCTTTTTACCGCTTTTTCCACTCTTTCCACAATCTTTTTCAGAACCAGCAGAATCTTTGAAACGGCTCTATGGTTTGTTAATTTCTTCAGCATACGACGCTCACCTCCAAACGTTTATGTATAATCCCGTTCCGCGGCGGTTTCCATAACCAACGGTTATTCCACGTAGCGCCATACGCTCATCTCGCATATCTTCACGGTATTCCCCCTGAAGCGCCTCTAAAATAAAGAAGGGGGAGCGCCATTGCGGGAACCAGACGGAAACCTATTCCAACATTGCGGCGCCGTTCTGTACGCTGCTCCCCCTCGCTCCAAAGCCTGCGGCTTTTCCGCTACCCCCACTCTTTCACCCATGACTATTTCAAGTCTTTTGAACCGAGCCGTTTCAGCGCTCTGAACCGACCCATTTCAGCCTCATAAATCAAGCCGTTTCAAACATCGTGAACCGACTAATTTCAGCTCCCTGATCCGGGCTGGCTTGAACTCCCGATCCGGCTTAGATTAGCCTTCTGATCCGGCTTGGATTGAACTTCTGATCCGACCTAGATCAGCCTCCTGATCCGGCTCATGGCAAAAAACTACTTCAGGCGTAGTCAGGATAAAGGACGTTCCATGATCCGCGAGTTTTTCAGACCATCGCTCCCCGCGCCAGCGTACGGTACGCCGTCTCTCCGCCTTCTGCCTCTCCGCTTCCAACGCCGGTATACTCCCTGTCAGTTTCAAAGCGACATGCTCCGCGAGACAGCGGCGTACCGTACGAAAAAGAGAACGAGAGATAGAGTATTGAGAATTAATCGGGTCTTGACCCGTTATAAGAATGAGAGAAGAACATAGCGCGTGTAGCGTATGCCGCGCAAAGGCGGCATACGCGCTTAATTCAAGGCGATACGGGGGGGGGGGGGGATTCGGCGGTGAACGCAAAGGGATAGCGTGAGAGAGGAATTCGCTATATTACAATGAAATATTCCTATACAACATAAGAGATGCGTACTATGAACATCCGTCATTGCGCCATTATATTGTTTAGACGAAATGACGCCGCAAGCGCATCGCCGCATCGTTTCAGCGCTCCCCGATATACGGTTTTCTGCACACGGACGACACCGCGCAGGCAACGCACACCGTACGGGACAGGCGTTTCGGTACCATGTATTCGCCATTACGCATTGCCGCGGCGATCTTTTCAACAACACGGTCTACAGCCGCAATTTCTTTTTCATAACCGGCATGAGGGTTGTCTTCATCTATCACCGGACGGAATTCACGGTTGTCTATCGAATAAAAGCGCGCGTCCCGGACAACGGCGTCTTCGGCGGGCGCGTCCCCGCTTCCCGCGCAGGGAGATTCAAGCATGGCAATATACGACGCCATCTGTACGTTTTTCGGAACATCCTCATCGCCCGCCCATAAGTCGCCCTCTGACGGCATACTTTTTGTCTTGTAATCCCTGATGGTATAGCCGTCTTCGCCTTTCAGGACGCAGTCCGCTATGCCGCTTAACGCGGGGGGCGAATCATAGGTTTTCCGCAGGGGATATTCCGCGCCGGCAATGCTCTTTCCATGCAGGTTTTCGGCGTCACAGTCAAGATAATCTTCCAGCGCGGCTTTAATACGCGGTATAAGCATGTCGTATAAAGGCTTTTGAAAATAACCTTCGTTGTTTTGAGCCTTGTCGATGGCGCGTCGTATCTCTTCCTCAAGATATTTTTTGTAAATAGGCTTCTCTTGTACGTGAAAACGCCCGTGATCTTCTTTTATCCGCGTCCAGAGCCGTTCCAAAATACTGTGGTAGAGCCGTCCTAAATCCCGCTGATCCAGCGTCTCGATCTCGGTCTGTTTCTCCCTCACGCCAAGTCCCCGTTGTAACACCCATTTGAAAGGACACAGCAGGTATTCGTCTAAATCGGAAGGGGAAAGCCGGAAATCTTCATCTTCGCTCTCTTCCGCGGGATCGGTACAGAGCCGCTTCTCAAGCTCCGCACGAAGATCGCCCCGCGTTATCGCCGTCGTCCGTATATCTATGCCTTCGGGTTTCTTGTGGAGGATGGTGAACGCTTCCCAGCCTTTTTTCTGTATATCCGAAGGGCTGGAAACGGGAACGGTTGAAGCGGTTCCGTTGAGAACAGTCCGTTCCGTCCGGTAGGGATCGGGAAGGACGGGCAGTTGCGCGCGCGTAATTTCACGCTCCAGCATATCTCCCAATTTCCGGTGCGGCACAGTTGCGCCGGAAAAGGTGTTGTCCGCAACCGTAAACACGGGAACCGCGCCGGAAATCAGATACGCTTTGATAAATTCCGCCGAAAAGTCCCTGTCCTGTATGCAAAGTTTGTTTTTCCGGTCTTCCCGCAAAAACGAAGAACGCCCGTCATACACCACCGCGGCGTCATCCTGATTCATGTTGATGATGAAATGCACAGGCGGCGCAATGCCCGCCGCGACTTTGTAGGCATAAACGGGAATTCCCCGGCGCTTTGATTCGGATACATAGGTTTCTTCTTGTATGTACGATTGAAAAATAGGAAACGCCCTGCCCGCGTATTGTTGGTACATTTCGGGAAAACGCTCTCCGATTTCTATAAGGTCCTGCAAGGATGCGAGCGCTTGCCCGATAATGGTAGCGGTCTCCGTGTTGATCGCCGCGCGATCAAAGTGATTTCTTTCAAAAATACGCCATTTCTCTCGCAGGTCCGCAAAACTTGATGCGTTTATAATCGCCGATATATCTTTCTTGAGCCGCGCATAAAATAACTCTATAGAAGAAACCATCACTCCGGCGAATTCCTGATTTCGATGTTGTTCAAACGTCTTTTCCCACACGTCAACGTCACGGTATCCGGTGTGAGACGCGGCGCGGTACGCTTCAGGAAAACCGGAAACGCAGTGGTAGCGCAGCCCGAATTCCATAAGAATCGTGATGGAATCTCTCTCTTTCCATGGGAAAGCCCTGTCAAGCAGCAAATCAGACAAAGCCGCATACGACCACTGTTTACTCCGGCACGCCGCAAGCGCGCCGAAAATACGCCCGCCCGGATACTTGGGTAGCGGTTTCTCCTGCCGGACGTCCGCGAACAGCCCGTATAGGCGAAATTCGTGGGCAAGCCGCTCAACGCCGTTGTTTCCCGCCGCCGATATGCAGATATCCTCTGGACAGAGACCGTCTTTGTCCAGAAGCTGCCTGCATGTAAGCGCAAGCCATGTGTATTCCTGCGCCGTTGACTTGAAATGTATGTATGTATGCGCGCAACCCGCCAAACTAGGGGGCGGCGCGGCACTTATCAAAGGCGGCGCAACGGCTTCCGGCGGAATAATGCGGACAGGGGCGTCTTCCATGCGCGTTTCGGCGATACTCGTCAATTCTTCACGGTACTCTTCCCAGTCTTCCGCCAACTCCGGAAAAAAAAGCAACCACACCGCGCCGCTGTCGCTGAAAGCCGCCCTGTTCCATGCGGGTTCGAACAACTGATGTTCATCCAAAAAGCGCGAGTATGTTTCGTAGATACGGTGTAAATCCGCAAAATACGCATCGCGCGCGCCGGCGGACTCGGGACGGCGGACAATACCCTCAAGCGCGGGCAGTAATTTCGCCAAGCCCGTAAGAAACGAAGCGTAAGAATCCGCATATTCAGGAGGGATGTATTCGCCTAAAAAGTGCGCCTTGCGGTTTTCCATGAGGAAATTTGAGGCGAACAGGGTACGAATCGCATGATTTATCGCCTGTTTTCCGGACTGTCTGACCGACAAAGCCTGCGCCTTAAAGCCGTCCCATGCCAGAAAACGGGTAGGGGCGATAGGCGTTAACGCCACCTTTGCGGTTTCCCGCGCCCAGAAGCGCGTCGTAACGCCGGATGGAAATACGAAACGCGCCCTTCTGTCGGGCAGCGCTTCAATAATGTAATCAATAACGGATCGGGACATATTCTTTTTACACCCTTACAACAAATCGTCTCTTTTCTTCATCTTCATCTGTTCGACGATGGAGCCGACTTTCTGGGTCTCCCCTTTTTTTGCTATAAGAACGGACGGAACAGATCCGTCTTTGCCGGAGCGGATGACAACGATAAGATCGTCAGCCTCGCAAAGCGCCACCGGAATATCCGAATCCACAACCGTATTAGCGCTCCCAACGCGGAAGACATCTATCGCTGATGGATCAGAAACATCTTTCGCAAGAGAGGCGTACTCGTCCCAACAGCCTATATCACGCCACTTAAACCGCGCCACGCTCATAATAACCCGCGAGCTTTTTGTTACAACGGCAAAATCAAAGGAAATTTTTCTTGTACGCGTGTACGCTTCCGTCAGACCTTCCCAATGCTCCAGTATTGATACGCCGTCTTTAACGGAACAGGCGTCTTTTGAGGGAACCGGAAGGATTTCAAACGGGGCGATACAATCCGCCGCGTATTTCCGAAATTCGCGCTTCATAAAACCGGAAGAAAAGGCAAACATACCGGAATTCCAATAAAAATTACCCGACGCAAGGTATTGTTCTGCTGTGGTTGTATCGGGTTTTTCATGGAACGAGACGACATGAGCTACTTCGTTTTGGGCATCGCTCCTGTTTATCTCAATATAGCCGAATCCGGTTTCCGGCGCAGCCGGCGGAATACCGAAAACCGCAAGGTTTTCGGTGTCAATATGGCGAGCGCATAGCAACGCTTGCTCGGTAAAAACAGCTTTTGGCTCAACAAGATGATCGCTCGGCAGAACAAAGATTTTTCCGTTTCGTTCCGGACGTGTCTTTTCAATAAACACAAGGGCGCACGCTATGGCGGCAGCCGTATTTTTCGCTTCGGGTTCGGGTATAACCGTTATGTGCTGTTTTTGCGCTTCACTGCGGTCCGCACAGCTTTTGACAATATGCGGAACATGGGTTTTTCCCGCCACAATAATGATTTCGCCGTTTCCGTTAATAAGAGAAAAAGCCCTTTCAAGGGAGAGCGTGAAAAAATTGTTTTTTTTATCGGACGGAACCGGTAAAAACTGCTTGGGTTTCATAGAATTACTCAGCGGCCAAAGCCGCGTTCCAGAGCCGCCAGCCATAATAATACAATAGTCAAACATGCGTTATGTTCTCCTTTTTACTATATTTCTTGCAAAAATAAAGAAAAATGTCGTTAATCTATGGAGCGGTGAATTAAAATAAAGGAAAAGTTTTACTTTTTCACGCAGAAAGAACGAACCGCCGAGACGTCCGCAAAAATGCACGACAAGCGGAAAAACAAAGGTTCCATTTTTATAAAAAGACGCAATCCGTTTAATGACATCAATATGTATTTTTTCAGCGTTAATAAGCGTTCTGGAAAAGCGCCCGTAGTCTTCAACGGGCATGATATTATTTTTTGCCAGGGCTATTGCTAAAAATGGTTCGTCCGGCAGCATTTTTTCGCGGAAAAAATCAACGGCTATATCTCTCTCATGCTGATGCATTAAATAATCATAAGCGGTCTCAAAAATCTGTTTTGTTATGAAATCTTTCTTAAAAAGAAACATGCCGCTGTTGAATTTCGGCAGCCACTTCACATCAAACCGTCTGATTGTTTCTTCAATATTAACATACCACTCGCCTTCTGTGATCAGAGATCCATTATATACAAATGGTTTGTCCGCGAGATAGTCCCAATACGAATCAATAGTATTGATTACAAGAGAATCCGCGTCCATATAGAGCGTTTTTTCAAACGGCGTATATGCATACAGCCTTGTTTTTGTAGCAAAAGGGTCGCCGTATTCCGGATTATACGGAATAATGAAATCGTAATATGCCGCAAGATCATCCGGCTTATCGGTAATAACGGCGCGAATGATGTGCGGGGCATTGAGCATAGCGGAACGCGCAAGATATTTCGCCTGTGAAATGTACTTTTTCCCGATGGCAATGGTGATCAAACCGCGTGTCATACGGTATCTCCCAAAAGCATTTCCCGGTAATGCCTGCGCTGATAGCGGTAAGAATACATTTCAGAAACAGGGATATTTTTTAATGTATTAAAATAATATTTCGATAGATTTCCGTTTATAATATCGGACAGCACATACTCAATATGCGTTTCAGGGTATAGTACGGCTTTCTCCGACAATCCGCTATCTAACAAAAAGTCGCTTGATGCGATACAGGGAAGACCGAAACTCAGTCCGAATATAGAAGTTCCGCTTGCTTTGTATTTGTTGTAAAGATAACAATTCTCACCAATATCTTTATCTATAAGAAAGGCTATCGCGTCGGCGTTTTTAATATAATACAGCATTTCTTGAGCGGGAACGTATTCAGTATATGTCTTTACAAAATCACTGAGCCCCATATTCATAATCCGCCTCCGCAATTCGACAGGACACTTTCCCAAAAGCACAAATAACACGGCTGGATTTGCGTTTGATTCGGGGGGGGGGGGGGCAGTGCATGTAAGGCTTCAAGAAAGCCTTTATAATTCCTGCGGCTGTTATCAACGCTGCCGGGAATAACAATGATAATTTCAGGAAAGGTTCTTACCGCATCGTGAGGAACAAAGTTTATCAGCGTGGGCAAAAACCATCCGAAAAGCGGCTTGTTTTTATTTGTACAAATAGTATTTGTATAATAATTGTATACATCATAAGATATAAACAAATTTTTCTTAAATACAGCCAGCGGTTTTATTGTCTTTTCAGCGGTATAGTTTTGGGCATTATGAATAATATGTACCTTTTCAATTTTTCTAAAGAATACGTTAATACATGTGAAGTGAAACGCTTTTGTAATGGTGTTAAAGACAATCAAATCAATACGCCGGCTTCTAACGCACCTAAATAATTGAATATACTTTATCAATATGGAAAAAAATCTGTGAATGACATAGCGCTTTTTGTGAATATCATAGGATTTATCACTAAAAACAATCTTTTTTATACGTGAACCGAAGATTTTGATATAATCATTCTCAAATACCCGCCGCGGCGCGGCTATAAAAACATCATTGTCAGGCAATAAAAAATCCGCTTGCGGCGCGAGAACTTCTTCATGATAATTATAAAACTGAACGAGGGCTATTCTCATGTATTTCCTTTTTCCTCAATACCGTTATTCCCCATGTTCCGCCGGACGGGCTTTTTCTATATACTGTCAGGTCTCTTGTATTCAACAATGTTCGTTCCCCCGAAAAGTACAAACTCTATTTTTATCAATCTGCGTATTTTTTCCGTATAATAGCACACGTATCATGTATGGTCAAGTCATGTTATGGGGAAACTCTCCTCATCGCTTTTTCAAATTGTTCCGCCCAGTCAAAACGATGGGCGGTTGCCCGTTCCTCGCATAAACGCCGGATACGGCGGTAAAAATCCGGTTCCGTGATACAGCGTTCTATTCTATCGGCGATTTCTTGGATGTTGCCCGATTCAAAGAGGAGTTCCGGATAGGCGAGCAGGTCCGGCAACCCGCCTACGGCGGAAGCTATAACGGGACAGCCGGTGTGTAGAGATTCAAGAACGGCGTCCGGGTATGCGTCATAGAGCGTTGGGTACACCATAAGATCGCACGTTGCAAAGTAGCTAAAAGGCTCTTGAAAACCTTCAATGGAAATATATTCTTTAATATCCAATGTCTCTATGAATTCCATTGTTTGAGTCATATTTTCGGCTCTTCCTAAAATAGAGCAGCGAAGAGCATAGCCTCTTTTCTTTAATTCCGCAATGGCTCTTAATACATTACAAATTCCTTTACTTGGAGAAAGCGCCCCAATATAAACGATATGTTCTACTTTTTCGGACTTATTTTTATGTTCCCAATCGGGAGTACAGCGGGGAAGCCCTATATTGCCGGGTATAATCACGGTCTTTTCAATCGCGCATTTTGTTCTTTTCAAAAAAATATTTCTATCAACTGTATTTTGAAAGGTAATTAATTCAGCATATTTTGCTATTTGTTTTTCACGGGAAATATTTACAAGTTCGTACATACACGAAAAGAAATATTCCTTTGGCGATAAGCCGCCTTTTGAACGCATAATATGAGCGCGGTCTATATCGTTGCAGCGGGAAGCGTAAAACAATGGCAGACACAGCCTTTTTCTTAATAATAACGCCGATTTTAAGAACATATCGCCGTGAATATGAATAACGTCAAATGAACGGCAGCCTTTATTCTGCGCGAATGCAAGCGCGGCTGCAAGATTTTTTTTAATGGCATTCTTAAAGAGAAAAGAGCCGGGTGGAAAGCCGCGCCGTTTATACGGTATTGATAGCGTAATTTTTGTAAAATGGCATGGCGTATAGTCCAAGAACGTATTCATAATAACAAAGACGGTATTGCCGCGTTCCGCAAGCAACTCCATGAGTTCCAGATAACGGCGGTCCCCGCCGGTTCTGATTTGTTTAAGCGGCAGCACGCCGAGTATATTCATTGTTTATCCTTAAAATCTTTATATTGTAATTCGCTCCAATTCTTGCTGTCAAACATTGAATCATGAACATAAAAATTTGACTTATCTTCAAGACATATCGCCTAACGTTCCGGCTGTTGCGAACCTGCGGTTCGACGAAGGTTTGCCAGCGGGCTGGCAAACCGTGGGCGTAGTGAGTCGTGGGAATGTTCCCCAGCTATGCCGGGGCGCGTATGTGGTTTTATATGTTCCATATTTTTATCGCATAGTTGTATAAATCATTAGCTCTATGCTCAATTTCCGTTTCATCCCAATGAGGCAATTTTAAATAGGGGGCTATTGTTTCCAAATCCCGCGTATAATCAATGAGCCCGTTATTATGTGTTCCGTTTTTCTTGGTATTCCAATCCGCATCTCTAATTTTCGCGTTTAAATTTTGCGTTATTATTGCTAAATTACCAAAAGTCAACAGCTTTTTATTGCGTCTGTCTATATCTTGCTGGTTGTTTAATGTACCCCAATTATTCTCCCATTTCTTTGGCATTAAATGTTCCAGACTATATTTGCTAAT
>JAISMJ010000114.1 GCA_031276815.1 Treponema sp.
AACACGGGAATGTCCTGTATATACCGGTATATGACGTTGTTTTCAGAATTGACGGAAAATTTTAGTTCCATAAACCGGGCAATATTCAGGTTAAGTCCAAGCGTAAACGTGAATTTTGAATACGTATACCGCTGTAAATCAAGGGAAAGGCTCGAATTCATGTTTAATGATACACTCATCCGGTTGTTCCAGAAATTAGTTTGCGAAAAATTGTTTGTATATCCCAGTTTGAAGCTGCTGGGATGAAGCGCCTCCGGGTCTTGCGACTGTACCCAACCAGTATCTTCAGCAAGGGTGTACTGTTTGGAACGCAGCATGGTATATACCGCAGAAAATCCGCCTAATGCCAGCGTTGAGGTGAGGTTTGTCCACTCGGCAAGTTCCGGATCGTACACCGCGTATTGCTGCGCCGAATACGTTGCGCCTGAACTGCCGCCCCAGAATGTATCTTTTGGGGCGGCGTACCGAAACGTTTCGGTAAAATAGAACGGCTCAAAAGTACGCTTGCGCTTGTCAGGGAGCAGACTATCTTCTTTCCGGTTATCTTCCAATCCAAGCGGCGCATACACAAACGGGTTAAATATCTTGCCCCGTATAGTTGTTTCACTTAACCAAACTCTGACGGTTGCGTTTCCTACAAGCGTCGCGTCTTTTGGAGGTATATCCGCCGTAAGGGTGAGGTTCTGCGCCTTATCCATAACGGAAGCATTGATATTAGCGCTGAATTGCTGGATATCGATTTTTTCTTTTTCCCATGCCCCATACGTCAGTTCCCATTCCGGATCCGCTATCGTACTCTGGGCGTCAAATTCGTTTTTTACTATGAGACCTTTCAATTTATATTGAAAACTGGTATTTTTCCATACCGAATTCAAATAAAACGGTTTTAGATCCGCCGTATATTCGTAGGATGTAGAGAATTGCGTCTGCTGGTACGCCCTGCGGAATATCGCATCCCGTTCCGCTTCCGTATCGTATTCCGGTATTTCTTCATTCAAAAAGGTATAATCCTGCCATGAGCCCGTTCCTGAAAAACGCAGCGATGTCGTATAGAGACCGCCTGTTTGGGCGAGGGTAAACCCCATGCTTCCGTCTCCGCGCACGCTGGACAATATCGAAGCGGCGTCCTGCCAATCTATATCCTCAATCATTTTCCATTGCGTGTGGGCAAATTGAAGCTCGGATGCGGAAGTTGGGCTGAGACGATAATCTATGGTAAACGAGGTTCTGCTGCTTGTAGGCAAGGTAAAAGTCTGTTTCAAAACCGGTGGAATCAATTCAGTTGCGGGTAATGGCGACTGCCCGGTATGTTGCTGATTCGGCGTCTCCCATGGAGCAATCGGAATGCCGATGCCTTCTAGGTAATCCGTTTCCGTTTCTTGCACCTGCGGACGGGGTTGGGAGGTTCCGCCTATTGTCAGTGCCGTACCTGAAACGGCGGAACTGATCGAATACATGATCCATTTATCTGGATAAAAAAACATACGGTTTGGGGAAACGCCATCCGTTATGGCGGGAGATTGCTTTCTGCCGAAGGCAAGGTTGCTGTTAAGGCTTGATATGGAGAGCGATGAAATATAGGGATAAAAGGACGCGGGCAACTTCGGCGAAACGGATGAGTTAAGCGTCCATGCATACGAACTCACTGTTCTATCGGTCGCGGTAGAATCATCGGCGGCGGATGCGCCCTTGAGTAAACGCAGCCAGTCAAGTCTTTCGGATCGATCCATAAAATCCTGATCCACAAAAGGATCCGAGTAAAAAGGGAGCGCCCACTTGAAAGAGCCGTATTTACCCGACAGAGAACCGCTTGTTTTCAGCCGATACCGAAACGGTACGGTGAGGGAAAAGAAGGCGTTATCCGTATTCCAAGTGTCTTGCCCGTTTTGATACGGGGTATTCCCACTGTAAATGGTTCTGGTAAAACCCAATCCTGAAGACAACTCAAGCGGTCCAAGTATGCCTTTTGCAGGAATCGCTAACTCCGTCCCGAAATATGCTCCCAAATTGGCGTAGGCATCGAACAGCAAGGAAAGCCGCGGCCCGGTTTTAGGGACCGCCTTTTTACCAGTGCTTCGGAGAAACAGCCCTCTCCGTTCTTTTTCCCCATCCGAACCATTGCCGAACATCGTGGTAAACGATGTTTCCGCAGTATTTTCCACTTTAGGACGACCTAAAAGATAGGTTGTCGTTTGAAAGAAACTGCCTTCCCGCGTCCGCACGCCGACAACAGGATGAAAAATGATTTCTTCCGCGGGCAGATAGAAAAAAGGCAGCCACAGCACTGGAATCTCACCGACTCGCAGGACTGCATTTGCCACCGCCCAGTCCGCTCCAGATAAAAGCCACATCTTCGAGGCGTTTAACGACCAGTACGGTTCGTCAGTCTTTGCATTGGTAACTTTTGCATTGGTAAGTACCGTAGCTTCTTCGGCGTCAACGGACATGACGGTTCCCTCAAACCGGTATGCGCTGTCCGCGCTTGAAACGGTACGCCGCGACTGCCCATTGGTCAGAATGGTTTCCCAACTGTCAAGGTCTACGGTAATGGAATCCCCTCGAAACGTTTCGGTCGTATCCCCGTCTTTCTTTTCATAAAAGACCCCGCCGGACGCGCTTAACCAGTTCCGCGTCCTATTGTACAAGATTTCGCTAGCGCTGATGCGGTGAACCGCGTCCCCGTCTTTCAGGCTGATTATTACATTACCTTTAAGCCGCGCATACTCTTCATTCACTACTTCAAGACTAAAATATTCGGTGGCTCTTGCGGATTCTATGATAATGGTTCTGCTCTCATCCGCCGCCGAACTCCCGTCCGGGCGCGGTAATTCGTAATAATCCCGCAGTCTGTTTGCAAGCTCTTCTTTCGTACCGCCCTCGCTCAAATCCAGCGTTTTACACCATACGGCAAGTTCCGTAAGCGTTGAGGTGCGTATGTCCATTTCCACCGGCGTCTCTTTTATCGCCGGTTCTTCCGCTGTTTCAGCTTGCGTTTCTTCACCAGCGGGATCTGCGGCTTCTTCCACCAGCTGTTCGCTGCTCAATGGTATTCCGGCTTCTTGGGCAATGAGGGGAGAACACATAAAAAACAATACTGCTATGCAGGCGAAGATTTTCACAACGTTCTTCAATAGTGATATAGAAACGCAATTTTGTGAGCTACCCAAAGCTGAAGCGATTGGCTTCGTGTTTCATAGACCACACGTAGACTGATAGATAACCTCTAACAATCCAGCGGTAGTGAACGTACATCGTAAGTCCGAAGTCTCCGCAAGCATTGACTTCGTGCGCCCCGCACGAATTGTAAGACTTCTGGGAGTATATTTTTATTTATTGTTCTTGTCAAGAGAGTATCGTGACAACACCCGTGAAGCCATGTCGCACATAGGGGTACTTTGGCTCCGTTCGCCTAAGTGTCAGTCGCTATGTTCCTTATATTGAGACTTATTGCAAGAAATGGTAACATTACTATTCATCAGACAGCGGTGAGATAAAAACCGGTTTTTTGGAGGGTATCTTGTTAATTGAGACTGTTTTTGATTTGGCTATGACTTATAACGGAAATGATATAAAACGCATTAACCATTTTATCAAAGTATTTTCATTTGCACATCATATTGGAGTTGTGGAACAATGCGATGCAAAAACACAGATAATTATAGATATTGCCGCATTGCTTCATGACATTGGTATTCATGAAGCAGAGCGGAAACATAATTCAAATGCCGGATACTGGCAGGAAATTGAAGGCGCTCGTGTTGCTAAAGAACTTTTAAACGATATTGATGTAGATGCCGCTATAAAAGAACGGATATTATTTCTTATTGGACATCATCATCACTATCAAAGTATTGATGGTATAGATTTTCAAATCTTAGTTGAATCCGATTTTCTAGTCAATATATTTGAAGATAAAATGGATGAACATTCAATTAAAAATATCAAGGAAAAGATATTCAAAACTGAAATCGGAACCAGAATGTTGGAAAAATTATATCTGTGAAGAGTATACGGAAGCGTATTAAGACATGAATCCCGCCATGAAACTGCAAACTGATGCGGGAAGAAAAAGGAGCTATCAAGCTTCTCTCCTTCCGCGCTTTATTTCCGCAAGCCGCCTTTGACGGGGGGCGGGATTAGTCCACATTTCGCCGCTATTACGCGCTATACACATTTGTCTTGACGAAATCACAAGGAATGTCTTATTATGTAATATGAGGTACTGCATGATAATAAAACCTATGATTCGTAATAATATCTGTATCAATAGCCATCCTATAGGGTGCGAAAGCGGAGTGAAACGGCAGATAGCGCGCGTTAAGAAGCTGTTTTTAAACAAACAAAAGCCGGAACATACGCCCACATTGGCGCTCATCATCGGCTGTTCAACGGGCTACGGGCTTGCAAGCCGCATAGCGGCGGCTTTCGGGTACGGAGCCGTGACAATAGGGCTTTCGTTAGAAAAGCCCGCTTCCGAAACAAAACCCGGCACGCCCGGTTTTTACAACAACCGCGCCTTTGATACGCAAGCCGCGGAAGCGGGACTCGTCTCATTCACAATGAACCGCGACGCCTTCGCCCGCGAAACAAAGACGCGGGCCATACAGTCGGTCAGGGAGTCCGCGGCAAAAGCGGGCATACCGCCTCGTCTCGATCTGGTAATCTATTCCCTTGCGTCTCCGGTACGGACCGATCCCGCTACCGGCGTCATGTACAAATCGGCGATCAAACCCATCGGCGCTCCCTATTCGGGAAAAACCGTTGACATGATGACCGGCAAGCTGTTCACGGCGAGCGTGGAAAGCGCGACCGAAGAAGAAACCGCCGCGACCGTGAAGGTCATGGGCGGGGAAGATTGGGAACTGTGGATGGACGCGCTTGAAAACGAGGATATGCTCTCGCCGTCCGCCCGTACCGTAGCGTATACCTACATAGGTCCCGAACTTTCGTGGGCTATTTACAAAAACGGTACTATCGGTATGGCGAAGCAAGACCTTGAACGCGCCTGTACGGCGATAAACCGCCGCTTCCGCGAGAAAAATGGCGCGGATACCAAGAAAAGGGCGTTTGTTTCCGTGAACAAGGCGCTGGTAACCCGCGCCAGCGTGGTTATTCCGATCATTCCCTTCTATGTGTCCTGTCTCTTCAAGGTTATGAAGGATAAGGGACTGCATGAAGACTGTATTGGGCAGATCGTGCGGCTCTATCAGGAGCGGCTCTACACGCCCGAAGCGGCTGCGGACCCCGATAAAACGCCGGTTGATGAAGCGGGACGCATCCGTATAGACGATCTGGAGATGCGGGATGACGTCCAAGCGGAAACGCTCGCCCTTATGGACACTATTACCGAAGAAAACGTATGGTCAAAGTCCGATATCGTTGGTTTCAAACATGATTTTCTTGAAGCTCATGGGTTTGATGTTGAAGGCGTTGATTACGATGTTGACGCGCCGCTTATGATATAAGGAAACCTCATGGATAGTAAACTGTTATTGTCGTTATTCGACAAATTTAATGAAGGTTCCGCAGTTGAACTCGCGTTTGATGATGGAACGATCCATTTCACATTAAAGAAAAAAGAAGCCGTTCAGCGCGGCGATTCTTCTCCGCTTCGCTCATTCGATACGGCGCGGACGGACGTCGCCGGAAGCGTCCATCTTGACATGCCGGCGACGGAAGACGCCGTGATCGCGGAGGAAGCGGGCGAAACCATCATAAGCCCGATTGTGGCTACCTTCTACGCCTCCCCCGGTCCGGATACGCCGCCCTTTGTCAAGATAGGCTCAAAGGTCAAAGCCGGAGAAACCCTGTGTATCCTTGAGGCGATGAAAATGATGAACAAGCTCGAAGCCGAATTCAACTGTGAGATTCTCGCGGTAAAAGCCGAAAGCGGGGATATGGTTGAATACGGGCAGCCGCTCTTTGAGGTAAAACGGCTCTAGCAATAATGATACATAAACTATTAATCGCTAACCGCGGCGAAATCGCCGTCCGTATCATCAGAACATGCAGGGAAATGGGAATCAAGACGGTCGCCGTGTACTCAACCGCGGATAAAGGCGGTGTACATACCCGTATGGCTGATGAAAGCGTATGTATCGGACCCCCGCCTTCCAAAGACAGTTACTTATCGCAGCATAACCTCATTGCCGCCGCTCTGAAAACGCGGTGCGGCGCAGTTCATCCGGGCGCGGGCTTTTTGGCGGAAAACGCGGGCTTTGCGCGCGCCGTCCGCCGTGAAGGACTCACCTTCATCGGACCGTCGCCTGAAGTTATAGAACTGCTCGGCGATAAGGTGTCGGCGCGGGCGACCGCCGTTACATTTGGGCTACAGGTTACGCCCGGCACTCAAGACGCGGTTTCGGATATGGACGGCGCGCGTGACGCGATACGGCGCATTGGCTTTCCGGTTATCATCAAGGCTGCCGCGGGCGGCGGCGGCAAAGGTATGCGTATCATGCGGCGCGAAGCGGATGTGGAAGAAAACATCAGGATAGCGCGTTCCGAAGCGCTCGCCAACTTCGGCGATGAGCGGGTGTTTATTGAGCGGTACATTGAAAAACCCCGCCATGTCGAGCTGCAGATACTCGCGGACGGCGCGGGAACGGTGGCGGCGCTAGGCGAGCGGGATTGTTCCGTACAGAAAAACCACCAGAAGCTCATCGAAGAAAGTCCGTCCCCGGGCGTAACGGACGCCATGCGCGAGCGCATGACAACGGGCGCGGTGACTATGTTCCGCGAACTCGGCTATTGCGGGGCAGGCACCATAGAATTCCTTGTTGAAGGAAGCGAATGGTATTTTATGGAAGTGAACGCCCGCGTACAGGTTGAACATCCTGTCAGCGAATTCGTCTCCGGCATTGATATTATCAGGCAGCAGATACTCGCGTGTACGGAAAACCGTCTGGAAACCGGCGGCGCCGCCGGCCACGGCGTACCCCTTTCCGGCTGGGCGATAGAGTGCCGTATCAACGCATTAGCTCCCGGGCGCATCGTCAAGCTGGAGGTTCCGGGCGGCGTGGGCGTCCGGTTTGATACCTGTTTAGCGGAGGGCTGTTTTGTGCCGCCGCATTATGATGCAATGGTGGGAAAACTGATCGTTCACGCGCCGGATCGCGGGCAGGCGCTTGCCAAAATGGAGCGCGCGCTGTCCGAACTGGTCATTGAAGGCATACCGACCAACCTGAAGCGGCAGGAGTATATTATTAAGGAAAAAACATTCCGCTCCGGTAATTTCGATACGTCGTATTACGGGAGCATTGAGAAAGAGGCGGAGCATGTCCGGTAAAAATATGGAGAAAAACGAAGAACTCATCATAACCTGTCCGCAGTGCGACACGGGGCAGACGAAGGCGATGCTTGACGAACACTTAAAGACCTGTCCGGCCTGCGGGCATCATTTCCGCATGGACCCGCCGGAACGCATCGCTTATATTGCCGATGACGGCAGCTTTACCGAGTTTTCCGCGAACCTGCGGTCGTTAAACCCCATTGATCTTGCGGGTTACGAGGAAAAACTCTCCGAAGCCGAATTAAAATCCCAAATGAAAGATGCGGTCATTACCGGAACCTGTTTAATTGAAGGGAAACCCGCGGTGCTGGGGATCATGTCTTTTAATTTCATGGGCGGCTCCATGGGGTCCGTTGTGGGAGAAAAGGTCAGCCGCGCAATGCGTAAAGGAATAGAAGAAAAGCTGCCCGTGATCATATATACCACATCGGGCGGCGCGCGTATGCAGGAAGGCATGTTCAGCCTTATGCAGATGGCTAAAACATCGGCAGCGGCGGCGATGCTTGATAAGGCGCGTATCCCCTTTTTCATCGTGCTGTGCGATCCGACTACCGGCGGAGTAACCGCGTCCTTCGCCATGCTTGCGGACGTCATCATTGCGGAACCCGGCGCGCTCATCGGCTTTGCGGGTCCCCGCGTCATTGAGGGGACTATCCGGCAAACCCTTCCGAAAGGGTTCCAACGCGCCGAGTTTCAGCAGGAAAAAGGTTTTGTGGATATTATTTCCCCGCGAAAAGAGCAGAGAACACTGCTTTCAACGCTTATCGAGATGCACAGGAAATAAGCGCGTTCTGGAGTGCGCGGCGCGGCGCGTTCATCCGGCAGGCGGAAAAAATCAACCTGTCGCAACCGTTACGGGCGTTGCATTTTCTTGAAATTGGCAATACCTTTGCATTTACCGCACATAGTTTTGGCGGAATAATGGTAATTGTAACCTTGAAAAAGGAAGGACTTTTAGATATTTATATGTCATTGTACTTTAATCAGGAAAGTGCAAAAAGTTTTGATTAAAAACAATGAAATAATTATGGTTTCTGATGGAACCGTGCAGGGAAATGCTGATTTAGCGGATATAGATGATGGAATATATACCTTAAAAATGGTAGGGGATAAGGTAAAAGACCTCAGAGTAAGTATACGCTGTTCTCAATTTTATTTTCCTGATTATAACGAGCTTCTTCAACGGCACACTTAAATAATATGAATAAAAAATAATAAACCGCGGCTTATCATCGGTAGAGACGGATCGTACAGGAAAGCCCTCCGATCAAGAGGCATTGACCCTACTAACCCTTGTCCAAAAGCGTCCTTCACGCTAGAATAGAGCAATCTTTCCATCAAAGGAGTTATTATGAAAGAAGACCGGCATACGCAGACCATACCGTCAACGGTATTAACCCAGGCGCAGGACAAGATTGACGAGGCGCAGGCGCTGTTCGCTCCCTACCTCTTGGCGCTTCCTCGGCGGAGCGGCGGGAACTGCCCAAAATGGGCGAAAAGACCATCGGCTTTGTGGAGAAGACTTACGACTTTGCCCAGAAAAACCCCACCCTTGCCCCGCCGTATAGAGAATTATCGGGGCTCTGATAATAACCGCCAGAGGATAAAGAGGATACCATGGGTACTAATGATATGCCTGCACTGAGATCGGTGAAGCAATTGTTGCAAGAAGATAATCTGAAAATACCGGATTATCAACGTCCGTATAAATGGACGGTAAAGAACGTCAATCAACTTATGGATGATATAATTTTTCATAAGGAAAGATCCGCATATCGTCTGGGGACACTGGTAATTCATAAGGAGAAGGGTAAGGAAGTTCTTAATATAGTCGATGGGCAGCAGAGAATAGTAACGCTCACCTTGATTGCTTATGCAATAACGAAAAATTGCCAAGAAGATTTGAGCAGCATCCTTCTTGGCAGAGAGAAAATTGCCGATTATATACCCAAGTTGCTGAATCTTGTCTTTTCAAATGATATGACAAAGAAAAATATTCAGAATAACTACAGAGAAATCGATCGGCGGATTAAAGATTTTGACAAAAAAACTATTTCCTTCTTCTTCAATAAGTGTGAACTCGTTACAGTTATTCTTAACGATATTGCGGAAGCTTTTCAGTTTTTTGATTCTCAAAATGCAAGAGGCAAAGATCTTGAACCACACGATTTGCTCAAAGCCTTTCATTTACGTGAAATGAACAAGTCTAAAGAAGCGGAGCGAAAAAAAGCAGTTGAAGAATGGGAAGACATGGACACCGACAAACTATCAGAGCTTTTTGCTTGCTATCTCTATAGAATAAGAAACTGGAGCAAGGATTATTCCGCAAGATATTTTACAAAAAATAATGTCGATGTTTTCAAGGGGATTAGTCTCGATATGCACGAACCTTATCCGTTTGCAGCGATTTATAGTAGAGACCATTCTTATCCTTTCCAAATAGACCACCCAATAATAAACGGAAAACGCTTTTTTGAAATGGTGGCTTATTACTCTAAACGTATTGACGATATAACAGACCGCAAAATAGAGGGCATCAAAAAAAATACCATTCTGGAAAAAATCGTTGATTATGCCGGGTGTAACAGAACAGGTGATATATATGTTCGTAATTTGTTTTATTGTGGTTTAATTTATTATATAGACAGGTTCGGTGAAAAAGATCTGGAAAAAGCAATCGAAAAAATATTTGTTTGGGCATATTCATTACGATTAAAGCTTTCCAGGGTCGGACTTGATTCTATAGACAACTATGCTTTAAACAAAGGGCATTCTCACGTTCAATTATTCAAACAAATCAGAGAAGCGGTTAATCACAACGATATTTTGAATATAAAATTTGAAATATTAAAAGATCACCAATCAAGTAAAACAGAGGATATTGTTAATCTTTTTAAGGAACTGAAATACTATGAGTGAAACAATTAAATATTACAGTATCAAAGGACTTTTTAGTTCTGATAATTATGTGATTCCTATTTATCAAAGGAATTACGCCTGGGGCAAGTCCGAGATTGTTCAGTTAATTCAGGATATTGTCGATTATTACAATAAATCATCCGGTATGATTGAAGACAGGCCAAATTATTATATCGGTAGTCTAATCGCTTATGAACGAAAATCAGAAGGAAAAATCGTTTTTGAAACCATAGACGGTCAACAACGGTTGACAACCTTAACCATTTTATTGAGTTTGATAAAGAATGAATATCCGAAAATAGATTTATCTTTTTATAAAAATCTGAACCTGTCTTTTGATTGCCGCCCGGTGTCTACAAAAACCTTGCGCTACTTGTTTAATGGCGATAATGTAGCTGGGCAAGATTGCCATACACCCATAAGGGATGGATATGAAATTGCAAAAAAAGCATTAGGTAAAATACTGGGTGATATTTCTCTGTCGATTGGTGATTTTTGCTTGTACCTTTTTGATAAGGTAAAGATTTTGAGAGTGTTAGTTCCCGAAGACACGGATTTGAATCACTACTTTGAGATAATGAACAGCCGAGGGGAGCAGTTGAAAAAACACGAAATCTTAAAAGCAAAGATGCTGGAAGTGCTTGACAAAGAAGATAGATATGCCTTTAATCTCATGTGGGAAGCCTGCTCAAACATGGAAAAATATGTTCAATATGGATTTAGCGGAGAACAGAGAAAAGCCATCTTTGGAAGCGATTTGAATACAATTTGTGACATGGAAGTTGTTTACAATATAAAAGATGATAATGATGAAATCAATAGACAGACGGAAGCTGTTTCGTTGGTAAATTTGTTGAACAGAAACGCAAAGCAATATTCAGCGAAACAAGATACGGAAAATGACAGTCCTGATAGATTCAACACGATAATTAATTTTTCTAATTTCTTACTACATATCTTAAAAATACAAACAAAACGGGACATATCGCTGGATGATAAACAGCTTTTAGATTTATTTGACCAATCTCTCAAAGACGATGATAAAAAGAAGTTTGTTAAAAAATTTGGTTACAATCTATTAAAAGGCAAATTTTTATTTGACAAATATATCATTAAAAGAGATTTTTCAAAGGAGATAGACCAGTGGGGTTTGAAAAAAATAAAACTGTATAACAAGAACGAAATAAACTATGTAAATACGTTTGGTGAGGAAGAAAATAATGAAGATATAAACAGGGAAATCCTCATGTTGCTGTCAATGTTTCACGTTTCAACACCGACCCTGATTTATAAACATTGGTTAAACGGCGCATTGAACTATGTTTTTGAGAATTCAGGCGCAAGAGAAATTCCGCCTCAAAAATACAAGGAATACCTCGAGAAGCTTGCAAAAGCTTTTTTGTTTGATCGGTTTTTGGCAAAAGAGCCGAAGGATTATTTTGCTATTATTTATACAAATAATGGCAATCCGAAAAACAATGACATTGACCCATCGAAATTGGATCAAGGAACGTCAGTAGAAAACTTTGTTTTCAATTATCTTGATTATCTGCTTTGGCAAGATTATAGGACAAAGGAAAAACAGTATTTCAAAGAAAAGTTCAAAAACAATAGTGCAACGATTATTAACGATAGTCGTATAACAGATTTTGAATACACCTTCAGGAGTTCTGTGGAACACTATTATCCGCAAAACCCGATGGAAGGAAATCAATCTATTGCAGATGAATGGCTTAATAATTTTGGGAATCTTTGCTTGATAAGCAGCAGTAAGAATTCACGTTTGAGCAATTATATGCCTAATGCCAAGAAAGAACATTACCACAATAGTCCCACTATTGACAGTATTAAGCAACGAATTATGATGGAATATGAAAACTGGGATGTTTCGGGATCGCATAATATCAACGCGATAGAACACCACGGAAGTATAATGAAAAAGGCATTAGGTTGTGAAGATTATGTTTTTGAGTAGTTGGAGAGGCATGAATACAACGATTGCCCCGGCAGGCGGAAAAAATCAACCTGTCGCAACCGTTACGGGCGTTGCGTTTTCTTGAAAGGAGAACATGATATGGCAGCTTCCAGAAAAAGGGAAGGCGAACTTCTTATTGATTATATTTCCGGC
>JAISMJ010000001.1 GCA_031276815.1 Treponema sp.
AAATACGGCGGGGCGCATGTCCTTGCCTAAAGGAGAAGCCGAATGAGCGACGTGGTAAACCATCCCGCGCATTACACCTTCGGGACATTCGAGGTGATTGATGTTATTGAGGACTGGAAACTGAACTACAACATGGGTAACGCGGTGAAATACATCGCGCGAGCCGAACACAAAGGGAAGAAAACAGAAGACTTGCAAAAAGCCGTCTGGTATTTGCAACGGGAAATCGAAAGAGCGAAAGCGTGAGCGAAGAAACAAGAGAAGCGGCGAGTAGAGAACGCGGGGCGCGACTCCCCGCCGCCGCTATACGGAGCGGTTACCGCCCGTGTTGTGGCAGACACGGGGGATAACTACTTCGCGCCGGCATAACGCCTGCCACCTCCGCTATGCCGCGCGCTTTATATTTTATGGAGGTAAACGAATGAGAGAAATTATGACGCATGATTATGTGTTCTTTAATGAAAGCGACGCGGTAGCATACGATATGAGCCGTATCACGGGCGGGCGGTGTCGCTCGGATAACGCGGTCTATGAAGGCGGGGTGAAGATAGACTACGCCGCCATCAAGCCGCGCCCGGAACTCGCGGAGCTATACGCCTTGCGCTGGCTTATGAGCGATGACACGGACGACCAAGACTGCGGACATGTGTTTGACCTTGACGGGCGCATAACGCGGTACAGCCTGCTTGACTGTGACGTAGCCGGCACGCGGCGGCGGGTCGCGGCGCTTGAGGGCACGCCCTACGAAGCGGAAGGGCGCGAGATACTTGCGGCGGTAGTGGAGCGCCACGGCGCGTTTTTGCGTGAAGCGCGGGCGCATCTGCTGTGCAAGCGAAAAAATCACAACTTCCACTTCAACATTATTGATACATGGGATTGCGAAGAAATCGGCGAATGGGACCGCGAAGAAACCGGACGTGCCAAACCGGTTGCAAGCAATAAAACGATAAAAAAACCCCGCGGGACGGACTGCGGGGAAAGGAGGGTAATATGACCATCAACACTATGTCAGGGGACATGCTAACAAGTTTTCACCGGAACGTCAAGCGGGAACTATGTCAGGAGGAGCGAATATGGGTATCGGCGTATTAATTATAGGGCAGAGCGGAACCGGAAAAAGCACGTCAATACGGACGCTGAGCCAAGCGGGCGTTATTAACGTTATCGGCAAACCGCTGCCTTTCAGGGACAGGATAAAAACTATTATTACTGATGACACGAAGCGGATTACGGACATTATGATAAAGTGCGCCACCGCCAGCATTGTTATAGACGACGCCGGCTATTTATTAACGAATTATTATGTGTGGAATCACAATAACAGCGGGAATAAATATCAGGTTTTTGACGAACTGGCGACAAGCTTTTTCATGCTTATTGACACGATCCGGTTGTTACATAAGAGAAAGATAGTCTATGTCATGATGCACGAAGACGAAACGGTGAGCGGGAAAATAAAGCCGAAGACGATAGGGAAAATGCTTGACGACAAAATCTGTATTGAAGGCATGTTTTCCATTGTGTTACGCAGCGGCGCGCGGGACGGCAAGTATTTTTTTACCACGCAGTCGGACGGGAACGACGTGGCGAAATCCCCGATGGACATGTTCAAAGAGACCCGGATAGAAAACGATTTGGGTCTTGTAGATAAAACGATCCGTGAGTATTACGGATTAACACAATAACAAGAGGAGGCGAAGTATGGGAGTGTTTAGTAAGTTTACGCCCGAGTTTGGTTCCGCGCATCCTGATGAAGGATGGCAGCAGGTAACGGTAAGCGAGGTAGAAGAAGACCAGATAAACGCCGGGAACGACCGGATAACGATCACCATTACCTGCGAAAACGGGGCGGAGGTGAAATACGCGCACAGCGTAATTATGGGGTATGATTGGTCTAACCGGACGCTGACGGAACTGCTTTTAGCGTTTCACACAAGTTTAGAGGTGAAAAGTCCTTTTGCGTTAAAGGGGAAAAGCGGGGAGGTGTATTTATGGAAAGTGGAAGGGTCTGATGGGAAGTCCTTTTGGAAAGTGCGGAATATGCGGGTACCGGAATACGGCGGGAAGAAGGCGTATGAGACATGGTATAAGAAGCCGGTAAGTTCTGAAACGCATGTACCGCCTGAAAAGCGGGAAGGAAAGCAGACGCTGGCGCGGAGCGGGCGCGGGCAAGGGTCGGCTTCATCCGCGCAAACGGATGACGGCTTTGAGGATGATATACCGTTCTAAATGAGGGGGGAGGGGGAACCTCCCCCTGTCTACTTTGAAGAAAGAAAAAGCAAGAGTATACGGAGCAAAAAATTGAAAAAAGCCTTGCACAGTCGCTTAAAGACAAAACACATGACTAAATGCGCGGATTGCTTTAATTGCAAAGTTGTTGGAACGGCGTTTGTAACGTTGGGAGCATACACGTATGAAACGCCGTTGGTAATATGTAACTACTTTTACTATAATAAAAAAGCGCATTATTTATATCATATACGGTCTAACAAGACATACGAAAACTGCCCTTATTTTATGAGTATGGAGGATACATGAATGGATAAGAAAGAAAAACCAATACTTTTTAATGAGCCGATGGTACGGGCGATATGCGCCGGCAACAAGACAATGACGCGGCGTGTGGTGAAGACGCCCGCTGATACCAAACGCTTTTGCGTTGGAGATATGCTATGGGTACGGGAAACATTCGCAAAGACTTCTCATGGAGAGTATATCTACCGGGCCGATCCGGTAATGGAGAGTAAATGGATGGGTAAATGGACGCCGTCTATTCACATGCCCCGCGAGGCGGCGCGCATATTTCTTGAAGTAACCGGCGTCCGCGTTGAATTATTGCGGGAGATAACGCTGGGCGACAGCATACGCGAAGGGTTTATCGAGCCTTATAGGTGGGCTGAACAGGAGTCGCTGGATACAAAGATTATAGAGATGGGAAACAAATGGCCGCTTTGGCAGGTATTTACGCAATGGAACGACATATACGGCAAAGGGTATAGGTGGAAAAACAATCCGCATGTCATGGTAGTTGAGTTCAGGAAGGCAGAGCATGAGTAAGAAAGAATACGCGAAGTTTGTATTTGGAGAGACATTAAGAGACGCGATAGAAAACATACCGGAAGACAGCCAGTTACGCTATTACAGATACATAACGGCGTATGGCATTGAAGGGATTGAGCCGGAGTTATCGGGTTTTGAGCAATCTCTATGGGTGGTCATAAAAAATATAATAGATATAACCATGCCGGAATCTGAAGTGAAGAGAAGAGGAACGAACGGCGGAGCGCCTGTTCGCAATCGAAACGCGAAGAAACCGGAAAACAATCAAAACAATCAAAACAATCAAAACAATCAAAACAATCAAAACAATCAAAACAATCAAAACAATCAAAACAATCAAAACAATCAAAACAATCAAAACAATCAAAACAATCA
>JAISMJ010000038.1 GCA_031276815.1 Treponema sp.
GCGGTGTAAGCGGTCGAGGCGCCGCGGTATTGATCCGCAAACTGCTTCTGATTATCCGCGCTGACGCCATCAAGCCGCTTCTTCGCTGCCGCAAGCGCGGCGGACGCTGCGTCGGCTGCTTTCTTTTCCGCCGCATCATCGGATGCTTTTGCTCTGGCTATTGCAAGCACCGTGTCGTTGATTTTCTTTGCGTCCGCAGTAACGGTATCCCAATTCTGCGCTTTCTGGGCATTAAGCGCATCAGCATACGCCGCCGTTGCGGTGTTGTAGAGAGTCGCGTATTTTTTCCGCACATCGGTAGTCACACCATCCATCTGTTGCTTCGCTTTGGTGAGCGCATCATTTGCGGCTTTCTTTTTTTGCTGCTGGACGATATATGTGTCGGAAAGACCGGCGTTTTTCTGGGCTTCGGCGGCTGCCGCTATCGCTCCATCATAATCACCCGTATCAAGGGCGCTCTGAGCTTCAGTAAGGAGTTCATTCGCCTTTGTCAAGAATTCGTTGTTCGCGGCTTCGGGAAGCCCTCGCGTCTTGCTTTGGCTTGCGGTTACCGCTTTTTGAGCCGCCTGTAGCGCGGTTGCGGCGTTTTTCTGTAAATTGCCCGCCTGTGCGGTAAGAGCAGCGAACAGAGGTTGAACGTTCTTAAACGAATCCGCGGCGCTTTGATACTTCTCCTCGCCGTATTCGGCTGATCCTTGATCGTATACTGCCTCTGCGGCATTAAAATCATCTTTCAAAGCAATATCAGCATGTATGGCAATCGCATCCGTCCGCGCCGCTTCTGCAAGCTGCTGCTGTTCATCAGCGTAACTTTTCCACCCATTCGTAAGAACCTGCTGATATGTGTCCACCGCTTCATCCGCCGCACGCTGCGCCGTATCCAAGTCATTTGCCGTATATGCCGTCATCGCCGCAGTCATGCTTTCATCAGCGGATGTAAAGGCATCAGGATCGAAACGGTCGAATGTATTGGCAATGATCTCATCTTTAAGGGAAAGCGCCACAGCTTCGGCTGCCAAAACGCCGTAGCGTTTTTCCACTTCAAAAGATGCAGTTTGATACCCGTAATGATCGCCGTTTGCAAACAGAGTCAGCGCATTGCGGTCTTGCTCGTCCACAGCGGACATATCAAGCATGAGATGCGTTTCCGCACCTGCGTCCACCGCCTTTTGGCGAACGGTCGCAATGATGTTTTTACGCGCATCCACATACAGAGGCGCGGCTTTATTAAAGGCAGCCGTATAGCTGTTGGACGCGTCCTCAACCTGTGGAATCGCCGCCTGATAATCTTTCATAGTAACAAGCGGTACATCTTGAACAGCGGTATAGAGCGACTCCGCGGTATTCCACTCATCGACGGCGTAGGTAGCCCCAGCGAAATCCATAGCTTGTTTACGTGCAGTTTCCATTTTACGCTGGGCATCGTTAAGAGCCTGCTGCGTAGCTTCGTCAGGACCGCTCGCACATGACAAAAGCATGAGCAGCAGTACCATACTGGCTGAGAAAGCAACGCCGCCGGTTATTATCCGCATAAGACCCTTCATAGTATGCGTTTTCATTAAGATCCCTCCAAATTTTACAAGAATAATATCCATATTATAGTAGAATCGAAATCTTTATATCAAGTATATATTAGATAATATACCTATTATATCTTATAAAACCTTGACAATATGTTCTTTTTATTCTATTTTATTAAACATGCGTAGTCGAAGGAAACTATCTTTAACACGGCATCCGGGCATTATATTTTGGTCGATCTTTGTCGTTGCGCTGACTTTACTTCTAGTTTTCAACCGGAAAGCGATCCTTTCTAATTTGTACAACGTAGGAATCAAGCTTCCGCCCTTTCTCAAAGGGCAGGTTATTCCCATTCCGTCTGAAACATCTACGAATATTCCGCCCGAAACGCCGCATCCTGTTCCGAATACTATCTCTGAAAATCCGGCGCTGGACATGTCGCCTGTTCCTATTGATCAGCTCTTTCCGGATGCGGCGCAGTCCTTCACCATTCCCGACACCAGCGAAACGCCTGCTGAATCGTGGAATGAACAGGTAAGAACGCTTTATTTTCTTTCGATAGATCAAAATGGCGATCTTCACCGCATAGCGGTAAAACGTATGCTCCCCAATACGGAAACGCCCCTTACCGAAACCTTGGAAGCGCTTTTGGCGGGATTATTCGAAAGTGAAGAGGAACAGCGGATCATCTCCCTCATCCCGAAAGAAACGAAACTGTTGTCGGTTGTCATTCAGCAGGAAACCGCCTATATCAATTTTAACGAAGAATTCCTTTACAATACACACGGTAAAGACGGCTATGCCGGACAGATCAAGCAAGTATTATGGACGGCGACTGAATTTCCCACTGTAAAAAGGGTTCAGATACTCATAGAAGGACGAAAAGAGAGTTATCTAGGCGAAAACATCTGGATAGGCAGCGTCCTTGAACGGGAACAATTCCCGAATTTTTAGCGCTCACCTGTACTCGCGCATATACGCCGTATTCCCCCGCTTTTCTTATCCCATTTGACAGTCAGCCCAGCCAATAGGCTGATGATCCTTAAACAGCCGCTGATCGTTTTTAATCAATAGACAGTCCCATCCAGAGAGCCTCGCGTGAACCCTGCATACAGTGAATTGTTATCAAACCGGCAATGACAGTACGGTTCTCCAAACTAATGAGCAGGTTTTATTATCGCTCGTTTTATAGGTATATATCCAGTATTGTGCCAAGCAGGATGACGAGCGGGACGATCTCGTTAATGGAGTAACTCGCTATGCGTATCCGGCGTTCCTCGCGTATGTGGAACACGCCCGTCTTGCCGAGCGCGATACGGTGTTCCGCGAAGATGAGCATGGATGAGACGCCGGCGGCAATGAGGTAGATGACCGATACGTTCCAGAAGACCGGTACCATGCACAGGGCGGCAATGCTTACGAGGTGAGAAACCGCCGCGATGATACGCGCCTTTTCGACGCCGAAACGCGCGGGAATTGAGTGGAGGCGCTCCGCACGGTCAAACGCAATGTCCTGCAAGGCGTAAATAATGTCGAACCCCGCGACCCACAGGCAGTGGGCGAGCGCAAGCACAAAGTAGCGTACCGCGAAATGACCGGTAAGCGCCAGAAAAGACCCCATAACGGCGCAGCAGCACGCCAGCCCCAGCCAATAGTGGCAGAGCCAAGTAAACCGCTTCGAGAACGAGTAGCCGCCAATGAGAACCGCGGCGGCCGGCAGGAGGACGGCGCACAGCCAATTCAGCATACACGCGGCAACCGCCAGCGCCGCGCACAGTACAAGCGCTACGATGAGCAGCGTTTTTTTTGAAAGCGCGCCGCGCGGAATATGCCGGTCCGCGGTCCGCTCGTTTTTCTTGTCAATATCCGCATCGATTACGCGGTTAAGGGCGTTTGCCGCGTTTCTGCCCGCCGCCGCCGCAATCAGGATGAGGAGCGTTTTTTGAGGATCGGGACGCCCGTTTGTCTCAAGCAAAATCGCGGTTATTGCAAATGGCAGCGAGAAAAGCGTATGACGGAACATCACCGCGCCGCATATAAGGCGCAGCTTCCGTACTATGTCCGGTATAGTGAAACAAGCAGTCATGCGGGCATCCGGTTTTCACGATAGTCCATATTCACTCCAGCGCCGGTCAATCAGCGCGGCAATCTCCGCATCCATGACGATCTCAGAGGGCCACGGGCGGCTGTGACCCTCGTCCGCCCCTTTGCGGGTCGCGTCAATGCCCAGCCGCGTACCGTAGCGGGGCAGCGGCGAGGAATGATCGAGCGCATCAAGAGGACCGTCGCTCAATATGAGATCGCGGCGGGCATCAATGTTGTTGAGCGCGCGCCATGAAACTTCGGATATATCGTGTACATTCACCTGCGCGTCAACAATAACGATGAGTTTCGCGTACATCATCTGCCCCATGCCCCACAGGAAATGCATCACCTTGCGGGCGTGTCCGGGAAACCGCTTCTTAATGGAAACAATAACGCAGTTATGGAAAACGCCTTCAACCGGCATGGTAATATCCACGATCTCCGGACAGAGCTGTTTGAGCAGCGGCAGAAACAGGCGTTCCGTAGCCTTTGCCATCCAGCAGTCCTCTTTCGGCGGACGCCCAACCACAGTAGCCGGATACACGGGGTTTTTCCGCCGCGTGATGCGTTCAAGGTGAAACACCGGATACTCGTCTTCCAGAGAATAAAAGCCCGTGTGATCACCGAACGGACCTTCCGTGCGGACTTCATGCGGATCGATATAGCCTTCGAGGATGAATTCGGCGTCGGCCGGCACGAGCAAATCGCTCATCGTCGCCTTACACACTGACGCGGGTTTCCCCCGTAAAAAGCCGGCGAAGATCATTTCCCAGACGCCTTCGGGCAGGGGCGCTGTGGAAGCGTACGTTACCGCCGGATCGCAGCCCAAAGCAACGGCAACCGGCATTCTCTGCCCGCGCCGCCGGTATGTTTCAAAAAAACGCGCCCCGTCCTTGTGGATATGCCAATGCATACCCGCAGTACGGTTGTCATAAACCTGCATACGGTACATGCCCACATTGCGGACGCCCGTTTCCGGCTCCTCCGTACAAACAAGAGGCAAGGTGAGAAAGCGTCCTCCGTCCAGCGGCCAGCATTTGAGGACCGGCAGGCTTTCAAAGCCGGCTTCATCATCAATGACTTCCTGACAGAGCGGATGACGCGACGTTTTGGGGAACAGGCTCATGCCGTGTTTCAGGAGATGGGGCAGTTCCGGCAGAATGTCCGGCAGTGTTTTGACAAGCGCGGCGGCGGGCATACCGGAAAATGTCCGCGCTGTGCGCCACATCCACGCGATAAGGTCTTCAAGTTCGGCGGCTTTTGCGTCAAGACTCTGTACGCCCAGCGCCAGCGCCATACGGCGTTCACTCCCCATTGCGTTAATGAGCAGAGGATACTTCGAACCTTTTACCCGTTCAAAGAGCAAGGCGGGTCCGCCTTCTTTCATAACGCGGCTTGCAATCCCGCTGATTTCCAGCACGGGATCAACCTCCGCCGTGATACGTTTGATTTCTCCTTCATGTTCCAGCGTTGTAATGAAGTGCTGTAGATCGGTATATGCCATGCGGTGATAATAGCACAAAGCGGGAAAAGAGGCGAGTGCGTTATCTATTGTTGCGCGGGTTCTGCGGACATAGCCCGATAGAGGAACTCCGCGTACATGGCGCTTCAAATTCACTTATAAAAACTTGAAAAAGAGTAAAAAAACTTGACTTTTGATTAATATACGCCTATACTTTTAACATGAGTATCAATTTAAAGAGTGTGCTTACTAAAGATACAATTTGTTTGCACCTAAAAGGTTCTTCAAAAGAAGAGATTATCAACGAATTGCTTGATATATTAGTATCGGCAGATAAGATATCTGACCGCTCCGCTGCGTTTGCGGCAGTTATGGAACGGGAAACCAAGATGTCTACAGGTATGAAACACGGAATAGCGATCCCGCACGGCAAGAGTCAAACGTTACAGAACTTGGTTGCTTGTATTGGGGTTTCAGATGAGCCTGTTGATTTTGATGCTTTGGATCATAAGGCGTGCCGTATTTTCATTATGACGCTTTCTCCCGTTGAACAGACAGGTCCGCACCTTCAATTTCTTGCTGAGGTGAGTCTGCTTTTTAAGAGCGAAGAAAAGCGAAATCAGATCCTCCGCGCAACAACTCCGGAAGAGATCCTCCGTATACTATCAGAATAATAGCAAGACTTCGCCATAACGCTCATTTCCATTCAAGGGACGGATGCTCAGTTGTTTGCTTTGGTTGCCGACCCATCGAAGCGGAAAGCGAAGCCGCGAGTCTAGCTAATTTTGATAGTTATATGTCTAGGGACCATTGCGAAATCCTTACTGTATTGGTAATGGCGCGGTGTTGGCTCTTATAACAACGCCTCCGGTGTGTGCAAGCGGGTATACTTGCACTAGTACCCTCAAATCAGTATACTTTCCTCCATGCGTGTTATAAAATTCGGCGGTACATCGGTTGGAACTCATGGATCCGTCAGAAATATTATTGCGATTTTAAAAGACAAAGAACATGCCGGTACGACGCGGGTCGCGGTGGTTTCCGCGTTATCGGGCGTTACCGACGCCTTGATCGATATAGCGCGGAAAGCCTGTGCGCGTAATGAAGAATATACGGACTGCGTGGAAGCGCTGTGCAAGCGGCACTATGATTTAATCGCCGCGTTTTTGTCCGGAAAACAATTAACCGATGCGCTTCTCACCATAGACAAGCTCTGGGCGGAACTGGGAACAATTCTGGAAGGCGTCTCCGCGCTGGGCGAATTGTCGCCGAGAACGCTGGATATGGTGATGGGGTTCGGGGAGCGGCTTGCGGCTTCGCTGTTAGCCGAAGTGTTTACCGCGCACGGCATACGCGCGGCGTATCTTGATGCGAGAACGCTAGTGAAAACGGACGATCAGTTCGGGCGCGCCCGCGTTCTGGAAAAAGAGACGTATGCCGCGATACGCAACCATATTGGGAATACTTCAGTATGCTCTGATGTAGTGCATATAGCGACCGGATTTACCGGTTCGACAATGAGCGGCGTTGCCACGACGCTTGGGCGGGGCGGCTCCGATTTGACTGCGGCTGTGTTCGCGGCGGCGCTTGAGGCTGAAACCGTGGAAATATGGACGGACGTCGACGGCATCCTCACGGCGGATCCGCGGCTCGTACACGACGCTTTCCGGATCGAGGAGATTTCTTATGCCGAAGCGATGGAGCTTTCCCATTTCGGGGCAAAAGTCATTTATCCGCCGACCATGCGCCCCGCGCTGATAAAAGGCATACCTATCCATATACGCAATACGTTTAACCCCGATACTCCCGGAACATGGATAAAAAACAACGCCAAGGCGGGAAGCTACCCCATACGGGGAATTTCTTCGCTGAATAAGGCGGCGCTGGTACGGGTGCAGGGCGCGGGCATGGTGGGCGTTACGGGTTTTTCGGCGCGTCTTTTCACCGCGCTTGCCCGCAGAAAGGTAAACATCATCCTGATTACCCAAAGCTCAAGCGAGTATTCTATCTGTTTAGCGGTGCTGCCTCAGGATAGCGACGATGCGGAAGCGGCGATACGGGACGAGTTCGCAAAAGAATTGGAACGGGACATCATTGAGACGGTTGAGACGACGCGGGACCTTGCGGTCATTGCGGTCGTGGGCGCCCAAATGCGGAAAACGTCGGGGTGCGCCGGAAAGTTTTTTCACGCGCTGGGACGGAACGGGATCAACGTGATCGCTATTGCCCAAGGGTCATCGGAATTGAACATATCCGCGGTCATTCCCGCCCGCGATGAGGCGAAGGCGATGAACGCGGTACACGAGGCGTTTTTCCTGTCCGGCATCCGTTCCGTCAATCTGTTTCTGGTGGGCATCGGTCTTATCGGCGGCGCCCTGCTTGAACAACTTGCGAGCCACCGCATGGCGCTGGCAGCGGAACACAAGATACGCATCAATGTAGCCGGCGCCGCGGACTCAAAAAATATGCTCTTGTGCGCGGAAGGGATAGATCCCGGACAGGTGAAGGCTATTTTGAAGGGCGAAGCTCCGGTTGGGGAACAGGGGACCGCCGCCCCTTTTGATATGGAGATTTTCGTCAAGCTGATGAAGGCGATGAACCTGCCGAATACGGCGTTCTGCGATTGTACCGCAAGCGATACGGTCGCCGCTAAATACGCCGCCATTCTGAAAGCGTCGATTCCCATTGTTACGCCGAATAAACGGGCGAATTCCGGTTCGCTTGACTATTATAAAGAGCTTACCGGATATGCCAGAACGCGGGGCATACCGTATTTATATGAGACGACCGTATGCGCGGGGTTGCCGGTTATTTCCACGTTGCGCGATCTGTTCCTTTCAGGCGATCACGTCAGGCGCATAGAAGCCGTGCTTTCCGGCACGTTGAGCTATATTTTCAATAAATTTGATGGCGGTACGGCGTTTTCCGCGCTGGTGCGGGAAGCGCAAGCCAAGGGTTATACCGAACCCGATCCCCGCGACGATCTTAACGCCATGGACGCGGCGCGTAAGGCGCTCGTGCTTGCCCGCGAGTGCGGTATGCCGCTTGAGTTTTCCGCTGTTTCTATTGAGCCGATACTGCCGGCGTCTTGTTTCGAGGCTTCCACTGTAGACGCCTTTTTTGCGGAACTGGAAAAAGCGGACGCGGGTTTTGAACGGCGGCGTGTGGCTGCGGAAGCCGGGGGCAAGGCGCTCCGGTATGTTGCGGTTATCGAAAACAACGCGGCGTCGATCTCCATCCGCGCGGAAAGCGCGGACAGCCCCTTCCGGTCGCTGACGGACGCGGACAATATCGTCGTCATTACCACAGACCGGTACGCCGCCCTGCCCATGGTGATAAAAGGACCCGGCGCCGGCGCGCAGGTTACGGCGGGCGGCGTATTCGCCGACATTGTACGCATTGCGAAGACGCTGGTGTGAGCGGGGTTATTCCTTTATGAAACAAATGCCTGACGAATGTTTGGATTTGGCGGTTACTTCACCACCGTATAATTTAAAAAATTCTACCGGAAACGGCATGAAAGACGGGCGATGCGGCGGCGCATGGAATTAACCGGCGAACAAATAATGCGGCAAGATTTTGTTGATAATTCAATTTTTGAATTACTGCGATCTTTAAATCCTACTGACAGAAAATTACAGTGGGATATTGACATGATAGGGCAGGTACGGGAATCCGTCGAATCTCTTTTTATTGAGAGAAAAATTTGTACCGCGCAAGAATTCTACCCCTACGTGAAAGAATAGGATACATGGACATTCGAGAGACGCAGATAGAAGATATTCTCATCAGTTCTCCGGCGTTAATGAAAGAAACATTACAGGTAGAAAAAGAGCCGCGATTTATAGGGAGACAAATTATAGTGCCGTCGGGACGGCTGGATATGCTGTATGCGTATCAAAAAGACCTGTTGTTAATTGAATTAAAAGTAGCGGCGTTTCAAAAAAAGTTCATTCGCCAAGTAGTAAATTACCGGAATGATTTGCAATTATTTCAACAGCAAGGAAAACTGATTCAAGGCTCTATTCAGCCATTTTTGTTATTGCCGGAAATAAGCGACGCTAATCAAAAAGCTGCCGAATCCGAAGGCGTTTTTTGTAAAAAATATGATCCTGAAACAATATTGCAGTATTTTTACCGTGAAAAATTAAAACCTATCAGTTCTTTTGTAGAAAAAAAACCGGTAGACATTGGCATTTGGAATATTCATTTGATACATACCGGTATATATTCTATAGAGCGGACCCATTCTATAAAGGATTTGCGGACTATTATTGGAGGATCGCCTAAAACGCTCTACAATAAAATAAAATTTGCGGATGAATTGGGTTTAGTACAGTGGTCTCCTAACAATGACTATATTGCGTTATCTGAACGAGGCGCGCAATATGCCGCCGCAAAAGACGCTTATTTTGATAATGCGTTGAGCGAAGAACAAGTCGCAATCTTGAAAACCCATGTAGTTGAAAATCCCTACTACTCTTCCGTTACGTTAGGCATCGCTTCAATGGTTGAATGTGTATTTGAATTATCAAAAACCTCGTATCCTGTTTCATTGGGACAACTTGAACAATATTTTACCCTGTATTCAGGAAAAATATATGATTGGCAGACGGAAAAAGCGCAAAAGCACGGGGCGAGAATGTATTCTAATTACGCCATTGATTTAGGATTAATGGCAAGAACGGAAAAAAATATATACTTGACGCCTGACGGCTTTAAGTTTGTTGTTCAGTTGCAATTACATAAAAGCTTAAAACTGATAAACAATCTCATGGTTCATTAACTATGGCGGACTTGATGAATTAAATCCGCAACCGTATTGGGGGTTTGATGATTTATCACATAAAGCGGGTACTAAACTCATAAATTGCTTTTTTGTACAAGCGGACTCAAAGAAAGAACATGGAATAGAATATTTTCATTACAAAAA
>JAISMJ010000045.1 GCA_031276815.1 Treponema sp.
GTTATTGACCCATGACCACGCGGGAATAAAGCGTCCGCTTCCATCGGTTCCGGGTGTGTTGGCATAGAACTCGTCCATTCCGTCAAGCCCGTTCGGGGACCAGTTAGCATACACTCCCGAAAGTCCGGGATCCGCCGTGAGAACCTGTTCCAGCATCATAGTAAGATTCGTCCGCCGTTGCTCAACCGGTATGGTCTGGTAGCCTTCCATAATTCGGGCAAGAGTCCGGGTCGTGGCGAGATAACCGTCAAACCATTTCGCTATGCGTTCACTGCTCCGGATCGCGATGTCCCGCGCATGTTCGTCCGCTAAACGGATGATTTCCTGCCGCGATTCAATAATTGTAACACCGGCTAAAAGACCTATACCGATGAGGTTAATACTGCTGATGACAACCACCAGCTTCATTCCGATTTTCATACTACACTCCTTATAGTGAAAGACGCAGCATTAACTACATGATATAAGCGGGACATAACGCCGTTATGATGCGGCGCGGTAGAGGGAGGCATCGTCATCGCTCCCGCGGAATAGATAGTAGGCTGTTGAGTACTATGGAAAACAAGCTGCGCCATGGGTACATTTCTTTAATCCTTTGTTAATACTAATATTACTGCAAAGACTATATGCCGCATGCGGTGATTTGTCAATCGCTTCATGAAGGAATTCCATAACGCCGCCGCCGCCCGCCTTCATGCTCTTAAACGCCGTATCTCACCGGATAGAGGCGCTATTCGCGGAATGGGCATCCGTCCCGCAGCCGCTCACTCCACCTTGAAGCGCGATACTTCCCCCATGAGCGCCTTTATCTGCCGCTCGTTCTCTATGCTTATGTCGTTTACGCAGTTCACCGCCTGGTTTATCTGTTCCGCTCCAACCGCGATCTCTCTCATCCCTCCGGTTATCTCCTCCGTTATCTCCCCAAGCGCCCTGCTCTCGTTGAGCACCTCCCTGCTCTTGCCTGCCGTTGCTTGCGCGTTTGTTATCACCTCTCTGGTTACCGCTTTCAAGGTGACTATCACGTCCAATATGCTCTTGCTTCCCGCATCCTGTTCTTCCATCGCGCTCCGCACATTCGTCTCCTGCATCGTTACCATCCGCACCCCTTCGTTTATCGCCTCGAACTTTAGCAGCGCCCCTTCCGTTGACTTCGTTATCTTGTCGATAGACCCCTTTATCTTCTTCAACATGCCGCCTATCGTTTTCGACTGATTAGCGGACGACTCCGCCAACTTCCGTATCTCATCCGCCACGACCGCAAAGCCCTTGCCGGCGGCTCCCGCGTGCGCCGCTTCTATCGCCGCGTTCATGCTTAACAGGTTCGTCTGGCTCGCTATGTTCTGCATCACCGCGTTTATCTCCAGCAGCCCTTCGGATTCCTTCGCTATCTCATGAATATCGCTCGACACTTCCATCAGCCCGCTTTTCCCCACTTCGGACACTTCGGCAAGTCCGGTTATATTCTTCTCATTACCCATGAGCGTCTGCGTAACGTTCTGGATATTTTTCAGCATTTCTTCCACCGCCCAAGACGATTGGCTGATACGATCAGTCTGCTTCTGAATCTGGATGTTGAGCATTTTGGTGTTCTTCACGACCTCGCCCATAGTTTGTTCGGTGTTTTTGACGCTGACCTCCTGCTTTCCGCTCTGGGCTGCGATGTTCTGAATGCTCGCGGTTATCTCGTTGATAGCCGCGGCGGTCTCCGCGACATTCGCCGCAAGGTCCACGCCGGTTTGTGAGAGGACGTCCGCTTCCTTCCGTATGGAGAGGACAAGCCGCTTGATGCTGTCTACGGTGAAGTTCAAGTAATGGGCAAGGTCGCCCAGTTCATCGCGGGAATGTATCGTGATCTCTTTGGTCAAGTCGCCTTCGGCAATGTCTTTAAGAACCGCCATCGTATGGGCAAGCGGATTGCTGATAGATCGGGCGGTGAGGATGACGCCCGCGGACATAAGGATAATGGTGAGGATGCCGATGATGATGCAAATCCTAATCATCCGGTAGACCGGCGCCATGATGGTATCCCGTGGAACGCCGACAACCAGCGTCCACGTTTGCGGGAAAAACGAGATGGTAAACGGCACCGCATAATACTGCATGACGCTATCGGAACCGGCAGGGCGGTAGGAGACGGCGGCGGCGGTTCCTGTGGTAACCGCGCCGACCATCGTCTCAAGGTAGGGTCCGAAGGTATCCTGCTCCGACTCCCGCATATCTTTTCCCAGCCGCCCGGGGTCGCTGTGACCGACAATGAACCCGCCCGAACTGAACAGCAGCGCATGCCCGTTCCCGAAGGGTTTAATTTCATTGACGATAGCCTGTATCGCCGACAATTCAAACCCGAACCCTACATAGCCGACAGGCGTTCCGTTATCTTTTATGGGAACGCTAATACTGGTCGACAAATAGGTTACTCCGGTCGTTTCATAGATAAAAGGCTCAAATATGCGCCCCACGTCGATCTTCATTTGCAGGGCTTCCTGCCAAGACTCCCGCAGTAAACTCTCGGCAGCGAATCCTTCCGGTACGTTATACCATATAATGCTGTATCGCCCGTTCCCGTTAGTTCCGAGCGTATTGACGTATTGTTCATCCAAGCCGTCAAGCAGGTTTGGTCCCCAGTAGGTCCATGCGCTGACGCCCGTGTTTGAGCCGGCTATCTGGCTCAACAGGAAATTGAAGCGATCCCGCCGTTCTTCAGCGGGTATCCGTTTATACCCTTCCATGATTTGCGCGAGGGAGCGCACCGCATCTATATATTCGCTAAGCCGTTTGTCTATGTGTTCACTGCTTTGTTTCGCAATAACGCGCGCCTGATCGTCCGTTAAACGGACGATTTCCTGCCGCGATTCAACAATCGTAAGTCCGGCTAAAAGACTAATGCTAATAATATTGATAATGCTGATGACCACCACCAGCCTCATCCCAATTTTCATACTATCCTCCTTTCACTTTTTATCCTTCCTTACTGGCTGTAGCCATAGGAATCTACTTGTATATGCGCTACCCCCGGACAACCGCTGGCTTGCCGGAGTTTCGCCGCTACGCTCACGGGCAGCCGGCGCTTCCCCTATCCTTATGCGCCCCGTCCTGTCACCGCAACGGTATCTCTTTCCGGTACCGCTCCATTTTGTACCTGTTCTTGACTTCCTCTTTATGATACGTATGATACGGGCGTTATTTCTAAAACTATATGCCGCATTTGATTATTTGTCAATTGTTTCATTATCGAATTCCAAGCGAACTGTCTCCGGACTGTATGCCCGCGCATCTCTACCGGTTGCCCTTCATGCCCTTTACGCGCCGTATCTCACCGGCTAGAGCCGCTGCTCCATGCTCATCCGCCGGTACGGGCGTGTGCGCTGCCGGCGCCCGCGTTGCACGAACACTTCGTGCAGCCTTGCACGAACACCTTCAACCGCGTTGCACGAACACCTTCAACCGTGTTGCACGAACACTTCGTGCAGCCTTGCACGAACACTTTCAACCGCGCTGTTGGAACACCTTCAACAATGCAGTTGAAACGCTTTCAACAATTTGGTATGAACGCTTTAGATAATACTGTATAAATGTTTTAGATAATGAAGCATGAACGTTTTAGACAATAAGGTATGAACGCTTTAGATAATGACGAATGAACGCTTTAGACAATGGGATATGAACACTTTCAACAACACTGCATGAACGATTTAGATAATGATGAATGAACACTTTAGATAATGAGGTATGAACGCTTTAGACAATGGGATATGAACACTTTCAACAATGACGAATGAACGCTTTAGACGATATAGCACGAACACTTTCAACAACATTGCATGAACGCTTTAGACAATGAAGCATGAACACTTTCAACAATATCGAATGAACACTTTAGACATGGAGCATGAACACTTTAGATAGTGCTGTATAAACGCTTTAGACAATGACGCACGAACACTTTCAACAACACTGCATGAACGCTTTAGACAATGACGAATGAACGCTTTCAACAATCTTGCGCGAACACTTCGATCAGTGCGGCGCGAATGTTCTGCCACCGCGCAGGCGGGTATGCAAAAAGCGGCGGCGGACAAGCGTCTGTTTAGATGAAAACATGCTGTTCGGGATGCGGCTAGATTCTGACCTTCCCTGTTATGTGTATGTTCATCATCGTATACCTATAGTTCTCCTTCTATGACTATACTTTTTCCGCATATTGCATTATGATATACCCATGCTAGATATTGACGCCGTTGCATTTGATTTAGACGGTACCCTCTACCCTAATTACCGGTTTTACATACGCTTGTTTCCTTTTGCGGTACGCCATCACCGCTTGCTTTGCGCCTTTGGGAAAGCCCGCGCCATACTGCGCTCCACACGAGTCGGAGACCCCCTGTATGAACAGGAATTTTATGAGGCGCAGGCGTTTCTGATGGCGCATATAATGGACCGCCATGCGGATAAGCCCGAGGTCGCGGCAATGCGGGAAAGCATTGAGCGACTTATTTACCGGGGGTGGGAGCCGCTGTTTAAGAATGTACGGCTGTTTCCCCATGTGCCGGAAGTACTCGCGGCGCTGAAGCGGAAAGGGCTCAAGCTGGGACTGTTATCTGATTTTCCGCTTAAACAGAAACTCATAGCGCTGGGGCTTTCGGGGATGTGGGATGCGGCGCTGTGCTCCGAAGAGATCGGCAGGCTCAAACCCGATCCAAAGCCGTTTATGGCGTTGGCGGAAACGCTCGGCACCTGTCCGGCGCGGATACTCTATGCCGGTAACAGCAGGCGGTATGACGTCGCCGGCGCCGCTCATGCGGGTATGAAAACCGCCCTGAAGGTCCCCTTCCCGTTACACTATGGTCATACCCCTGTTGATGATAAGAATTTTGTTTTTTGTGACTATCGCTATTTATGTGATTATGTGATAACATAACCTCATGCTAAAACTATAAAAAAGAGAGTACCGGATGGCAATAATAGGAAATATAATAACGCTCCTCATCGTTGGAGTAGTGCTTTTTTTGTACCGTCAGCTTGATAA
Source organism: Treponema sp. (assembly GCA_031276815.1). GTDB lineage: Bacteria > Spirochaetota > Spirochaetia > Treponematales > Breznakiellaceae > JAIRKH01. Next base: position 5,027 of record JAISMJ010000045.1, read on the forward strand.
ACGAAACCGTTCTCTGGATAAGGTTCGCAGGTATGCGGAACACCTCAAAGATGAGCTTGCCGCGTTTGTAGCCGGAAAAGAAAGCGCGGTCAAAGATTACAGTATCGACCTTGATGTACAGCAGAAAGCCGCCAAGGAATTGATGCATAAGCTCAAGCTGACCGAAGAAGAGCTTGCGGAAAAGGCAAAGGCTATAGCGAAGATCGATGAGCGTATAAATGCCTATGACGCTTCTTTGGAAGAACTGGTACGCATGACGGGCTTGGTACAGGAAAACTTGGATCGTATCGGCGCCGAGTCGGTTTTTGTAGAAACGGTTAACAAAAAGGTATCCGATGCCCGTGATAAATTGGGCGCGTTTGAAAAAGAGCTTGCCGGACTGAAACAGCGCTTTGAACGGGATAACGCGGCTGCCTTGTCGAAACTGTCAAATACTGTGCTTACCGACATTAAGTCTTCTATTGGCGCGCTCAAGACCGAAGCTGAACGGGTTCAGCGCAACGTTACGGAGCAGCGGGAAGCGATTGAAAAAACCGAGCAGGTGCGTTCCGCAAATCTTGCTAGAGACATGGAGGCGATCAACAAAACCCTTCGGGAGGCTGCCGAGCGCGCGGGGGTAACGGCGGACCGGATGGAAGAGGCGGTTCTTGCTAAATTGAAGGCGCAGTCTGAGGATCGTATCCAGCGCTTGCAACACTCAATAGAAGAGAATTTCAGGATACATCAGGAACATGCGCGGGAGCGGCTTGCCGAACTTGACGGCATTGTAACAAGACAAGAGGAAAGCTGGAATACCGGCAGTAAGGACATTGAAGAGCAGCGGCAGCGTTTCTTGGAGGGATGGTCGCGCGACGTTGAAGAAGTAACCGCATTGCTCAAGACCCAGCAAGCCGAATGGATGACGACCGCCGATGAAAAAGAGGCGCACTCTAAACAGGTATTGTCGGAAGTGGAACATGCCGTGGCGAACATACGTTCCTATATCGTTGAACAAAACGACGCGCTTGAGCAGAAATTGAAAGAGACGCAGACGCGCATGGATGACACTATCACGACTTTGGAAGAGCGGCTTACCAATGCGTCGAGTATTGCGGAGCAAAAGGTGATGGAATGGGCGGATGAAAGACTTGGCAATTGGCGGCAGGTTGCCCTTGATGCGGATGCGAATCTACAGAAGACGCTGGCGGGTCTTGAGGCTTCTTCCATACAGATAAAAGACTTTTTTGAACATGAGTGTACAGTGTTGGAACAGCGGCTCAAAGACACAAAGAAACAGACTGAAGATGATATTGTCCTGCTGAAGCAGCAAATCTTCAATACGGCTCAAGAAGCCGAAGCAAAGGTGTCTGAAGAAGCGGACGCAAACCTTGAACACATTTGCCGTTCTTTTGAGAACATGGATAAACGGCTTACTGATATACAAAGCAAAACCAACGATGCCGTTTCCCTCATAGAAGTTCGTCTCAAGGAGACCGCCGCAGCCGCCGAAAAACGGATGCTTGAGCATACGGATAGACATCTTGAAGAATGGAAACAAGCTGCCGTTAATACGGAGGCAAAACTCAAGGGGTTATTACACGAACTAGAAATATCCCATGATGTTACCCAGTCGCAGCTTGAGACAGAAATGGAACATATCAGGCGGCAGCTTGACGGCGCTCATGCACATACGGAACAAGCCATTGCGGAATTGGAGAACAGCATAGCAAAGACGGCGGCTGCCGTAGATGCAAAAATAGCAAGCGAAGCCGATGCAAAACTCGTCCGGTGGCTGCATGAGTCAGAGAATCAGGATACGAAGGCAAAGCAAATTCTTGAGGAGCTTGAAGAGATAACCGCACAGGCGAAGAGTCATTTTGCTTCTGAAATAGAAGCCTTCAATAAGCAGCTTGATGAAGAGCGCGCTCATACCGATGCAGTAATTGCGGAATTGCAAGACAAATTCGCTACGGAAGCGAACGCGCTTGACGGTAAAATCGGCGACGCCGATGCCCGTACCAATAAGGCGATAGGTGACATGGATAAACGGCTTAATACGGCATGCGCCGGATTGAAAGAAGATATGGCAAAAGCTGTGAGTACCGCTCAAGCTGCTATTGCGGCTGAATGTAATGCCGCCGAGAAGCAGAATAAGCTGCACATAGCGGAACTTGACGCTTCTTTTACCAATACGAAGGCTCGTTTAGGCGAAGAGATAGCGAGAGCCGAAGAACGGATGCGGGCTTTCCGGGAGCGGTTTGAAGAGACCGTAACGCGCATTGAAGCCGCAGTGAGCGATGCGGTGAGTAAGACAGACATTAAAGCGGAACATGCCGCAAATGACCGCCTTGTCCAATGGAAATCAACGTTTGAAGCGGAAGACGCACACATCGTTCGGCGGCTTGCGGAATTGGAAGACCTGTTTGCACAGGTGAAAGCCGGCATTAATGGTGATATAGACCGTATTGATGAAAGGAACACGCAGCGTCTATCAGAATTGGAAGCAATGTGGACGCAGACAAAGGAAGCTCTTTCATCAGAACTTGACCGCGTTGATGAGCAAAACAAGGCGCGTGTAGCACACTTAGAGGTGTCTTTTTCCGAAGTTAAAGGACGTATTGCAAGCGAAATAGCGGAAACAGAGTCTCATTTGCACAGTATTGAGAAGAAGGTTGATGAAACTATGAGCGGCATTGAGGCTGCGATGAGTACTGCGGTTGCCAATACAGATGCCAAAGTGGAGAATGCCGCGAATGACCGGCTGGAGCGGTGGAAGGCTGCCTTTGCGTCCGGCGATGAGCAACATGCGCGGCGGCTTGCGGAACTGGAAGCGCTGGCGGCGCAGACAAAGTCCGGCATTACGGCGGAACTGGAACGCGCCGGAGAACAAAACAGGGAGCGCATAGCGGAATTGGACGCTTCATTTGCCGAAACGAAACGCCGTATTGATGAGGAAATCACTGATACGGAGACTAAACTGCGGTCTATTCACGAAGAATTTGACAGAACAGTCAGCCGTATTGAGAATGCGGTGAGTACTGCGATTGCAGACAGCGACGCCAAGTCAAGAGACGCCGCGAATGACCGGCTAGAGCAGTGGAAGGCTGCCTTTGTGTCCGGTGATGAGCAGACAAAACGATGGACAGCGGAACTGACAGCCCTGTTAGCCCGAACCAAGGATGATATTGCCATGGAACAGGAGCGCTCTGGGGAACAGAACAGAGAGCGTATAGCAGAACTGGACGCATCTTTTGCCGAAACTAAATCTCGCTTGGAAACCGAAGTTGAGAATGCCGAAAGGCAGTTGAGATACATTCAACAGGAAATTGATAAAAGTTCGGATCATATCAAAAATTCCATTGCTATGTCGGTGGAAGATGTTGAACTGCGTATTCGTACCGCTGCCGAAGCCGTAAATGCCGAAACCAAATATATGCTTGCTGATGTGGAGTCCGCAATCAGTCAAACTAAGACGCGGTTTGAGGAAGAAATCGTCCAATCGGAACATCATTTGCGAGACATTCAGGATAAACTGTCTGACACTTTCTCCACTATTGAGTCTACTATGAAAAACGCGGTTGAGGTCGCCGAATCTCAATCTAACGAGAAAACCGCCGCGTTTGAGCGGAAATTCAAGGAAATGGAAACAACCGCAGATACGATAATACAGAAGTTTGAGGAACGATTCCAAAAAGCGGCAGAAGATATGGAACAAAGCGTACTGCTTGAAACGGATGCTAAGTTTGATGAATATCGTGAGGCTCAGGCGGAACAATTCCAGCGTTTTGAGCTTTTGGCTGAGGATACGGTTCAGCTTGAAAAGGAGCTTCGCGTTTTGCTGCAAGAGACGGAAGTGCGCGTTAAGTCCGATTTTTCCACGTTTGAAATAACATCGGAAGAGGAGCAAAAGACGGTTCTTGCTTCGTTTACCGCCAATGCCGAATCGCTCAAGCATGAAATGGGAAGTATGGAACAAGAGCTTGCGGCGTTGAAAGAGCGGGTTTACGGAGATGTTTCTGAGAAACTCAAAGTGTTCGAGGATGAATTTGCAACGAATCTCAATCAAAGGACCGAAGCCGTAGACCAGCGGCTTACTGAATGGAAGCAGTTTCTTGATAATCAACTTACTGTCATAGCCGAAGATGCTGAGTCCAATCGGAGGCGTATCGAAACCACCTATACCGAGAAGCTGGAGACGGGACTTAACGGGTACAACGATCGATTGACCGCGCAACTAGAGAAGCTCAAAGAAGATGCAGATAACTTTGAAGAAGGCATCAGGACACAAATGCAGATCGCGGACGAATCACTTTTCTCCCTCAAAGAGCAGTTCCGGCACGATATGGAAGATGCCCGTAGTTCCGCAGAGGCTGCGGTGCGATCCGAGATCGGGAGGCATAACCTTGTTATTGCGGACACACTCAAGCAGAACCAGCGGGAGATAGAAGTCAAGATCAAGAAAATTCGGGATGATATTGATGGACGGAGCAATGAGATTGCTGGGCTTTTTGAAACATCCAAAAATAGTATTGACGAATGGAAGCAGAACCTCAATGCCCAGCTTCGCGATTTAGAGTCCGCATTGGAAGAAGCCCGCAAGCGCAACAGGGAAATGATAACGGAAAGCAATGAGCGCATGAGTAACGTCCGGGCTTCTATTGAAGATGTACGCATGGAAGCCGATGCCCACCGCGCAGAGCTTTTCTCTCGTATTGATGAACAGGCGCGGAGTTTAGACATGGCAATAAAGGAAGCGGATCGCCATATTAAGGAATTTACCGCTCAAACAAGCCTTTTTGAACGCGCCGATACGCTTAAGCATGAATTTGAACACCACATCGAAGACTTGAGAGATGATCTTGACCGTCTGGATCAGCGGCGTACCGAAGCAGCCGATCTTGAGAACCAGTTTATCAAGATCAAGCGTCTTGAAGACGAAGTCAATGCAAAGATGACCCGTTTTCTTTCAGAAAAACACCGTATTGAGCAAATGGAGACCGAATTTAACCGCTTGCTCCAGACATCTAAGGCTGTTGATGAGAAACTCGCCCAGCTTTCGGCATCGGATGATACACTACAGGCAATGCAGATTGAAATTCGCAAATTCAATGATGCGCTTGAAAGCTCCGAGGAACGGTACCTGCGTATTGAACGCAAAAATCAGACGCTGGAGATCACTAACGAAGGCATTGACCGCAACTTCAAAACCCTGCAAGAGTCCGAGCAGACTGCAGCGCGTATCAACGCCGAACTGCTGGAACTTTCTTCGCAGGTAATCTCATTCCGCTCAACGCTCGGCGCTTTAGCTGCCGAAAGCGAGAAAGCAAAGGACGCTGCAGATAAGATTAAGACTCTGGATGTAACGCTTACCGCTATTGATGAACGTATCGCATCGGCTCAGGCGTCCCGCGAATGGCTTGCGCGTCTTGAAACGCGGCTTGAAGAACTGAATAAACAAGCTCAGGAGCAGATAAAGCTCATGGGAACTTTGATAAACGACAACGCAACCGGCGGTTCAAGGGGCAAGGACGCTCCGTCTGTGGGCGTACGGGAGAATGTGAGAAAGCTGGCGCATCAGGGTTGGACGGTTGATGAGATTGCCCGCTCACTGAAGATAGGTCGAGGTGAAGTGGAGCTGATTTTAGAATTATCTCAAAAGAAGGGTTAATGTTCTGTGAATATTATTCTTTTTGAGCCGCTTGAAATTGGTAAGCCTCTTTCTAAACGCGATGAACGCGCTGTGCATCTTCTCAAAGTGCTGCATAAACAAGTCGGCGATACGTTTGAGGCAGGTATCGTTGGCGGGAATCTCGGTACGGGGCTTATTGAAGGCATCAGGCTTGACGGTATTGTTTTCTCCCTTAACCTCAAAGAGCCGCCGCCGCCGCGTCTGCCGATTTGTATTGGCGTGGGTTTTCCCCGCCCCATACAACTGCGCCGTCTTTTGCGCGATCTTGCAAATCTTGGCGTTGAGGCAATAGACCTTCTCGGCACGGATTTAGGCGAAAAAAGTTACCGCGATACGAAATTGCTCACGGATGGAGGCGCTCATGCGGCGCTTGTTGAAGGAGCGGTGCAGGCGCGCGATTCCCGTATCCCGCTGGTACTCACGTATGAAAGCATAGACGGCTGGCTTGCGGAGCGTCCTTGGGAAAAGGATCGGCAGTCTCCTTATGTTGATTCAGGAAGAGATAGAAACCTCCGTACCAGTCCTATTCTTGTCGCTACGGACAACGTACGACCCGAAGGTTCTCTGTCTCTGCTCAACCCCCTTGGGCATCCTTTAGTAATTGCCATAGGATCGGAACGAGGCTGGTCTGACCGTGAGCGCGCCGGACTTGAAAGCGCGGGATTCATCCGTCTTTCCATGGGCAAACGGGCTCTGAGAACCGAAACCGCATGTGTTGCGGCTACGGTGCTGGCTATGGAAAAACTCGGTGAGTTGGAATAATGTTACGCTAATCAGTATGAGGAGGGCAAGGTGAATCAAGACCACGTCAAAGAGCAGCTTTTAGCTATAGAAGACGCGCCGCTGGAGTTTTCTCTGGTATTTTCAGGCAAGAAAAGTAAGAAGGTGAACGGGTTATACAATCCGGAGACCAGAGAGATCGTAATTCACAACCGTAACTTTACCGATGATAACCTTCTATTGTACACGGCAATACATGAATATGCTCACCATCTGCACGCATGTACGCGGGGGGGCAAGCTCTCCGCCCGCGCTCATACTTCGGAATTCTGGGCTATTCTTCATAATCTCCTTGAGAAAGCCGAAGCTAAACATATTTACCGGAATGTGTTTGCATCTTCTCCTGAACTGACGGCGCTGACCGAAACTATCAGAACAAAGTACCTTGCGGAAAACGGAACGCTGGTTAAAGAATTCGGAGAGAAACTAATAGTAGCGCACGATCTGTGTGAGAAGATCGGCGGGCGTTTTGAGGATTATATTGACCGCGTGTTGCGAATTCCCCGGCTTGCGGCTATGACCGCCATAAAGACGCATCAGTACAACATAACGCCTTTTGTTGGGCCCGATAACATGCGTTTTCTGGCGGGTATCAGGGACGAGGATACCCGCGCAGCCGCGGAATCAGCTCTGCTCGGCGGGAAAAGCCCTGATTCGGTAAAGATTGCCGCAAAGATGCAGTGTGCGCCCTCTCTTGAAGAGCCTTCCCGGGATCGGCTTGAAAAAGAAAAAGCCCGTCTTGAACGGACCATCGGTTTACTCAAAAAACGCCTTGATGACATTGAACAGGAACTGGAACAGTGTTAATGACGCATACACGCAAGCTTTTTGTACTGTCGTTTGTTGTTATTACGCTGCCCTTTGCGTTGGCAGCCCAAATCACCCCCGCTATACGAACTATTGATGAACAGCGCGGGCTTTTCCCCGCCATACTCTTTGCCGATACGCTTGCGGCGGAACGGGCAAAAGAAGACCGCAAACCGTACTGGGTGTATACCCAAGCGGACATGGAGGCTTCAAAACCCATAACGCCGGATCAGCGCTCGCTTCTGCTGAATAACGATATTTTGGCGTATTATGGACATCCGAATTCCGTAAACATGGGGATTTTAGGACGGTATTCAATGGAAGAGTTGGACGCGCAACTTACGAAACTCGCCGCCGAATATAAGAAAGCGGGCGGCAGAAACGTTATCACCGCATTCTATATCATTTACGGTACCGTGTGGCCCGAAGGAGAAATCGGCATCATCAACAATGAACTTCTTATGAAGTACATACGCTACGCGCAGAAGCGCAATATGCTTGTTTTCATCGATCACCAAATCGGTAAATACGATCCGGTTGCGGCTATAAAGAACATGCTTCCCTATCTCGCCTATCCCAACGTTCATCTTGCCCTTGATCCCGAGTGGCGCACGACCAAACCCATGAAAGAAATCGGCGTGGTAACAGCGGGAGAGATCAATCAGGTTCAACAGGTCATGGAAGATTACATGAAGGCAAACGCTATCACCGGCGAGCGGATGCTGGTGATCCACCAGTTTAAGCCGTGGATGATCACGAACCGCGCCGGGCTGAAAACCGGTTTTAGCATGGTGCGGCTTGTGCATTGCGCGGATGGTTTTGGAAATCCGGCTCAGAAGCTCGGCTCGTATAAAGCCAACGCCTTTGATGATTACAATGAGAGCAATCCGGTAAAGCCAACGCTCAATCTACCGGTTAAAGCGTTCAAGCTGTTTTACAATTTCAAGATACCGGGCGCGGGTTTTGACAGTCCGCTGCTTACGCCCAAGGATGTGTATGCCTTGAATCCGCGACCGTACGTGATCATGTATCAGTGATGGATAGCGCTCTGCGGGCTTGAGAAAAATATAGTTTTTCGTATACTTTTATTGCGCGTCAAGCGTTATTTCAAAGCGGTCATAGAGCGCGCGTAATATCCGCTCCGCGCCGCACGAACTATTCGTGCCGCGCTGTTGAAAGTGTTCGTGCAGTGTTGTTGAAGGTGTTCGTGCAGTGCGGCGCAGTGTATAGCGCGGTCTATGATCGTAGAAAAGAAAGGATTAGCAAATGTTATTTAGATCAACTCTATCAGATACACCACGAGTTTCTTATAAAGAGGCGATTCTCAACGGATTGCCGCCTGAAGGCGGGCTGTATGTCCTTGATTCAGTCATGGATATGCGGCAGTTTTTCCTTTACATGGATAGTGAAACAACATTCCAAGAATTACTATCCGCCATATCGCCGGTATTGCTTCAAGGAGAGTTAAATCCGCTCACCGCATCTGAAGTTGCGATTGATGCCTTTGATTTTGAGCCGGAACTGCAACCGTTGGATGAGCATTATTCTATACTGAACTTGTACAATGGTCCGACCGGAGTATTCAAAGATTTTGGCATTGCGTATATTGCCGCTCTTATAGAAGAATTCGCGCCGTATGATAAAAAGACTATGGTACTGTCCGCTGCCCGCCGTGATACAGGCGTCAGTATTGCCCACGCTTTTGATAAAAGAAAGAACATCATATCGGTCATTCTGTATCCGTCCGGTACCATTCACGGGCTTGACGAAGCCGCGTTTGTAGAAAACGGGGGCGGCGTCCTTCCCATTCAGATAGACGGCACTTTTGACGATTGCCAGCGGCTGATTACGGAAACCATGAAGGACAGGGATTTTGTCGGACGGTACAGCGTAACAACGGCAAACGCCATCAATGTAGGACGGCTGCTGCCTCAGACCTTCTATTATCTCTACGCCTTTATTAAAGTGAAAAAGCGGCTTTCCAGCGATTTGCGATTCAGCGTACCGTGCGGGAACTTCGGTAATCTCATTGCGGGACTCTACGCATGGAAATTCGGTATGCCGGTGAACGGGTTTGTCGCCGCAATGAACGCCAATAATGCGTTTGCCAATTTCTTTTCAGGGAGAACGATTACCCCTAAACAGCGGCTCACGACCATTTCACCCGCCCTTGACGTGTGCTTTCCATCCAACTACGAGCGCCTCGTCTCGTTCTATGATGAAGCCCCGCTCGTGATGCGGAATATGGTCTTCCCCCAATCAATAGACGATGAGACCACCCGTAGCACCATGAAAGAGGTGTGGATGAAATACGGCATCATGCTCGATCCGCATACGGCGGTAGCATTTGCGGCTGCTAAGAAAAGCGCCGAGATAAAAAACGAAGAGTATCATACGGTCGTGCTCGCCACGGGGCATCCGGCAAAGTATGCGGAGGTGGTCTCTGAAACGCTTGGAGAAACAGTAGCAATACCCGAAAAACTTGCCGTGATCAAAAAAGAATGTAAGCCGACAGCTTGTATTCCCCCACACCTTGATACCTTGGAAAGCACCATTGCAAGCTGTTTTTAATCTTTTTAAGAAACCGGTTAAGAAACGAGCATATACAGAACGACGAAGGATACCGCTTATTTCTCTCTGCTTATTGCTTTTCATGCAGATGCATCTCCTTCATGGGCAAATCCCCAATACAGGCGAACAGACGATGAAAGCCCTTGCCGCCGCATATCCCGATCGCATTGGGAACGCGGTTTTCAGAAACGGCGATTGGGCGGTTCAGGTGTACGGCACGTGGTTTTACTATGCGAGCGGGAGACTGCTGCCCGAAGAACTGCGGCTGAAAGCAGCGGAGTATGACCCGCAGACGTTTTACCGCTACCCAAAGGATTTGCCCGAATGGAAAACGCCTGACGCCGAAACAGGCGCTCAATACAGGAACATGCAGTTGCGGCGTTCCACCCGGCTTACAAAGCGTTCACAGCATTTCTTTGATACGCTATGGCGGGCATCCAATAAAGACGAGGCGTATCTGCATGTAAAGACCATCCGCTTTCTGGGTTGGAATGTACTTGTTCATTATTCCATACTTGAGGAACTCGCCCTTATCGAAGAACGCATCAATGCGGAAGCCATGATCAACCCACAGGTGAGGCAGTGGATAAACACCATAACAAATGTTTCCTCATGGAATTGGCGGAACATCGCCGATGTTCAGAATAGGAGTTTTCACTCCTATGGCGCTGCAATCGACGTTCAGAGTAAAGCCCAGCGCGGCGAAGAGACCTATTGGCTCTGGACAAGTCAGAAAGGTGTTGACTGGTGGGCTGTTCCCTATAAAAACCGCCTGCACCCGCCGGATGCGGTAGTTAAGATTTTCGAGTCGTACGGCTTTGTATGGGGCGGCAAATGGCTTTTTTACGATACCATGCACTTTGAATACAGACCGGAAGTGTTTATGTTGAACCATATCCCGATGAATGGGACGAAATAAGGGCGGCTTCCGGTGCGGCATTAAACAGAGGTGGCGGATAGGAGCGCGGGACATGGAGCGCCGAATATCCCCCTTGACAAAAAAGAGGATCGTATCATATACTATAGACCTATTTTTGATGTTGACTAATTTTGATTAATTTTGATTAAAGGGTAAGATATGAAAACGCTATTTGTGAAACCTGCTCAAATTGAGCGGAAATGGTTTGTTATTGATGCCGGAGGTAAACCCCTCGGCAGAGTCGCGGCAAGAGCGGCGGCTATCGTGCGGGGCAAGGAAAAGCCCGTATTTGCGCCTCATCAGGAATGTGGAGACTTTGTGATAATTGTAAACGCAGATACAGTAGCAGTTACCGGGCGCAAGGCCCATGACAAGGTATATTATCGGCATACGGGGTATGTGGGCGGGCTTAAGTCCATAACTTTTGAAAAACTCATCGACAAACACCCGACAAGACCCCTTGAGTTGGCTGTAAAAGGCATGATCCCCAAGGGTCCGCTTGGACGCAAACTTATGAGTAACGTAAAGGTCTACGCAGGACCGGATCATCCCCACGCGGCTCAACATCCCGAAAAGATCGAATTATAAGAGGTAGATTGATGAAAAATCTTGGTATTGGAACCGGCAGAAGAAAGACATCGGTTGCGCGTGTCTACATAAAAGACGGCAGTGGTAAAATCACGATAAATGGCAAAGAGCTTGCCCAGTATTTTCAACAGAGGGACCATGCTATAATGGTGCGTCAGCCACTTATGGTAACCGACAGTGAAAACAAGTTTGATGTCCTTATCAATGTGTACGGCGGCGGCACACATGGTCAGGCTGGCGCCTGTAGGCACGGGCTTGCCCGTGCGCTTTGCCAGATCGAGCCGGGAAATTGCGCCAGCCTCCGCGCCAATGGGTACTTGACCCGCGATTCTCGTATGGTTGAACGCAAAAAATACGGTCAACGCGGTGCGCGGCGCAGATTCCAGTTTTCTAAGCGTTAATCCTTTATCGTGCGCTTGCCGTTCCCGGAAGCGCACGTTTCAGTACGGAACGTCGGGAACGCCAGCCTGTTTTATATGATGAAAGTGAACATTATCTCAATACAAGCTGAACATGCTCCGAAAATCTACCGTATAGGTTTATCGGATGGTAGACTTTTTTCTATAAAAACCGTCTATCTAAAAGAAGATTTTATATCCCATATAACGCCGCCGTTTGAACTATCCGAAGACAAAGATGCCGAATTGCGATTTTCATACGCCTGTTTACGGGCGGAACGTATCGCTCTCTCTTTCATTGCTCATGCTGAACAAAACAGCTTCTGTCTTGCACGTAAATTGCAAGAACGAGGACATGCGCCTTCCTGTGTAAGAGCGGTTATTGATCATCTTTCAGACATAGAAGCCGTTAGCGATGAGCGGTATGCCGCCCTGTGGGTGCAATCGCGGCTTTCTCTCAAATCCGATAGCCCCAATAGGCTGCTCGCAAAACTCTGCGATAAGGGAATTCCGTGCGGAACAGCAAAAGAAGCCTTAAACGCTGCGCTTGATGGTGAAACGGAATACGCTTTATTGAAAAAGTTCGCCGCAAAAAACAGGCTTGATGCTGAACCGCTTCACATACGGCGGCAGAAACTAAAGCGCGAAGGGTTTTCATCAGAGGTTATCCGCATGGTTGGAGAGGAAAAACAGGACTGAAACTGCTTTCTTGCCCATGTTACCGGACGAGTACAGGGCGTTGGGTATCTGTGTCATGAGGGGTTAGAAATACCAAAGTATTCATTGCTAATCCCCGCAAGCAAATTGCTCGTCCCCGCAGCGCAGTCCCTTCTATAATGCTCTTCCTCTCACGCCGTGCCGAATACTGCCGGCAGATACTCCTTCGGCTTATCAGCTCTCACACCTTCGGCGTAAAAAACCCCCTTTTACTTCGCAGGATATTCGCCGGCGCAAGCAAATATCGCTGGTTAATAATAAACTGCCGAAACACCGGCGCAAGCTGGCGCTCGCACTTGTTCCAAGAACGGCTGTACGCCTCTCCCCCGTATCCGTAATACCTAATACGGATATGGTTGATTTTGCTTGTATTATTTTCAAAAATAGTTTATTTTAGAACATACCGGAGTGTAGTATGAATATAGGAATTTTTACGGATACCTATGTGCCCCAAATAAACGGCGTTGTTACGGTTGTCCGCACGCTCAAAATGGAACTGGAGAAAGCAGGACACCGGGTGTATATTTTCACGGTGCGGCACCCCCAAGCTGTCGATGAAGAAGGCGTGTTCAGGGTAGCTTCCTTTCCATTTCTCAACGAACCCCAGCACCGTGTAGGGATTTTTCTTGAAAAGGAGATTATCTTTATCGCCCGCTCCCTGAAACTCGATATTGTTCATTCGCATACGGAATTCAGCCTGTATCTGGCAGCCCGCAAGGTTTGTAAAAAGCTGAATATCCCCTATGTGCATACGGTGCACACGTATTATGAAGATTATTACTATTACCTTCCTTTAATTATGAAGTTTTTTGTTCAGGTGAAACCGTTTTTCAAGCGCGTATTTAGGAATCAAAAATGTATTATCGCGCCGTCTCAAAAAATCAAACTGTTTCTTGAGCGCGTTGAGTATGATAAGGAAATTAAAGTTATTCCCAACGGCATCGATCTTTCCCTTTTTTATGAACGGTCTGAAGATATTTCCATACACACGAAGGCGTTTAGAAGCCGGTTCAACATAGCGGAAGACGATGAAGTCATTATCTTTGTCGGAAGGCTCGGCATTGAAAAGAATGTGGAAACGCTCATCGGCAATTTCAAGCGTATCCACGAAACGCGCCCCAAAGCCAAACTGCTGCTCGTAGGCGACGGTCCTGACCGCCACGAATTGCAGACCCATGCCTACCGGCTCGGCATAAGCGATGCTATTATTTTTACCGGCTATCTCCAGTGGCCCGCCGAAATAAAAACCGCCTATGCCGCCTCCGATCTCTTTATGAGCGCATCGCACAGCGAGGTGCATCCCATCACCTTCATCGAGGCGATGGCAACTACGCGCCCCATTGTAGCCGCAGCGGACATCAGCATTGCCGATATGGTGATTAACGGGGAGAACGGGTATGCCGTTGAAGATGATACGAAGCTCTGGGAAAAAGCCCTTGTCATACTCGAAAACCCCGACATGAAGCGGAAGATGGGAATGTGTTCGGAAGCGATTTCCAGAAAGTATTCCGTAGAGCGTTTTATTTCCTCCATGCTCGCAGTGTATGAGGAGTACCGTAAGAAATAAATGGAATACGATAAAAACGAGAGAACAGTGAAAAACATGCGGAAAGCGGCGTTTATCGCCGTGATCGGACGTCCTTCGGTTGGAAAATCGACATTAGTGAACCGCCTCTGCGGGGAAAAAGTCGCCATCGTCAGCGCGGTACCACAAACCACCAGAAACGCCATTCGGGGCATTGTGAACCGCGAGGAGGGGCAGCTCGTGTTTATTGATACGCCGGGCAGACACCTTTCAGAGAAGAAACTCAACAAAAAATTGCAGGATGTGTCGGACCGGAGCATTGCGGACGCGGAGATCGTCCTCTATGTGCTTGACGCGACACGCGCGCCGGCGGAAGAAGAGGAGAAGATAGCCGCCGATCTTGCGGACGCTCTTGAAAACCCCGCTGAAAAGCTGGTTTTTGCGATCAATAAGATGGATTCCCCTGATGCGAATTTTGCGGCGGCTGCGGCGTTTGTGCGGAAATTTTTCCCGTCCGTAGGCGAAGACCGTTGCTTCACCATATCGGCGCTGAAGCGGGAGGGGCTTGCGCCGCTTCTTGACGCGCTCTTTGCCCTGTCCCCTGAAGGCGAGGCGTTCTATCCCGAAGAATACTATACGGATCAGGATGTACGCTTCCGCATCGCCGAAATCATCCGCGAAAAAGCCATAAACCGGCTGTGGGATGAACTGCCCCATGCGATATACGTTGACGTCGCCGATGCGGAGTTCAAAGAGAACGGGACAACGCTGTGGGTGCGGGCGTTCATCATCACGGAGCGCGAGTCCCAGAAAGGCATGATCGTGGGAAAGGGCGGGAGCATGATCCGCTCCATACGGCATGCCGCGCTCAAGGAATTGAAGCGCATCTTTGAATGGAAGATAGAACTCGATCTGCGGGTCAAAGCCGCGCCGGATTGGCGCCATAATGACGGCGTGCTGAAACGGCTTATTGAGTAACGCTTCGCCTCTCCCCATGTATGTTACGCTTCTTTTCTTTTAGTGTTATATCATTCCTTCAATAGACCTCACATTCATACGTACAGCTTCCGTAGGTTGTACTGTGCAGGTATATTCTTCATGTTCATACGGCATTACATTTTTATGTATTGTCATTTTTCCGTACAGGTTTTTAAGAAAAGTCCGCATGGCGGTACTATACTCCTCTTGTTGCGTAACTCCCGTTGGTGTATACTCTTTCATCATGTCCGGCATAATTTTTCTTGCGGTGTTTCTAATCGTTATGATAGGCGTTGGCATCTGGGGGATGCGGAGAACCAAGACCCTCGGAGATTTCTTCTTGGGCGGCAGGACCCTCGGTCCGTGGATTTCCGCGGCGGCGTATGGTACGTCGTACTTTTCAGCCGTTATTTTTATTGGGTTTGCGGGAGCGCAGGGGTGGCAGTTCGGGCTGAACGCGCTATGGATCGCCGTGGGCAACGCGCTTGCCGGCGCGGGGCTTGCGTGGCTTGTACTTGCGCGGCGCACGCGGCGGCAGACCCAGAACCTCGACGCAATGACCATGCCGGAGTATCTTCAGGCGCGGTACGGCGCGAAACATCTCAAGGCGGTTGCGGCGTCCATTATTTTCTTTTTTCTGCTGCCCTATTCGGCGTCTGTGTTTAAGGGCTTGGGGCATCTTTTCGAAGCGGTTTTCCATATTCGCTACGATATTGCGCTGCTCATCATGATAGGGTTTACCGGCGTGTACCTGATTTTGGGCGGCTACTTTGCCATAGCGGTTACTGACTTTATTCAAGGCATCATCATGTTTTTCGGCGCAGCCGCGATGATGGCGGCGCTTACGGGACAGGGCGGCGGGCTGTCCGCGATGATCGGCGCGGTTGCGGAGAACTATCAAGCCCATGTGCCGCCGTCAGCCCGCCCCGGCGCGTTGACGGTGGTATCGCTGGTATTTATGACGAGTTTCGGTACGTGGGGGCTGCCCCAAATGACCCAGAAGTTTTACGCCGTCAAAAACGAACAGGTGATTCCCAAAGCCGCGATTGTTACCACCGTCTTTGCCCTGATGATAGGAACCGCCGCATATCTGACCGGCGCGTACGCCCACGTGTTTTTCACGCCGGATACCGTGCCTCGCGATCCCCACACCGGCGCGATCCTCTACGATTCTATCGTACCGGCGCTCCTCACCGGTAATCTGCCGGAGACGCTGCTGTCGCTGATCATGCTCCTCGTGCTGTCCGCCTCCATGTCAACCTTGTCGAGCCTCGTGCTGGTTTCATCGTCCGCTGTCGCTATTGATTTAGCGCCGGTTCAGAACGATCCCAAAACAGGCAAAGACCGCTCGGTCGCCCTGATGCGGCTCCTCTCCGCGGTCTTCGTCATTATTTCCTATTTCATCTCCCGCTTCCAGATCGGCTTCATCGTTACGCTCATGTCCTTGAGCTGGGGCGTCATATCGGGCGCATTCGCCGCGCCGTACATACTCGGCTTGTATTGGAAACGGGTAACGAAAGCCGGCGCGTACGCCGGTCTTTTTACCGGCGCCGCGCTGGATATTACGCTGTTCTTCGCATTAGGCCCGGCGCAGTCGCCGCTTGCCGCATCCATAGCGATTGCCGTCCCCTTTATCGTGGTACCGGTTGTATCGCTGGCGACCAAAGCGCCGGATAACGCGATACTAGAAAAAACATTTAACGGCATAGAGTAAGGAGAAGATAAGCCTGAAGAGGAAGGCGAAATCGGGAGCAATGCGGGATATGCCTATAATAATACCGGCAAACAACAATGCTACGCGCAAGCGGCGCGCAAGCGGGGATTGATTTGATAGGGATATTCGCGTTATTAGGTTCAGGTCAAACAAAAGATAGTGAGAAATGCCGGAAGGAACCTCCGGAAGATTAACCATGGTAAGGAGAATACAGTATGAACAATTTGAATAACACTGAAAAAAAAGCCCTGTTAGGGGATGAGGCTGTCGCGCTGGGCGCGCTTCATGCGGGAATAAGCGCGGCGTATGGGTATCCCGGAACGCCGTCAACCGAAATAATGGAGTTTTTGATTGCCGAATATGAGAAGCATGGGGAAAGCGCGGGATTCCGCGCCTCGTGGTGTACCAATGAGAAAACCGCGCTTGAGGCGGGACTCGGCGTCTCGTTTGCCGGCAGGCGGTGCATCATCACCATGAAACACGTGGGATTGAACGTTGCGGCTGACCCTTTTGTCAACGGGGCGCTCCTCGGCATAAAGGGCGGGCTTGTCATAGCGGTCGCCGATGATCCGGGTATGCACAGCTCTCAGAATGAGCAGGACTCCCGTTTTTACGCGGCGTTTGCCATGATTCCCTGTCTTGAACCGAGGAACCAGCAGGAAGCCTACGCCTTTACGCGGGAAGCCTTCGATGTTTCCGGGCGGTTTCATGTGCCGGTACTGCTCCGTCTTGCGACACGGCTTTCCCATGCGCGCGCGGAAGTCGCGCTACACGGGGAAAGAGCGCAAAACCCCCTTTCCAAGTCTGAAAACAAACGCGAATGGATGCTGCTTCCGGCTCATGCGCGGAAGAACTACGCGGCGCTTATCGAAAAACAGGCGGCTATTGCGGCATGGGCGGTTCAGCGAAACACGCTGGAACTTGAGGGACGGGATGCGTCTTTTGCGGTGATCACCGCCGGACTGGGCGGAAACTATTATGACGAGAATAGAGAAGACTTTGTGAAGGCGAGGGGCGGAACAGCGCCCGCGCGGCTCCATATCGGCGCGTACCCGCTTCCGGTTGAGCTTATTCAAACGCTGTGCGGAAACGCAGAGAAAGCGCTGGTCATTGAGGAAGGGCAGCCGTTTATTGAGGAACGGCTGCGGGGGCTGCTGCCGCAAAAAACCGCCGTAGCCGGAAAACTCGCTGGTTTTGACGGGGAAAAAGCGCCGGTTCCCCGCTATGGCGAACTCGATCCCGATACGGTGCGGCGGGCGCTGGGGCTTCCTCCCCGCGCCTCCATGCTGTCACGGGTGGACATACCCGCGCTGCCCGGACGCCCGCCGCAGCTCTGCCGGGGCTGCCCTCATGCGGACAGCTACGAGACCATCAAGAAGGCGGTTGCCGGTCTTGAATCCGTTGCCGTTACCGCGGACATCGGCTGCTATTCGCTCGGCGCGAATCCGCCGTACTCGGTACCGGAAACCATCGTGTGCATGGGCGCGTCCGTCGGCATGGCGAAAGGCGCGTCTGATGCGGGCGTCCGGCATGCCGTGGGCGTCATCGGAGACTCGACGTTTCTCCATTCAGGCATACCCGGTCTCATTGACGCGGTCGCGTCCAATACGAACATGACGCTTGTCATTCTTGACAACGCCATTGTCGCCATGACCGGCTGTCAGGAAACCATCGTACCCTCAGAAAACCTGCGCCCCCTCGTGCTGGGGCTCGGCGTTGCGCCCGAACGCCTGCTTGAACTCGAAGCGAAGACGCCCCTCATAGAAGAAAACGCCGCGAAACTCCGCGCTGAAATCGAACATCACGGGCTTTCCGTGGTGATATTCAAAAGACCCTGCCTTGAGGCGTTGCGGAAACGCGCCAAACGCTCAAAGTCAACGACTGTCCGGTAGTCAACGACCCGATAAGAAACGATACAAAGGGGGAGCGCCATTGCGGGGAGGCGGACGCATCGTCCCCAATGCTCCGCTTCTTATTCGTGGAGATGAGGAGAATCCCTCATCTCCGCCGCGCCGCGTATTTCCCGCCCGTCCCCGCGCCGTATCCCTGCGTGATCGCGGCGTTGCGGGGTAAAGGCGAGCGGCGCGTTTGCTCCGTCTATCCGCGGCGCGTACCAGCTGCGCTGTTCTCCTTTTTTGACGATGTATACGTCAAGGGATACTCGTGATTTTTATTTTTAAATTTTAATTTTTTATAATATTATAATGGTAGCGTATCCTGTCTTGACAGAACGATACATTCCAGAGTATATTTCTTTTGAAAAGGAAAAAGTTAAAGGAATGGGTTCTTCCACGCTGCGAAGCGCTAGTATATCAAGTAGTATACGCGATCTCCGTCTCATGGTTGTATATCATAGACGCCGCATATCCATTATACAAAAAGACATACGCGCCGTATTTTCGCGCCGTTCCGCGTCCAATACGCATTACACGATCCCCCCCCCCCCCCCACAGACGCCGATACACAGTATTATATAGATAGCAGCCTGACAAGCCGCCCTGAATTTCCGCGTCATCGCGCTCCGCAGAGGGCGGGGCGCGGGCGGTTTTTCTCACGCCGCGCCGGTTCGTCCCGAATCGCGGCTCTTTCGATTCTAGCGTTTCCCTTATATTTCTCATTTTTTCCGAGTTTCTCTGCGCTGATAGACAGTCTCGTTAGCATATGCATTACTCTCGTTATCGCAAGCGATAACGCTGTCCGCGCTGGCGATAGTGTCGTCCACGCAGGCGATAACGCTGTCCGCGTCGGCGCGAAGGTCGTCCGCGCCAGCGCGAAGGGTGTCCGCGCCGACGCGAAGGTCGTCCGCGCCAGCGATAGTGTCGTCCGCGCTGGCGCGAAGGTCGTCCGCGCTGGCGATAGTGTCGTCCGCGCTGGCGCGAAGGTCGTCCGCGCCTGCGATAGCGCCGTCCGCGCAGGCGATAGTGTCGTCCGCGCCTGCGATAGTGCCGTCCGCGTTGGCGTTAAAACTGTAAGCATCCGCGCCGTTATGAC
The DNA here is from genome assembly GCA_031276815.1 of Treponema sp. Classification (GTDB taxonomy): domain Bacteria; phylum Spirochaetota; class Spirochaetia; order Treponematales; family Breznakiellaceae; genus JAIRKH01. The sequence continues at coordinate 24,683 of JAISMJ010000045.1, forward strand.
GCGATGACTATATTTTTGTAAAGGAGTTTTTTATGTCTGGAAGACATTACATCCCGACTAAAGAATCGGAGTTCTTTGAGTGGAGCGAAAACCTCATTGCCGTTTCCACCGCGAACAAAACCGTCTGGGGGCTGCCGGAAGACAAGCTCTCTGAAATCCAAGCCCTTCA
>JAISMJ010000120.1 GCA_031276815.1 Treponema sp.
GGGAAACTGAAAGAGAACCGTCGGCTTACGGTTAGGTATGAAAAATCCGATATAAACTTCCTCGGATTTATCCTCGTCGCCTTCCTTAAAATACTCATTTGCTAACAGTGCCTAGGGCGCGGAGTTAAAACCTTAGGGCGTAGAGTCAAAACCCTAGGGCGTAGAGTCAAAACCCTAGGGCGCGGAGTTAAAACCTTAGGGCGTAAAGTCAAAACCTTAGGGCGTAAAGTCAAAACCCTAGGGCATGGAGTCAAAACCCTAGGACGCGGAGTTAAAACTTTAGGGCATGGAGTTAAAACCCTAGGGCGTAGAGTTAAAACCTTAAGGCGTAGAGTCAAAACCCTAGGGCGCGGAGTTAAAACCTTAGGGCGTAAAGTCAAAACCCTAGGGCGTAAAGTCAAAACCTTAGGGCGTAGAGTCAAAACCCTAGGGCGCGGAGTTAAAACCTTAGGGCGCGGAGTTAAAACCTTAAGGCATGGAGTCAAAACCTTAGGGCGCGGAGTTAAACGGATGAAAATGTAGAACGCTTCCCTCTATGGTACTAAAATTCGTGCTATGAGCGGTAAAGGCGGCGACACACGCGCCGCTTATATACGCCGCCGCGCCCCCTCCTTGTGCAATTACCCATAACGCGCTATTATAACACAGGACGCGAATATAACGCGTACATACCATAAAAGGAGTAATATTTATGGATTTTGTAAAAACTATGCGCGAAAAAGCCGCTTCCATGCGGAAAAGGCTCGTGCTTGCGGAAGGGACGGAACCCCGTACCATACAAGCCGCGCGTATCCTCATTGATGAAAAGCTCGCCGGATCGGTCACGCTTGTCGGAAACGAAGCGGACGTCAGGTCCGCGGCGGCGCGGGAAGGCGTGAGCTTGGACGGCGTCGCAATCGTTGATCCTGAGTCGTCGCCAAAACTTGACGCCTACAGCCGCGCCTATTATGCGATGAAACATGAAAAGGATGAGGCCAAACTCAAAGCGGGCAAGCCGGTACCCAAACCCGCGACCCCCCAATCCGCGCGGGCGGAGATAGTGGAGCCGCTGCACTGGGGCGGCATGATGGTGCATCTGGGAGATGCGGACGCCATGATAGCGGGCGCGGAAAACACCACCGGCGCAATGATAAAAGCCGGTCTTGATACTGTGGGCGCCGCGTCTAAAACCGCGTCTTCCTGTTTCGTCATCCAGACCCGCGATCCGGCGTGGGGCGTTGACGGGGCGCTGATCTTCTCCGACTGCGCGGTTATTCCCGATCCCACTGATGAACAGCTTGCGGATATTGCCGTGAGCGCCGCCCAATCCTGCCGCGAATTCTTGGGCGTTGAACCGGTTGTCGCGCTGCTTTCCTTTTCCACCAAAGGCTCGGCGGACGCCAAGTTTGACGATGTGGGGAAGGTACAGCGGGCGGTTGAAATTCTCGCATCCCGTAAGCCGGATTTCCTGTTTGACGGCGAGCTTCAGGCGGACGCCGCGCTCGTGCCGTCCGTAACGGACAAGAAAGCCCCGGGCAGTCCGGTCAAGGGAACGGTGAATACGCTGGTATTCCCGAATCTTGCGGCGGGCAATACCGGCTACAAACTCGTACAGCGTCTCGGCAAGGCGGAAGCCTTCGGTCCCTTCTTACAAGGCTTCCGCAAACCCATCAGCGATCTTTCACGCGGCGCATCGGTTGAGGATATCGTGGTAACGGCTGCGGTAACTTTGAGCAGGGCGCGGACGGAGGAACAGGTATGACGCGCGATCAGCGAGAAGCGAAAATCAAAGAGCTTGTCTCCGCAATGACGCTGGAAGAAAAAGTCTCTCAACTGCTTTACACGAGTCCCGCGATTCCGCGGCTTGGCATACCGGAATATAATTGGTGGAACGAGTGCTTGCACGGAGTCGCCCGTTCCGGCATTGCGACCGTGTTTCCCCAGGCGATTGCGCTGGCTGCGACCTTTGACGAGGAGCTTGTCCGGCGCGTGGCCGCGGCTATTTCCGATGAAGCCCGCGCCAAGTACAACGAGGCGGTGAAACGGAACAACCGCGGGCAGTATTGGGGGCTGACCTTCTGGACGCCGAACATCAACATATTCCGCGACCCGCGCTGGGGGCGCGGACAGGAAACGTACGGCGAAGACCCGTACCTCACCAGCAACATCGGACGCGCGTTTGTGCTGGGTTTACAGGGCGATGACCGCGAACACTTGAAGGTCGCGGCGTGCGCTAAACATTTTGCGGTACATTCGGGTCCGGAAAAACGCCGCCACGAATTTAACGCGGAGGTTTCGCGGAAAGACCTGTTTGAAACCTATCTTCCCGCGTTCAAAACGCTCGTGGAAAGCGGCGTTGAATCCGTCATGGGCGCCTATAACAGAACCCTCGGCGAGCCGTGTTGCGGCAGTTTTTTCTTATTGAAAGACCTATTGCGCGATACGTGGGGCTTTGCGGGGCATGTGGTGTCCGATTGCTGGGCGATTCGGGATTTTCACGAGCACCACAAAGTAACGCGCTCGCCGGAGGAATCCGCCGCGCTGGCGCTCAAGGCGGGCTGCGATTTGAATTGCGGCTGTACGTATCCCGATCTTACGGTGGCATACCGCAAGGGCATGGTAACCGAAGAACAGATCAACGCCGCGCTTGAACGCCTCTTGCGGACCCGCTTCAGACTCGGCATGTTCGGCGAGCCGGAAGACGATCCCTATAGGGCGCTGGATGGAACGGTTGTTAATTGCGAAGAACATCAGACGCTTGCCCTTGAAGCCGCGCGGCGTTCCATTGTGCTGCTGAAAAACGACAATAATCTGCTCCCGCTTACACGTGACGGCTCTATCAGGAAAATCTTGGTGATGGGTCCATCCGCTGCGAATATCCACGCGCTTATTGCGAATTATCACGGCGTGAATTCCCGTCTGGTAACGATTCTGGAAGGAATTGCGGAGAAAACGCGGGGAAGGTTTGATATAACGGTGGACTATCATCAGGCGTGTATGATGTACGATCAGAACCACAATACGGGCTGGACCGTGGGCATGGCGGAATCCGCGGACGTCGTGATTGCGGCGTTTGGGCTTGATAACGCCATGGAAGGCGAGGAAGGCGATGTTATCGCATCCGATTACAAAGGGGACCGTAACGCCATTGAGCTGCCGGATCACCAGCTCGCCTATCTGCGGGCGCTCAAGGAGCGCGGGAAACCGGTTGTGCTGGTGCTGACCGGCGGCAGCCCTATCGCCGTACCGGAAGACATAGCGGATGCGATACTCTTTGCGTGGTATCCGGGTGAACGGGGCGGTACCGCGGTTGCGGACGTCATATTCGGAGACGCCGCGCCGTCCGGCAAACTGCCGGTTACGTTTCCGGCGTCCACGGAGCAGCTTCCGCCGTACGAAGACTACGCCATGACGGGACGCACCTACCGCTACATGACGGAAAAGCCGCTTTTCCCCTTTGGTTTCGGGCTTTCCTATACGACCTTCCGCTTCTCCGGCATGACTATATCGGACAAAACGCTTTCCAAAGGCGGTTCGGTACGGGTTACGGCGCAGGTTGCAAATACCGGACTGCGGGACGCTGATGAAGTCGTACAGTTCTATATCGTCAAAGACAACAGAACCGCCGGTGATCCGGCGTCAAGCCTCCGCGCCTTCCGGCGGGTATCAATTCCGGCGGGACATCAGGCGCAGGTTGAAGTTACGCTTGACGCTTCGGCGTTTGAAAGCGTCAGCGATACGGGCGAGACCGTATTGATTCCCGGTTCCTACACAGTAATCGCCGCGGACGCCGCTCCGCTTGCCGTTTCGGTTGAAAAAGGCGCGCCCGCGCCGGTTGCGGCGAAGATTGAAATAATGTAAAACGCATCGCGCGAAACAGGCGATGCGGCGTTTATAACACTGCCTCCTGATGACCTTTTCACTGAAGCAGCCGCAAGGCGCTTACCGGTTAAGTCCGGGAGGCTTTTTTGAAAAATTGCAAATAGGAGAAACTCATGAAAAAAGCAAAAGCATTAACAGCGGTTGTCGAGGTTGATAAGAATAAATGCGTCAACTGCCATTCCTGTATTGCCGCGTGTCCGGTAAAATACTGTAATAATGGCGCGGGGGAAGTAGTGGTCATAAACCATGATCTCTGCATCGGGTGCGGAAGTTGCATTGCCGTCTGTACCCACCACGCCCGAATCAGCGCGGATGACTCATCGCGCTTCTTTAAGGCGCTAGACGACAAGGAAAAGATGATCGCCATTGTCGCGCCGGCTGTAGCGTCCAACTTTCCCGGACAGTACCTTAATTTGAACGGGTATCTGAAATCACGGGGAGGGGTGGAAGCGGTCTTTGATGTGAGCTTCGGCGCGGAGCTCACCGTTCTTTCGTATCTGAACTACATGCAAGAAAAACACCCCGCTTTCTGTATATCCCAGCCCTGTCCCGCCATTGTTACGTATATTCAAATCTACCGTCCTGAACTTATCCCGTATCTTGTTCCGGCGGACAGCCCCATGCTGCATACCGTCAAGATGATACGGGAATACTACCCCCAGTACCGGCATCACAAAGTCGCGGTCATCTCTCCCTGTATCGCCAAAAGAAGGGAATTTGACGAAACCGGTTTGGGAGATTTTAACGTTACGTTCAGCGCGTTGTACGACTATCTGGAAAAGCGCGGGATAAACCTCGCCTCATTCAAAGCCGAGGGGTTCGACAACCCGCAAGCGGAACGGGCGGTAACATTTTCCATGCCCGGCGGTCTGCTCATTACCGCGGAGCGGGGCGACCCCGGCATCGGCAGGGTAACGCGGAAAATAGACGGCGTTCATTCCATTTACCCCTATCTGGCGGACATCGCAAAAATGATACGCTCCGGCGGCAACAAAGATGACTTGCCCATGCTGGTGGATTGCTTGAATTGCGAAAAAGGCTGCAACGGCGGAACCGGCACCCGAAACGGAAAAACGCCCCTCTATGCGTTGGAAGCGCCCGTGCTGAAACGCCGCGCGGAAGCGGAGGCGAAATACGGCGGTTCCACGTCCGTAAAGAACAATCACAAGAAGGTTATGAAGGTGATTTCCTCCTATTGGAAACACGGTCTTTACGCCCGCGCGTACGAGGATCTTTCCATGAACTATACGGTACGGATGCCGGACGAACGGCAGCTGAAAGAAGCGTATAAAACCCTGCGAAAATATAGCGAAAAGGATATGTATGATTGCAACACCTGCGGATATGGAAGCTGTTACGGCATGGCGGTTGCGATTTTTAACGGGCTTAACCGTCCGGAAAACTGCCACCACTACGATCTTGCCCTCATTAAAGAGGACCATGAAACCATTGATACGCTCAACAAAAACCTGCATATCCAAGTTGAACAATCTCTTGCCTTTATGAAGGATATTAATACGCTCATTGATGCGCTCAACGCCCAGATTCTGCATCAGACGACGGCGGTTAAGGACTCTTCGGCGGCTATCGAACAGATGACGGCGACTATCGCCGATACCGCCGGTATGGCGCAGAAGAAACAGTCGTCTATTAAGAAGCTGGCGAACGATATTGAAGAGGGACGGGCGTCCATGCAGCGAACCATTGAAGCGGTGGGAAGGATTTCCACGTCCGTAGAAGGCGTTGGTTCCACCATAAAGGTCATCAGCGGCATTGCCGCCAATACCAATCTTCTTTCGATGAACGCAGCCATTGAAGCGGCGCACGCCGGGGACGCCGGCATGGGCTTTGCGGTGGTGGCGGGTGAAATCCGCCGGCTCTCAGACACAACCGCGAAAAATTCCCGGGACATAGCCCATACGTTAAAGGCGGTCATTGAGGGCATACGGGATATGACCGCCCGTTCTTCCGCAACGGACGGGCTGATCGCCGCGATAGCGGACGAGATGAACGGTTTCGCCAACGCCATGACGGAACTGATCCGAAGTTTGGGGGAATTATCCGAAGGAAGCAAGGCGATCACCTCGGCTCTTGTCTGTCTGCGGAAACGCTCGGAGGATATCAAGTCGAAGTATCACACCATGATGGACAAGACCCGCACGCTTGAGGCGTCTATGCAGGAGATCACGCGCATGAAGGACAACGCCCGATCATGAGACGCTAACGGCGTTAGCAACGCATACGTTGTGAAAGCGGCGGCATTGCTTATGATTCCCGCATGCCGCGTCCGGTTTCCCGCGAAGGCTCGCATAGCCGCGCCTACAGCGCCGGCGTCCCCTCCCTTATGCGGAACCGGAGCGTTTCGCCGCTATACGCGAGAGGCTCTGATATGGCTGATGGAGGGATATGCTGGCGTTTGTTCAACAAGCCTCAATCGGGTTGCGGCGAAACGTGAAACAATGAGAGGCGCGCGCGGCTTCAAGCGAAAGCGGCTTCAGCGTCATCACGCCGGAGCGTGGAAAAAGATGAAAAAGAAGAAAACAGGTAAGGCGATTTCATAAAGAACCGCCTTTTTATTTTTTAGCAAGTATCTCCGTATGTATACCGGACAGCTTCAAGAGAAAAAGATTCAGACAGACATCAAAGGATAACGAGCGTATTCTTTCTTTTGTAAAGGCTTCAAAACTTCTTTTTAAGCTATGGCTTAAAAACTTTATGCCATGGCTTAAAGAATTTATGCTATGGCTTAAAAACTTTATGCCATGGCTTAAAGAATTTATGCTATGGCTTAAAAACTTTATGCTATGGCTTTAAGAATTTATGCCATGGCTTAAAGAATTTATGCTATGGCTTAAAAACTTTATGCCATGGCTTAAAGAATTTATGCTATGGCTTAAAAAAATTATGCCATGGCTTTAAGAATTTATGCCATGGCTTAAAGAATTTATGCTATGGCTTAAAAAAATTATGCCATGGCTTAAAGAATTTATGCTATGGCTTTAAGTCTTCATTTCATGGCTTCAAGGCTTCTTTTGAGGACTATAAGACTTCCTGTAGCGGCTTCAAGATATGAAAAAATCGGGGATGTCAGGGGATAATTACGTATTTTTATGTTATAAAGCGCGCGGGGCGATAGCGGGGAAACTCCGGTAGCGGACGCGCTACGCAAACGCCGCTCTCAACAGCAGGCTTTTCCATTTCCATGGTACCGGACCCTGCGCCGCCCGATCAGAAAGCGTTTTCTTTATAGTAAAGAAAGCATCCTCGCCCAATTCACGCGCAATGAACGCGCCCCAGCTTGATTTTTCCGTGTTGAACCACGCCGCTATGTCGCGAGCCGTGAGGAGGCGCTCTTCTTCCTGATCGATATACGTGATGACGGCGGAAAAACCGGCTTCCGTGAAAGCGGCTTCAAGCGTTTGCGCGTTCCAGAGCAGCGTTGGTTTGTTTTCATCAGAGGTAAAAAACGCCCGTTCCGCTTCCGCAAGTTTTTTTATCATTTCTTGCGGAACCGTCTCAAGGAGACGGGAGATTTTCCCGCCAAGCGCGGGCGGGGATTGTAAGGTAACGATAGCGCCGCCGGGGGCAAGCAGGGCGCGGCAGGCGCGGGCACATTCGCTGAAAGCCGCCGCGCCGCCGCCGGTGTGCCGCCACGGTTCTCGCGACACGATACAATCGAACTGTGTACAGGAAAACGCGGCTTCGGCGCGGTCCGGCGAAGGAAGTCCGCCCACCCATATAAGGGGGCGTTCAGTTTCGTCAAGAGTCGATGCGTAGCCAAGCAAGGCGGACTTCGCCGCTTCATCGCGCACGCAAGCAACGGATACGCCTTCCGGCGCGCGGCGGAGGGCTTCCCAGAGGAGCAGCCCGTCATCAGCATTGGCGATAAGGATGCGGCTGTGGCGCTGAATGGGGCATTGTTCAAAAATACGGTCCCTGTCCCGCAGGAGCAGGGCGCTTCTGCCGCCGGAAAGCCGCTTGAACCAGCCTTCTCTGCCCTTTGACGCCGCAGACCACGTGAGCGCGTCCTCACGCTTATCGCCGCCAAGTACGACTGCGGCTTGAATTTCCCGCTTGCGGATCACTTCTTCCCGAATCGCGCCTTCGTACCCGCTCTTTGACGGCGTATAAAAGGTTTTTCCCCGCAGCGCCGCAGGCAGGTACTGCTGCGCCGCCCAGTGATCACGGTAGGCGTGAGGGTAGATGTAGCCTTCCCCGTGACCAAAACTCTGACTGTCGCGGTTGGCGTCCCGTAAATGGTTCGGGACTTCGGCGTCTTCCTTTTCAATTTCCTTCATGGCATCGAAAAAAGCCATCGTCGAGTTAGACTTGGGCGCGGTTGCAAGGTAAAGGCAGGCATGGGTAAGGGGAAAATTACCTTCAGGAAAACCGATGCGGTCAAAGGCTTTAGCGCAGGATATAACCACAGAAAGGGCGTGGGGATCGGCTAATCCCACGTCTTCGCTTGCAAGGATTATCATCCGCCTGAAAATGAAAGACGGATCTTCCCCCGCCCGCACCATTTTCGCAAGCCAGTACAACGCCGCATCGGGATCGCTGCCCCGCACGCTCTTGATAAACGCGCTGATGGTATCAAAATGGTAGTCGCCGTCCCGGTCGTACAGTACGGCTCTGCGCTGTATACTCTGTTCCGCTGTTTCAAAGCTCACGTAAATTTCGGTGTTTTCGGGCGGCGTCCATTGCGCCGGCGTGGTTTCAATGGCAAGCTCAAGCGCATTGAGAAGGCTTCGCGCATCCCCGCTCGCTACTTCCACGATATGATCCAACGCGCCTTCTTCAAATGTTACCCGCCATGTACCATAGCCGCGTTCTTTATCCGCAAGCGCGCGCCGCGCCGTCTCAAGAAGGTCTTCCTTCTCAAGCGGCTTGAGCTGAAAAATACGGCTCCGGCTTACCAAGGCGCGGTTTACCTCGAAGAAGGGGTTCTCGGTAGTTGCGCCGATAAGGATAATGGTACCGTTCTCCACCCACGGAAGGAGCGCGTCCTGCTGCGCCTTGTTCCACCGGTGAACCTCATCCACAAACAGAATCGTCCGCGTACCATAGAGATTCCGGCGCTCGGTCGCCCTGCCGATGGCTTCCCGTACATCCTTGACGCCGGTAAGCACCGCATTGAGGCTTTCAAACGTGGATTTTGTGGTATTGGCGATGACCCGCGCCAGACTGGTTTTACCGGTTCCCGGAGGACCGTAAAAGATAAGCGAAGATATTCTATCTGCTTGAATAGCGCGGCGCAGAAGCCGCCCCTGTCCCACGATGTGATCCTGCCCGATGATGTCGTCCAACGTACGGGGACGCATACGGTCGGCAAGGGGACTTGCGGCGTGATTGCCGGCGCTGAAAAGCTCGTTCAGCGGGACGCCTCACTCTTCGGCGTTCCAAACTTCTTCACGTTCCCCATGACGGCGGTATGACCATAAGCCATGCTTCATGGTAGGAGCGAAAAGTATGCCGTCCGGCGCTTGATACAATGACGTTACAATACGCAGCCCTACTGTAGATGTGTACCGGTCTGTATTTGATACGGTCGTAGGATTGTTGGCTCCGGGCATTCTTAAAGAGTTATTAGTAGGCAAAGGACCGCTCGCCGGAAGCAGAATTTCCCTATATCCATTTACCGTTGAATACTTATCGGCTTGAATACCTACAAGCAGAAGCTTCTTCGTGGCGTCCGCCGGATCACGCCATGTCCCTATGGCGCCTGAAAATGTGACACTGTTATTATCGGAGTCGAAACCCTGTGATGAGTCACCGTAAAAAAGCTCTCCATCCCGGCTGACCGCTACGATGGTATCCTCTACGGCGATCATTCCGACAATGGCTTTTCCAGCGGTTCCTGTAACCGGCTCATCACTCAAGGCGGTTCCATCAAAGGTATAAATGCCTCTATTAACAACCGCTACATAAAACGTATTATCCGCCAGAGCAGCGCCCGTTACTATATTTTCTTCTGATAAGTCAGATAGCAACGGAGAGAAAGCGGCATCATCTTTTTTATAGAAAAAGAGTTCGCTTTTGGTCGAGGCGAATATATAATATCCCGCGCTGGCATTTCCCGCCCCGCGTATAGTCTGGATGATACCACCGCCGGTTAAAGAAACCAGTTTCCATTGAGAGTCTTTATAGACGTACACCTCCGTATTTTTAAGCGGAATGCCGGTAAGCGCATAGAGCGATATTCCGTCACTCGCAATCTCCATAATGCCGCCTCCCGGCGGCGAAGGGCTGGTAGTCCAGTTACCAGCTTGATATGAATAAATCGTCCTGCCAAACCGGCTCGCAACGTACGCGGTTCCACTTAACTCGATAACAGCAGTTGGATTTCCCTTAATTCTCGGTTCCGTGGGTTTCACTTCCTGATAAACTGCGTAAAATATCGGATATTGATCGCAGGAGAAACATAAAATCGCCGCAAGAATACTTACTATAAACCTGATTTTCATACCTCAAATACATCCATGCTAAAAATGAAAACGCGCTGACAACGATACTTCAAGAAAATGCCCGATCATGTCTTTTCTGGGTTCGCTTGTCCATTCAGGAATAATCCACCATCCAACGTTCAATCCGAAAGACCAATCTGGGTTCAAACGAAAAAAAGTGGAAACCGTAGGTTTCAGAAATAACCCAAAATAATCGGTTTCAAGGTACTTCTGGGTAGCGCCGCCAGCCATCAAAGAGACGGGAATCTCAAACCTCAAGTTTTTAATAGAAAAGGTAAATTGATACCCCGCGCGTACTCCAAAGGGAACAATGTACAGCATATTTTCCCCGATGGTTCCCATAGCCACGCCGCCCGCTTCGCCGCCCATAAAAACACGCGGAGTAAGAAAGTACGTGTACGCTAAATAACCCCCTCCGCCTGCGACCTTGATATGCGTACCATCGGATGCGATTCCTTGTTCATTGGTGTAAAAAAGGGGGAAAACGGCTCCCGGCGTAAAAGAAAATGTTTGTTCGCCTGTTGAATATAAAGATGGCAACATGCCTTCATATTCATCGGATGGAGCTTCATCGGGATTTTCTTCAGGCTCTCCTTCCTGAGCAAATACAATTAAACCGGAAAAAAACAACAGACACCATAAAAAGGCTAAAGCCTTCCGCATTGATTACTCCTGAAAAATCTATACAATGACAACAAATGAAGGTTTGCAATAGTTACGGAACGTCAAAAACAGGGCGGCGCTCTTATCGCAAACATACGTTTAGAGTATACTATATAAAGATGAAAATTACTAGACCGGTAAAGAAACCCGTTATCATTGTTCTTATGAAAAGGGTTTCGTTCTTCTTTTTTGTAATGTGCTGCCTTTCGCTTCTGCTGTATATACTAGGTACCATCCAAAACTTTATGGACAAAACGGAACGTATGCTGCTCAACATAACGGTAACAGCCGGCATCTGCCTTACCTTCTCATCTATAGCAGGCGTTTTTTTCACGCTCTTAATGTTCTTTTCGGGTAAATTCCGTTATATCGGAGGACTTGTTACCTACGCGCTGCTGCTTCTGTTCGGCATAACCGCGGCGTTTTTTTCATCATCAATTCTGATATTGGCAAATGGATTGTGAGTTTTTCACTTTACAATGTCTTGTTCTGTGCTATACTTTTTTTTATGAAAATTAACAAGAAATCCTTCGGGATGCTTTCCAATGGGAAAAAAATAGAACTATATACGCTGTCAGCCGGAGAACTGTCCCTCTCCATAAGTACGCTGGGCGCGACGCTTACATCCCTGTACGTGCCGTCCCGCAAAACCGGCGCTGAAGACATTCTCCTCGGCTATTCAACTGTGGGCGGCTATGCCGCGGATTCGGTGTTTTTCGGCGTTACCGTAGGGCGTTTTGCGAACCGTATTGGCGGCGCCCGGTTTATGATTGACGGCAAAACCTATAATCTGCCTAAAAATGAAGGAGAACACTGTCTCCATGCGGGGGTAAAAAACTTCGGCAGAAAGGTCTGGTCCGCGGAAGCATACGAGGACAAAGACGGCGTGTATGTACGTTTTACCCTGAAAAGCCCCGATAATGATGAAGGTTTTCCGGGAAACCTCAAAGCGGCGGTGAGCTACGGTCTCACCCTGTCAAACGAGGTGGTCGCCATGTACGAAGCGAAAGTTGACGCCCCGTGTCCGATAAACATTACCAACCACGCCTATTTCAATCTTACAGGAGAAGGACGCGGCGACGTACTTTCCCACGAGGCGATCATCCATGCCTCCGCATACCTTCCTGTTGATGAACACTTTATTCCAACCGGCGAACTGTTGACGGTAGAACGTACGCCCTTTGATTTCAGGCTCCAGAAGGCAATCGGCAGGGACATAGGAAACGTAGCTCCCGGTTACGATCACTGTTACGTAATAGATGGCGCTTCCGGTGTCTTACGTCCCGCAGCCGAGGTGTTTGAACGATCATCGGGCAGAGTCATGCGTGTATATACAACCCAGCCCGGCGTCCAATTCTACACCGGCAACTACTTGAACAACATAGCGGGAAAGACCGGTTCCCTCTATAATGCCCATGCGGGTTTTTGCCTTGAGACCCAGCACTTTCCGGATTCACCGAATAAGCCCCAGTTTCCACCGTGCATCTACGGACCGGACAAAGATTATGCGGAAAAAGTGGTGTTTCAATTTGAGTGGTAGTACGATGTCCTGCCGTCTGTCATTATTCCACCAGCAGCTTATACGCATGTTGGGATGTTTCGGCGCCAAGAAGCTCATCTCGCAAGCGTTTGTTTTTGAGGCGGCGGCTGAAAAATGACAGGGTTTGCAAATAATAGGTGTGTTGATTGTAACTCGCGGCGATCATAAACAAGAGCCGTACCGGTTTGTCATCAAGTGCGTGAAAGTCGGAAATATCCGTACGGCTTATACCTACAGAAACAATCATATCCGTTACTGAAGCAAGCCTTACATGGGGAATAGCAATGCCTTCTCCTATGGCAGTGCTCATAAGCTCTTCGCGCTTTAGTATTTCGGTTATCAGTTCTTGACGATCTCTCGCCTGCGGGGCCTGCGCGAGGTTATCCGCAAGCACGGAAAGCGCATCACGCTTGTTTGGATAATCAAGGAACACGATGCGGTCAGGAACAATAATGGTCTCGGCATGTATGGTTTCCGATTTTGGCGGCGGAACGGAAAACCGGTTATCAACCCATCGCTCTATGTCAACACGCTTAAACCGCCATACCGAGCCGATCTTCGCTGCGGGAATCTCGCCTTTCTGCGCCCAATTATAAATGGTATGTTCGGAAACGCGCAAATACTTTGCCACTTCTTCTATGGTTATTATATCTCCGTCTGTCATATATACCCTCTTAACTGTATACTACAATAGAACGCCAGCTACCTCCACGGTTAAAGCCGTGGGCTTGTTCGCTTGTTCGTAGTCTGAACACCTTTTCCTACTTCCTTCCGCTCATGCGGTCTTGCTAGGGGAGTTTCACCGCTACGCTCAATAGCAGTCGGCGCTCCCCTATCCATAGTCCTTTATATCCTGTCGCCGCAACAGTATCTCTTCTCTGTACTTCTTCTTTATTCCAATGTATTGTACCTCATATTGTTGTAAAAGTAAAGTCATGAGTTCTTGTTAGACAACCGTCACTTGTACTGTAAAGCCTTTTACGGTGAATTCTTATAATAAATGTCAAAAAAGGAAGTTTCTCGAAGAGTAGCCTGAACCGGCGTTAACCCAGCCGGAGCTTCGCGCTTTCGCTGTGGCCTATAAGCCCTTCGGCGCGGGCTATGATTTCCGCGGCTTTCACAACCGGCGCATAACCGGCGCCTTCGCTGCACCGCAGCGTGGTAACGGTTTTGAGAAAATGCCTCACGGAAAGCCCGCCGGAGAAGCGGGCGCTACCGGAAGTGGGCAGCGTGTGGTTGGTACCGGCGCTGTAGTCGCCGAGTACTTCGGCGGCTTTCTCTCCAATAAAGAGCGCCCCGTAGTTTTTCAGGCGCGGGAGGAGGCGGTCATTGGTTTCATCGCAACATTGCAGTTCTAGGTGTTCGGGCGCGATGGCGTTTGCTATGCGTACCGCCTCGTCTTCGTCCGCGTAGATGATGACGAGACCGCCCGCCTCAAGGGAAGCGCGCGCCGTTTCCGCAGTGGGCAGCGCGGCAAGCCGTTCCTCGACCGCCCGCGCGATTCGGGCGGCTGACGCTTCGCTTGATGTAAGAACGCGGGCGCGGGCGTCCGGATCGTGTTCCGCTTGGGCGAGCATATCCGCGGCAACGGTATCGGGGTGCGCGCGCTCGTCAGCAATGATAAGCACATCCGTCGGTCCGGCGATAAAGTCAATGCCGGTTTCACCGAACAGCAGCCGTTTAGCCGCCGCCACATACTTGTTGCCCGGTCCCGCGATGACGTCAACGCGCGGAACGGTTTCCGTACCAAGGGCAAGCGCGGCGACGGCTTGCGCGCCGCCTATGGCAAATACGCGGGTGTTCTCGTCCGCTATGCGGACAGCCGCCAGAATCCGCCAATCCGGCAGACCGTCTCGTACAGGCGGAGAGGCTACGAACACCTCTTCCACGCCGGCGGCGCGCACCGGAATAACGCCCATCAGCACTGAGGAGATAAGCGGAAACCGCCCCGCCGGCACGTAGATCGCAGCCTTTTGCACCGGAATCACCCGCTGCCCCGCAACCACGCCGGGGGATACCTCATATTCAAAATCAAAGAACTGTTTTCTCTGCTCCAGCGCAAACTGGTTGATATGATCCCGCGCTATGTTCAAGGCATCCGTCAATGCGGGATCAGTTGTTTGGAGCCTTCTATACGCCGCATCAGCCGCTTCGCGGGGAACTTCAAACCGCTCCGGCGCACTCTTGTCAAATTGAGCCGTAAATGCCCGAACCGCCTCATCCCTCCGCAGCCGGACGTCCGCAATAATGCGCCGTACGCGGTCAAGCGCGTCCTCATCCCCGCCGGCATCCGCCGTCCGGCTCTTCCAATATGCGTCAAACTCGTTTCCTGTTATTATGTTCATGATCATCCTGCTCTATGAAGTTACCCAAAGCAAAAGCATGGGCTTTTCTGTTTCACAGACTCCATGTAGACTGATAAAACACAATTGTACCAATCCAGCGGTTACGGACGTACAGATACGTCAGAATTCTCTGTACGAAATGGTACGTCTTTCTTGAACTATACGTATTGTACTACCGACAGTAGAGTATATATGTCCCGCCACATCATACGTTTATAGATCATTTTATAGTAGGAATGAATAAAAAATCAACGCCTCATAGCCGCGCTCCGCATACCGTTAAAAATGCGTCCATCTCCGCATCGGTACCGACAGTAACGCGGAGAAAGTCCGCTATGCGCTCCTTGTTAAAATGCCGTACCAATATGCCCGCGCTCCGCAGAACCGCAAAAAATTCGCCCCCGCTCATCACCGGATGCCGCACGAATAAAAAGTTCGCGCTTGAAGGCAGTACTGTATAGCCCATTTCAATAAGCGCGGCGGAGACCCGCTCCCGCGTTGCAACCACCGCGCGCGTTATTGCTTCGTAGTACGCGGCGTCCTTCATCGCCGCAATGCCGCCGGACATGGCAAGGCGGTCAACCGGATACGAATTGAAAGAATCGCGGACGCGGCATAGCCCGTCGATAAGTTCCTCATTGCCGATGGCAAAGCCGAGTCGTAAGCCCGCAAGGGACGCTGATTTTGAAAGCGTGTGAACCGTAAGCAGATTCGGGTGTTCTTCTATATAGTGTACGGCGGATGCCTGCCGCACGGCGTCCGCGTCTCCCGCAAAATCAATATACGCTTCATCAACGATGACAACGGCATGACCCCGCCCGTTTTGCCCCGCGTGGAACCGCGCAACGGCGCGGACATTATCCGGCGGCATCATCATACCGGTTGGGGCATTGGGATTCGGAAACACAACGCCGCCGCATGGTTTGAGGTAATCATTGTGGGTAATGGAAAAATCTTCTTGCAGCGGCGGACGCTCATAGGGAATCCCCCAAAGGTGCGCGTAGACCGGATAAAAACTATAGGTAATGGAAGGGAACAGAATGGGCGCGGCGGAACGTCCCCCTTCAAAAAAGGCTGCGAAGGCGAACGCAAGCACCTCATCGGAGCCGTTGCCCGCGAACACCTGTTCCGGCTTGACATGCCGGCGTTCGGCGACCGCCTCCCGCAATGCCGCGCATGATGGATCAGGATAGAGCCTGAGTCGTTCATCCGCCGCTTGTTTTATCGCCTCAATTACTACGGGCGAAGGCGGATACGGGTTTTCGTTTGTGTTGAGTTTGATGTATCGCTCGTTCCGCGGCTGTTCTCCCGGTATATACGGGGAAAGCTCCCGCGTCCGTGAATTCCAGAATGTGCTCATGGGCTATTCTACTTGAATGGAGCGACTCTTGTATAGATATGTGTAGGGCTATATCCCTACATTTGTAGCGATAGCGGCGTTTTCATTACTTTGAAAAAGCATGACACGCATATCAGGAATGGCTTCTCTCATCGTCTTCCACTCTTTTTCTATCTCTGATTACACTTCTCCATCGCGCCCGTGTACTGACATTGTTATGCCGGTATAACTAATCCTGTTATGCCTGCATAATTAAGCCTAATCACTCGCGTATTCCAAGCCTGTTACGCCAACATAACGCCATTATAGACGAAATGTTTCGTCTATACGACCGTACTGCCCTGATATGTGAAATCTTTTTGCTTTACCATATGAAACGTGGAATTGTACGGCTACAAAAGGAAAGGTATGGAAGATACCGGTTGACGACCGGCGGACGGTAATCTTCATCTGCGCTCAACACGGCGCGGCTTCCCCAAGCCATCTTCTATACGTTATGCTGTATAATCCCCGCACGGCGTGGAAATGAAGCGTAGCGTAAGACCAGAGCCGTTGCAGAGTCCGATCCGGTTTAGCGGCGGCATACCCGCAAAGCGGGTATGCGCGTAAACAGTCCTGTTATGCGAAGTGCCTGCCATACACCAATTTTATAAACATTAATCCCTAAAACTTATGACACTTAAATCCTCTATGGATTTGCTTATCCAAATTTCTGCAAAAGAAAAACTTTCAGAACAATTTATTTGTACAATATTTTGTTTATATGAAAATATTGTTCCACTTATTTCATAGCCGACTGGTAACGCTGTAACTCCTTCTGTTTCATTAAAAACTTTCATCCAACCAAAACTTGTACTAAGAGCAACAGCCCCAGCATTATAAGCGGCCTGAAACTTTGCTTTTATTACTTTTCTATTATTATCAACCAAATATGTATATATGCCAAATTCGGAATTCTCATATTTAACTTTCTCACTTAAAAAAATGCCAAATTCACTATCAAATTCATCGGTATCTTCAGGAACACTTTTTCCCATTGAATTTATTAAAAATTCAACAATAGGAACACAATCTGAATTAAATTGTGTAAAAGCAAACGGCACGGAACTTAATAATAAAATTACACGAAAATATGCCTTTTTCATAAAATCCTCCAAAAATCAATATTTTGCAATTCAGTTTAATTAAATTTTTAAATAGTGTCAAGCTATTTAAATGTTCCTTTAAAATTTACAAAATAATTTGGCAGGCATTTCGCATAACGTTCCGGCACAAATGTGCCGGAATGAGCCGTGGGAAGGAGCGTAGCGACTGACCTAGGCGAATGGAGGCCGAAGCCGCCTACCGGCGGCGAAGCGTAAACAGCCCTGTTAGGCGAAGTACTGCCGCTCTCATTATCATAAGAATAATAATTTCAGTCCTTTATTATTGTATCGTCAAGATCAAATATTTTTACTATTGCCACGCTCTCAAAACTCCAATAGCCACAATGATATGGTTTTCCACGTGATTTTCCTACATCATTCGCTGGAAGTCATTGTTTTTGTAAATATTTTTTTAACTGCATGATGACAGCTTCTTTATTTTTAAAAATGTTTCAATTTCTTCAAATGCCTAATACGCTTTCTTTCACATAATTTTTTTATTTGATCTTTCCCATTCCAGCATTTTACAATTTATCAATAAATCTATTAATTTATAGTACGTTTTTATATGCGAATTCTTGATACATGCTATACTAGAAAAATAGAAGGAGGTGATCTACAAAGTATGATGAGCCTCAAACAACGCCGTAATTGATGTGGAAGAAGTCCATATTAAACGCTTTCACATGGTTGAACAGAGCTTTTTGGAAAAACAGCAGGTCCTCCGAAATGTCCGCCTTACTTGATGCCTCAACCGGCAATTATTCCCCTCTATCCCTACCGTATACTTTTTTCCTATATCATGGTTGTCCTCCGCGAAGGCTGAAAGAAAGCTGTCCCAATCGTCCGTCGCTATCCTATCATAGCTCATCCCCATCTGTTTTATCTTCTTTCTCAACTTTTTAGCGATTTTCAGATTCCGCTTTCCCCATACAGCGAACCTTCGGTTCGACGCTACAATTTCCCCGCTTTCCCGGTGATATGCGTATATCAGCCATATTTTGTTCTTCTTCTTTCCTACATACGTCCGAAACTCGTCTATTTCAAGATGATCATAGTGACTTCTCTTCGGTTTTATGTTATGTTTGGTCGATTTCAGTACTTTTAAGACTTTGGTGATACTGATCTTCAGTACGGCACTAATGTCCCGTATGCCCATTACCTGGACACCAGTTCGACTACCCGGGAAAGACATCCCTGATAGGTTCTTTCATGGTCGCTTATAAACTGACATCCGCAGTCTTTACAACGGTAATTGCGGACTTTTAGTCCACGGACCAAAGGTCCGAGCTTCCCCTTGCTCTTTTCCCGTTTCGGGTTATGTTGGCACTATGGCAATGGGGGCATTTGAGTTCTATGGTGATTTTCATGCTTCATAGCATCTCTTTATGCCCTCTGTTGTCTTCATCCTCCCTCCATCATACTTTGTGCTTCACCACCAAATAGAAAGATGGAAAGAGGAAGAAGCTGACGCCAGCGGGCCGCCAGCTTCTTCTTGTAAACTTACAAGCGCGTTTTTAGATAATACGCCATCACTGTACGCTTTCGTTCAGGACCTTAAAGAGATCACCTTCCATGTCGTGAGCATACTCCCACACCATAACGCCACCGAGTCCTTTTTCCTTTGCGTACGCGGCTATCTCTTT
>JAISMJ010000012.1 GCA_031276815.1 Treponema sp.
GGGAAACTGAAAGAGAACCGTCGGCTTACGGTGAGGTATGAAAAATCCGATATAAACTTCCTCGGATTTATCCTCGTCGCCTTCCTTAAAATACTCATTTGCTAACAGTGCCTAGAACAGAGAAAATTTCATACCTGTGTACATTGATATTTTTAACCATTCGTGGTACATAATTATATGGACAAAGGAGACATACATGCTGGATGCCTATAAAAGACCAAGCTGGGACGAGTATTTTATGGAAGTATGCGAAGCCATTTCCAAGCGCGCAACCTGTAACCGTGGCAGATCGGGCTGTGTTATCGCAAAAGATAACCAGATTTTGGTAACGGGCTACGTGGGAGCGCCTGCGGGTCTACCCCATTGCGATGAAGTTGGACACCAGCTTAAACAGATGGTACATGAAAACGGTAGCATTACCACCCATTGCGTCCGAACCGTACACGCCGAACAAAACGCCATCTGTCAAGCCGCCAAACGGGGTATCAGCATAGAAGGAGCAACGCTGTACTGCCGCATGACGCCGTGCCGTACCTGCGCCATGTTGATCATTAACTGCGGCATTGTACGGGTGGTTTGTCAGCGACGGTACCATGATGCAGAAGATTCCGAAATAATGTTTAAAAAAGCAGGCGTCGCGCTTGAATATGCGCTTGATGAGATGCAGACATATGATACGCAATGAGAACGCCCATTCCTACCCCCACACCAAGGAGCGCATACGTACCGGAGGCAGTGGAATATGATTTCCGAATAGGCTGAAAGCGACGCCCTTGCTTTTATAGGATAAACTATATACACTATAACCATGACACGGGGAATTTTTATCGCGGGTAATAACTCGCCTTTATTAACGGCGTTAGCTATAGAAGCTGCAAAACGGGTGGATCATTTTGTAGCGGCTCTCATTCCTGACGGTTCGGATAGACTCCTGCCCGTTTCAAGCGTGGAAATGGCGCATTGGAATCCCGGCAGTCCTATCGCGGCAAAGGCGTTGGCTATGGCGGCGGAAAACCGCTTGAGACAAATCAACGAAGCCATTCTGGTCTGTGCGCCGCCGGTGTCGTGCAAAGAGAAAGGGCAGCTCAACCATACCGAAATTGAGAGCTTCGTTCAGGATCAGATCAAAGGGTGGTTTCTTTTGGTAAAAGAGCTGGTTGCGTATTTTCGGGTAAGAAAAGCGGGTATATTAAGTCTGGTACTTGCCCATACGAATAACGAGACGGACCTCCTTGCGCCAAGCGGATCAGCCTCGTTCCACGCCCTTGCTCAAGGACTGATGGCGCTTGCCCCGTCAGAGTTATTCCAGACCATGGGCTTTGTTTCTTCTGAAAGCAGTGATGATGTGGGTTTCGCCGCGTTTATTTTCAAAATTATGGAAGAAGGCAATAAAAAGAATAATGGTAGATGGCATAAATTCGGCAAATTAAATTTTTTTGGAAGATAGCGGCTACAGTTTCAGGCGGTCGCCTTCTATTGGTCTTGCCCGTTAGACTATCGCGCATGAATTTCGTACTAGCAGTTATGCAAAACGCCAAGCCAAAAGTCTTCTAAAAAGAGCGGCGCGAGTCAAAAATTGATACCCTTAACTCAAGCTTGACAATACAAATAATGATCTATCCTTTATAATTAAGATGTTAATAAGAGTTTTCCAGCATATATACACTCTTATAAACAAAAAAGAGCCAGTTACAAACACAATCTGACAAACGAAGTTGACAAATGTAATTTGACACTGGCTCGCCCCTTGAGGCAAGGGTAGGTGGTGATTTTGGGAGGGGAACCACATACCCTACATTCTATGTATCGGCAGGGAGCCAAATTTATTTACATTTTTTATACATAAAAGAGACGTTTATGTCAAACTACACGTTTTTCAAAACAGGCGGTTTCACGGTACGTCATCGTTTCGGCGGAAACCAGAGCCGCACGCCCGTACGCACAGATACGGGCGGACACTCGTGTCGTGCCGTTCATTTCATTATGATAGCGCTTCCGGCTATGTCAGATAATGGGAAAAAGTTTATGTTCATTTCCGAGCAATACTTCTTTACAGCCGCTTTTGTTCCGGGATATGTTTTTGTATTATTATAATCATGTACAAAAATATATCCTCCTTGTGCAAGCCGCGGATAAAAATACCGTAACCCATTATATATCGGTTCATATAAATCTGCATCAATACTCACAAATACAAAGGTATCTTCTATGTTCTTCGCAGTTTCCGGAAAATAACCTTTTCTTATTATACAATTTTCTGGAAACTTCATTCTCTTCAGTACAAGTTCTTCGCTGGTTTTTGAAAAGTTGTGTTGCTTTTTACTATACCCCTTCATTTTTTCTTGTTCCACATCTTCTTTTGCAAAACCTTCAAATGTATCAAATAAGTATAGTTTTCTGTCGGGAAACGCGAGGTTGATTTTCTGAGCAAACTCTCCACGGAAAACGCCTAACTCAGCGGTATTACCGGCGCTATTTTTATCGTAAATTTCATGGGCAACGAGTTCAAGCGAGGATGATCGTATAATATCATGATCAAAGACATAATCCGCTCTTTTACGTCCAATGTTATTTGACATACTGCTACAAATAGCGGCAATTATTCTTTTTGATAAAACCCGATTAAATAGCGTTACAAGACCTCTTCGTATGTTACTTTGATGGAGTTCATTATCTACAAACATCGTATTCTTCTCCTGAAACTTTTTCGCGGCGGTTCCCGTAACCAACGGTTACATTATTAGAACGCCTTCCGCGCTGTACGCTGTTCATGCGCGTACCGCATCCTTGTATCTCCACTTCACGGCGGCGCCGACAGACGCCGCCGAAACACGACTTCTCCCCGGCTCACGTCGGGCAGTACCCCCAAGCGTTTCCGAAGCCGTGTTCCCCCAAAATGTCCGCCTACGTCCACTTGATGCGCGAAATCTTCCGCTGATACGCAATAACGGAAAAGCGGTAGTATGTCATGGGGACGAGTCTCATGCGGAGACGAGTGAGGAACGAAAAAGAAAACCGGTCTATGAAGGCGGTTTAAGACAATGGGGGGGGGGGGGGGCTCGCTAAACCGGAGTCTTGCGCGCGTATAATTGCGGACAATGCGGCGTTAACCGGTATGGAGAAAAACAATATGGTAGCACGAAATATATTCATATAAAAAGAGTATATACGGTGAATGAAATCGTGTCAAGAGAGATTGACGATGTTGAGGCATGGTTCAAATGCCCGCGGTCCGGAGGCATTACCGCATATCATCTATCAGTCAAGAACAAATAGACAATCTTGTTACAAACGGTATTGACGATGTAACAAGATTATTCTATTATGTTAAGCATCATGGAAGATAGAAAAAATGTCCTCATTGTTACGGATGGTACTGAGGCAACACAGAATATGGCATTGAGAATTGTAAATGTTCTCAAAGGATCGCGGGTCGTTTCTATTAAAGCGGCTGATTTTGGCGGACAGGACATACTTCCGGCAAAAGTCTATTTCTTTGGCTGTGAGAAACCGAATCCCGCCTCTTTCGCGTATATATCAACAGTATTACGGCATATCAACCTTGTCGGCAGACCATGCGGCGTCTTTTCACCGCAATCAAAAGAAGCAATAGCCTACCTTTCAGATTTGCTACAGGATTCCGAAGTCGCCTTGTATGCACAACCTCTTTTTGAGAAGGATATTGATCAGGTAAAATCGTGGACGGATATGGTCATCAGCAAGGGGCGGGGTTTTAACCTTGACGACTATATCGGCAAAGTCCCCGGCTTCCCGAAGAAAGGGATACTGTTTTACGATATCACTACCATACTCACTGCTCCCGCGGCGTTTGATCATTGCCTTGACGATATGGTTGAGCTGTATAAGAATAAAGGTATTGAAGCGATCGCCGCTATTGAAGCGCGGGGTTTTCTCTTTGCCGCGCCGTTTGCAGATCGTATGGGCATCCCGCTTATCTTAATCCGTAAAAAAGGCAAGCTGCCCGGCAAAAAGATTTCCGCCCGCTATATGCTTGAATACGGCGAAGCGGAGATTGAAGTTCACCTTGCCGATGTTCCTGCCGGTAAACGGGTGCTGCTCATGGACGATCTCATCGCTACAGGCGGAACCTTGAGGGCGGCGTACGATCTTTTAACCGGCGCGGGCGCTATTGTTCCCGAAATCTTCGGCATTGTGGGGCTTCCCTTCCTGAACTACACAAAGAACCTCCCCGATGTACCGGTGCGGACGCTGATCCAATACCATAACGAATAAAGAAAAGACAGCGTAAACCCGCGAAGCAGGCGCGGAATACGGGCTGCTAGCGGTTGGCAATCCTTATTATGTGAAGCGCCTGTGGCGCTGAAGGAGGCTATAACGTGACGGATTACGCTCTGTTTGTCTTTGGATCACAAGGAAGATGAGTACGGCAATGATCAGTGGTTTGAGCTTGATGATAGCGGTAAGGAAACCTCTGTCGAACATGGCAGAAAGTATGAAGAAGATAGTTATAAATACTGATACATACTGATGAAATAATCCATAAAAACCCAGACGCTCTTTTCAACCTGAAATAGAATCCCCTATCTTTAGGGAGGGGACAGCATAGGGTAATACCTAAAGAAGCGTTATGGCTTTTATCGGGTATACTCAAAAGAAACTTCTGTTGACACATCAAGAATAACGGCATACCATAAAACTTTTTGGGTATACCAATCAGCCTTGATGGTATACCATAAAACTTTTTAGGTATACCATTAAACCTTGATGGTATACCAATCAGCCTTAATGGTATATCAATTAACTTTAATGGTATACCGCTAAACATGTTTGGGTATACCAATCAACCCTGATGGTATACCATAAAACTTTTTGGGTATACCATTAAACCTTGATGGTATACCATAACATGCGTTAGTATACCATAAAACATGTTTGGTATACCAAGTCAGCCTTGATGGTATGCCATAAAACTTTGCATATAGCGTATTACAATTTCCGTGTTTGGAAAACAAAACGGATGGTAGAGCATCCATACCATACGCCAATGGGTTGATGGAGCAGACCGGCGCGGCGCGGACGCGCTATGGAGCGGTATTTCAAGAGCCTGATGGCGCACATAAAAAGGCGGTTCCCTGGGAAACCGCCTTACACGTTTGTTACTGTTCGCGGACGGCTCATGGTTTAGTTAGTAATCAAAGCGGGCGTAGGACGGTGTAACCGCAGCATAGGCTCCGGTCGCCTTACCCGCCGCTTTATCCGCCGAAGCGCGCTCAAAGCTACGCGCGGGTTATAAGGCGCATGGGGCGATTGTCTAACAACAACTCTTTACTTTTACAAAAATATGATGTAACATACAGGCAAGAAAAGATAGTGGTGCGGCGGCAGAAATGGCTGCCTATGGATAAAGACGTAGGAAAAGGCGTTCAATCTACGAACAAGACGGCGGAGCCGCCGGCTAGACGTGGGTAGCTGCCGCCCTCATCATACTAGGAGGAACTATGAAAAGAATAGCGGTTATTGGCGCGGTTCTGGAAGAACCCGCGCGTACGCAGACGGCGTTTAACGATACGGTTTCAACCTACAAGGGTATTGTCAAAGGACGCATGGGCATACCGTTTGAAGACGAAAACCGTGCGGTCATCTCCATCACGGTTCAGGCTGAATTGGATGACATCAACGCGCTTACCGAAAAATTAGGAAAGATTCCGGGCGTTACGGTAAAAACGGCTGTTTCCGGCGAGAACAGGTGAGAAAGCGTATGGAAACGTCTTTTATAGACAAAGACTATATAGAAAACCTTTTGGTTGAGGCGAAACACGCGCGCGAGGAAGAGATCGCCGGGTCTCTTGATAAAGCGGAGCGGTTCGAGGGTTTGAATCACCGTGAAATTGCCGCTCTGTTGGTGAGCGAAAATCCCGCCCATCTTGAGCGGATAAACCGTATAGCGTGGCATATCAAGCGGCACATCTACGGAAACCGCATCGTTCTGTTTGCGCCGCTGTACGTAAGCGACTATTGCGTGAATCAGTGCGTCTATTGTACGTATAACCGAACCCATCGCTTCAACCGGTGTATGCTCACCCAGGACGAGGTACGGGAAGAGGTGCGGATTCTTGAAGCGATGGGACACAAGCGGCTTGCCCTTGAAGCCGGTGAACATGATGCGGTTTGTCCGATTGACTATATTGTTGAGTGTATGAAGACCATTTACGCCATGAAGTTTGAAAATGGTGAAATCCGGCGCGTCAATGTGAATATCGCCGCGACTACGGTTGAAAACTACCGGAAACTCAAGGAGGTGGGCATCGGCACCTACATTCTTTTTCAGGAAACCTATCATCAGCCTACCTACGAAACGGTTCATCAGGCGGGACCAAAACGTGACTATGTCCACCACCTTACCGCCTTTGACCGCGCGCATGAAGCGGGCATAGACGATGTGGGCGGCGGCGTGCTTTTCGGTTTAGCCGATCCGTATTTCGAGGTGCTGGGACTCATGATCCACAACGAACACCTTGAAGAAAAGTTCGGCGTTGGTTTCCATACGATTTCCGTGCCTCGCCTGTGCGCCGGTACAGACGTAGACCTCACCCGTTTTCCCCTTGTTGATGATGAGACCTTTGCAAAAATAGTCGCCATTATCAGGATTGCGGTTCCCTTTACCGGCATGATTCTTTCAACGCGGGAATCCCATGACATGCGGAAACGGCTCTTGAAACTCGGCATTTCCCAAGTCAGCGCGGGGTCAAGCACCGAAGTAGGCGGCTATGTCAAACGGCAGCGGAACGAGGAAGTGAACCCTCAATTCTTCGTGAATGATGAGCGCCCCGCCCTTTCCATTATAAAAGAACTGATGGACGATGGGTACATTCCCAGTTTCTGCACCGCCTGTTACCGTATGGGGCGCACGGGCGACCGGTTTATGAGCCTTGCCAAGTCAGGGCAGATCAAGAACGTGTGTCTGCCGAATGCGCTTACCACGCTTGCCGAATACGCCATTGACTACGGCGATGAAGAATTTAAGACAAAGGCTGACGCCGCCATTGAGCGGGAAATTCCGGTTATCATGAACGAAAAAATACGGGCGCGTACTGCGGAAAACGTGAAAAAGATACGGCAGGGCGCCAGAGATTTTTATATTTAACATGACACGTACCATGACGGATGCGGAACTTTTACGCTATATCACTACCTGCGATCCTGATGAGGCGGAAGCCCTTTTCGCCGAAGCGCGGAAGGTTCGCGCCCGTTACTACGGTAATGCGGTGTACTTCAGGGGACTCATTGAGTTTACCAATTACTGCAAGAACGACTGCTTCTACTGCGGCATACGGGCAAGCAACAAACACGTAGAACGCTACCGGCTCTCTGTGGAACAAATTCTGCAATGCTGCACGGTGGGAAATATGCTTGGGTATAAAACCTTTGTCCTGCAAGGCGGGGAAGACCCGTTCTTCACGGATGAACGCATCGTTGAAATAGTTACGGCGGTCCGCCGTAACTATCCGAACCATGCCATAACGCTGTCCATAGGCGAAAAGGAGTGGAGCAGTTACGAGCTGTTTTTCGAAGCGGGCGCGAACCGCTACCTTCTGCGCCATGAAACCGCAGACGAGGCGCATTACGCCGCCCTGCACCCCGCCTCCATGAGCCTTACGCATCGCAAACAGTGCCTGTTCACCTTGAAAGAAATCGGCTATCAGGTGGGCGCGGGGTTCATGGTGGGAACGCCTTTTCAGACGCCGGAAACCCTGCTCGAAGACCTCCGTTTTCTGGAGGAACTCAAACCGGCAATGGTGGGCATTGGTCCCTTCATTCCGGCGGCGGGGACGCCTTTTAGTAAAGAAGCCCGGGGCAGTCTGGAGCAGACCCTCCGCATGATCGCGTTAAGCCGTATTCTCCTGCCGAAAGCCCTAATCCCCGCAACTACCGCGCTCGGTACTATTTCGAGCCACGGCAGAGAGCGGGGGCTTATGGCGGGCGCCAATGTGGTCATGCCTAATCTTTCGCCGAAAACCGTGCGTAAACTCTATTCGCTCTACGACAACAAAATCTGTACCGGAGATGAAGCCGCCGAGTGCCGCCTCTGTATGGAAGGGCGCATCCGCACATTCGGCTTCGTACCGGACATGCGGCGCGGAGATGCGGCGGTATAAGCGGTTCTCCACAATTTTTTTATGTAAGACAAGAAAAAACCTCTTTATTTTATTGTAAAAGTACTCTATAATTAAAACCAGAAATCATGAAGAAATGTGCCTTTGTTTATATGCTTTTATTTTCGCTTTTCCTAGTCTCTGTGCGGGCTGAGAAAAATGCCGTGAATCTCGGTTTCGGGGTTGAAGGGAATATGAGTTCTGACAAAGGCTGGGCTTTCGGACGTTCCATCAGCATAGATGTCCAATTTTTCACATACGTCATTATGGGAAGCGCCGTTACCATTAGCGATGATTTTAAGCAATTTACCGCTATTGAACCGGAAATTTTCGTCCGCTGGTATCCACCGCTCACCGCCGTTCCCTTCCTTAAAAAAGCCGCGTTTCTTGAGATAAAAGACGGCGGCTTCTTTGTACAAGGCGATATTGGAGTTAGTACCATCATAGGTTTTTTCGACAGAGACGTTACCCCTCTGTTTTTGGGTGGACTTACCATTGGTTTCCGGTTCCCATTCCAAAACGGTGACTATTTTATGGAGCCCTTCATCAAAAGCGGATATCCGTTTCTTTTTGGAGCGGGCATGAGATTCGGGTGTCGGTTTTAGGATGGGTGAATGAGACCTGTAGAAAAAATAAGAAAAAAGCATTTTCTTATCGGTATATGTGCACTGTGTCTAAACGGCGCACTGGCGGTGGGAGGCTGTTCAAACCCAATCTACAACACGCCCGGAGCATTAGACCCTGATGATATAATAGCAATAGCGGTTACCCCTCCAACCAAACGGTTGTACCGGCGGGGAGAAAGCCTTGATTTAACAGGAGCCTTGGTACATATCTATTATAGAGGACCCGGCGTTGCCCCTAAACTCGATCAGCCAATAAGCCCCGCTCACGTTTCCGGTTTTGATTCAAAGAGAGAAGGGATTCAAACTATAACCGTTACCACCGGTAACCAATCGGATCGTTTTGATATTGCGCTTATTGCGCTTCCTGAAGCGGTTATAACCGCTTCAACCGGAAGTATAAGAACTATTCCATTGGGCGAATTGGAAGGCTCATGGAGACTCTATGTTTTTGATGAACATGACACTGTACTAGAAAATCATAAAGGCAGCGGCTCCACCGTTTCTTTTCAAGCGCCTTTTGCGCCGGCGGTTTACACCGTTGCGTTAGTCGTTAGAAAAGACGGATACGCGTATACTAGGTTTTATAAATTAACCGTGGAGGAATGAAGCTCCTCGCGGATGATCCGGCGACATTATTGGAAGCGCGGGAAAAACGATGCGGCATGAATCAATAACCATACAAAGGATGCCGTTAAAAACAAGGATATATCGGTGTGGGTATTGCGATTTAGAGATAGATCGGAATGAGGACGCCGCTATACTATAGACGAGTATCGGTCGGTGAGACCGAAGCCCGCCGTTGGCGGGAGACTGCGGATACGGTAGCGCCAGTAGTGAAACTATCGTAGAAGAAGCAGGAATACATTTCAAACCGATAGGTAGGTTTGAGCAGGTTTTATAAGGCAGGTATCAGCGATGACTCAAGACAAATTCTTTGAACAGCGGAGAGTAGGCGTAGTCATTCCGGTGGGCGCTTTGCGCGGGGAAAAAAGTGGTGGTGTGGGAGAATTTTCCGACTTGGCTGAATTCGCGCGGCTCGCCGCTAAAATGGGTATAGGGCTTATCCAGATATTACCGGTGAATGACACCGGTTATGAAAGCTCTCCATATAGCGCTCTTTCGGCGTTTGCTTTGCATCCGCTCTACTTGAGAATAGCGGATCTGCCCGAAGCCGCCGAATTCACGCCAAAAATTGACGCCCTGACAAAGCGGTTTGATAAAAACGCGCGTTTTTCACATTATGATATACTTCAAGCTAAGCTGGAACTACTGAGGGAAATATACGCCGCGCATGAAGAGGCTATCGCAGGAAAGGCTTCACTTTTGAAATGGATAGAAAAAAATCCGTGGATTAAGCCCTATGCTGTTTTCCGCAGGTTAAAAGAAGCAAACCATGAAAGGAGCTGGAAAGAGTGGGGCGAGTACCGGAACGTTACAAAACAACAGATCGAAATGCTCTGGAACGATCCAGTGTTGAAGAAAGAGCATCTGTTCTGGGTTTGGATACAGGAGGCGCTGGATAATCAGTTCAGTAAAGCCGCTAAAGCTGTGGCGCATGAAGGCATACTGCTGGAAGGCGATCTGCCGATCCTGATAAATGACGATTCCTGCGATGTGTGGGCGTATCCCGAATTTTTCCATTTAGACCTTTCGGCGGGAGCGCCGCCGGATATGTACAGCCCCAATGGGCAGAATTGGGGTTTTCCTGTGTACAACTGGAATGCTTTGGCAAAAGACAAGTATACGTGGTGGAAGCGCCGGCTCGCGGTTGCCGAGAAATACTACAAGGCGTACCGCATCGATCATGTGTTGGGATTTTTCCGCATTTGGGCGGCTTCAAAACAGGACCTTGCATCGTCTTCCCTGCTGGGAAGATTTATTCCTTTTATTCCTGTAACGGCGAGGGACCTCGAAGAAGCCGGTTTTGACAAGGGGCGTATCCGGTGGTCTTCCTCTCCCCATATCCCCACCCGCGAGGTATGGGATGCTCTTTCCGGTATAAAGGACGCCGCCGGGAAACCGGATGACGCCGTCATACAGAAGGAAGCGGAAAAGGTCTTTATGCAGACGCTCGATCGTATCAATAGTGAAGAGCTTTGGCTTTTTAAGGATACCGTCAAAGGCGAAAAAGACATAAAAGCGCTCGATCTTCATCCTTTTGCACAAGAGTACCTTATCCGAGCGTGGCGTAACCGTGCCTTTCTGGAATACGAGAAGGGAAAATTCACTCCCGTCTGGTTATACAAGGAGACGAGAGCGTATATGAGTTTTTCTCATAAGGAAAAAGAAAAGATTGACGCCCTCATAGAGGCGCGTAAACTTGAATCTGAAAAAAAATGGGAAACCCACGGCAAAAAACTACTTACCATGCTGATCGAGTCTTCTTCCATGCTGCCGTGCGCCGAAGATTTGGGCGATGTACCCGATTGCGTGCCGAAAGTGCTTGGAAAACTCAAGATTCTCGGACTGCGCGTTGTGCGTTGGGCGCGGAAATGGGACAAAGAAGGCGCGCCGTATATTCCATTTGAAGAGTACCCTGAATTGAGCGTCTGTACCCTCGGCGTTCACGATAGCTCCACGGTACGCGAATGGTGGGAAACAGAAGCGGATCAGGCGGTGTTTGCAGGGTTCATTGGCGAGCCTTCGCTGGCAAATGTGTACAATCCGGGAGTCGCTAAGAAAATCCTTCAGAAAACGGCGTCCGCCGCATCCCGCTTCCGCGTATTCCAGATTCAGGATTTGCTCCACCTTTCTTTGAAATACTACGCCGATGATCCGGCGTCAGAAAGGATAAACGTGCCGGGTTCTGTTACCGGCTTTAACTGGACGTACAGACTTCCTGTTCCTATTGCTGAACTCGAAAAAGACGAAGAGCTTATTCGTGCGGTAAAAGAGCTTGCCGCAATAAAACCTGCGGAAAAAAAAGGGACGTCAAAAAATAAGAAAAAGAAGAGCGTTTCGTAGAGTGGAGCGTAAAACGAAGGTTCGTGAACCAAAGGTTCGGCTGGTAGTACGGACATTCAAATAAGGAGTAAGGTATGTTTTTAGAACTTGAATTAACCGCATTTGAGAGAAATCATCATGGTAATTATAACCGGGAAACCCCATCGCAGACGATGGAATTTCATATTTGTAACGAGATTCGGAGCGAATGCGGCGTTGAGAAAGACCTGTTCTCCATATCCGGCAATGTCGTGTTTACGGATTTTCCGGCGGTACGCTCGCTGGCGCAGAAGCTGAATACGAAAGGCTACACGGTGAAAGCGGGGCAGCTTAACGCGATGGGGCTTATTGATGAAATCCTCCATTACCTCGTTTCCTTGTACCGGGAGCAGGTGCAACCTGATGTGTTTGATACCGCGCTTGCCCGGCTCAATCAAAAGTTAGGGGAATCTAAAACACTGCAACTGTTGAAACAGTTTTGTACGCGCTTTCCTCCCAAAAAGGTTTATTCGGGTGAAACTACGGTGGATACGTACCTTGAGACGTCCGAAGGCGCGGTGAGCCACGAGGCAATGTCCCTCGAAGAAATTCTCCTGCTTGCCATTGCGAATCTCAACCCGGCTTTCAAACCATTCTTCTTCATGTTTGACGATAAACCGCTTGCGAAAAAAACTGCCTATGACAACGCGGTTGTAGAATTACAGGAACATCTCAAAAGCCTTCCGCTTTTTGGTCAGGACGGACTGAATCTTTGGGATCTGCTCCGCGCTCCGGCTATCGCCGCTCCTGATTCGTTAAGTGGTCAGCTTAAATTTATGCGCCGGAAATGGGGCTTGCTCCTCAAGAAATTTCTTGGGCGTATATTACTGGGACAAGATGTTATTAAGGAAGAAGAAAAAATAGGGTGGGTAGGAGGTCCAGGTCCCGCCGAAGTCATTACATACGGCAGCCGTGATGTTGAATACGAAAAATACAGTCCGGATCAGGATTGGATGCCGAGAACTGTACTTATAGCGAAATCAACGCTCGTATGGATGTACCAGCTTTCCCAAAAGTACAAACGTGAGATTATGAGGCTCGATCAGATTCCCGATGAAGAATTGGACGAGCTTGCGCGGCGCGGTTTTACCGGTCTGTGGCTCATAGGGCTATGGGAGCGGAGCAACGCCAGTAAGACCATTAAGCAGTGGACCGGTAATCCGGAGGCGGCGGCAAGCGCGTATAGCCTCTATGATTACGACATCGCCGCCGAATTAGGCGGGTGGGATAGCTTAAAAAATCTACGTGAGCGGTGTTTCCGGCGCGGTATACGTCTTGGCTCGGACATGGTGCCGAACCATACGGGCATTGATTCCCGCTGGGTGATAGAGCATCCCGATCGCTTCCTGCAACTTTCCTATCCGCCTTTTCCTTCCTACAATTACACCTGCGGCAATCTTTCCGGCAGAGACGATATTACGGTACAAGTAGAGGATCATTACTTTACCAGAAGCGACGCCGCAGTTGTATTCAAGCGTACTGACAACCGCACGGGCGAAGCGCGGTACATTTATCACGGCAATGACGGAACCAGTATGCCGTGGAACGATACGGCGCAAATCGACTTCCTCAACCCTGAAGCCCGTGAAGCCGTTATCCGTACCATTATCGGCGTATGCCAACAGTTCCCCATCGTGCGCTTTGATGCGGCTATGACCTTGGCGAAACGGCACATACAGCGGCTCTGGTACCCTGAACCCGGACGAGGCGGCGATATAGCAAGCCGCGCGGAACACGCTATTTCCAACGAGGAGTTTGACCGCCGTATTCCCAACGAATTTTGGCGTGAGCTAGTTGACCGGTGCGCCGCGGAAGCGCCTCATACCCTGCTGCTTGCGGAAGCGTTTTGGATGATGGAAGGATATTTCGTACGTACCTTGGGTATGCACCGCGTGTACAATTCCGCGTTTATGAATATGCTGAAAAAAGAGGAAAACGCCAAGTACCGCGCGACTATAAAGAACACGCTGGAGTTCGATCCCGAAGTCTTGAAACGGTTCGTGAACTTTATGAACAACCCTGATGAGGATACCGCGGTCGCCCAGTTCGGTAAAGGCGACAAGTATTTTGGTATTTGTACGCTCATGGTAACTATGCCGGGACTACCTATGTTTGGACATGGGCAGATCGAAGGGTTTGAGGAGAAGTACGGCATGGAATACCGCCGCGCCTACCGTGGTGAACAGCCAGATCAATGGCTCGTTGACCGGCATGAGCGGGAAATTTTCCCCTTAATGAAAAAACGGCTCCTTTTCTCCGGCAGCGAACATTTCCGTCTGTTTGACCTTTACAAACAAGACGGGTGGGTTGATGAAAATGTGTTTGCGTATTCCAACCGTGCCGGTAATGAAGGCTCTTTGGTGTTCTATAACAACTCCTACTATGGGACAGCAGGGTGGATACGCAACAGCGCCGCAACTATTCCTCAAAAAGACGGTACATACCGCAGAGATACCCTTTTTCAATCTCTCCACCTCGATGGAGATTTTGCCCTGTTCCATGAGCAGCGCTCCGGCTTGTGGTTTATACGTTCAGTTCAAGAAATCAACGAGCGGGGTTTCTTTGTCGCGCTGAAAAGCTATGAGGTGCAGGTTTTTCTGGATATTCATTCGGTACAGGATACGGACGGACGCTGGTCTAAAATATGCAACGAACTCAACGGCAAGGGGATTGAAGACCTTGATGCTGCGATGCAGGATATTTTTCTTGCGGAACTTTACGTTCCGTTTGTCTCTCTTTTTGATCAGCCGCTTATTGAGGCTTTCGGACAGGCGATTGCCGGTTGCTCCGAATCCGGCGCGGTCAATGCGGGCGATAACTTTATTCTTACAATCAAGAGTACCGCGCTTGCCTTTATCACTACGGCACTACGCTATGTTGGCGGCGCGAACGGTAGATACGATGCATTCACTACCGCCTCGTATTACCTACATGAGAACGGAAAGTCCGTACCTGAAGCCGTGTGGAAGGATTTTGAAGCTTACTTGAAGCGGGTTTTTCAATTCGCTCTTATGCTCAAACAACCGGGTGAAAAAATCGCACGACAACCGGCTTACGGCATTTTCGATCAGGCACATTCATCGACAGCTTTCTTGCTCGGATACGGCGTGTTTTCCCTGCTTCGTTCTATTTTGGGTAAAGATGCGTACGGCGCGGACGCCGCCGCCCTCATCTGCCATTGGCAGCTTGACCGCAAATTACGTAACGCCTATATCAACCTCGGAATCCCCAACGAGCTTGCCTACGGTGTTATTGAATTGATGAAAGCTGTGCTAACGCGTACCGCGCCCACTGAATCGCTGTACTCGGCTGACAATTTGCCCGCATCAATCATAACGGAAAACTGCGGAAAGGAAGATTTCAGGCGACTTCTCGGCATCAATGTTTTTGATGATGTAACATGGTACGACAAAGAAAAATTTGATTGTGCGCTTATGTACGCTTCATTGTTTTTGTCCTTTGAGAGTGATGAGGCTTTTACGGTGCGCCTCAATAGAACTGATGTTCAACCTACCGGAAAGACCAAACCGGTAGGAAAAGCTCCTGCATCTAAAGGCGGCAGGAAAATTGCCGCCAAAACTACGACCGTAGGAAATACGGAAGATGTATGGCACGTGCGGCTCAAAATGATTACGGACATTCGGGAAAAACTCCAGCAAGCAGAGGAAAAGGCAGCATATAGGCTTGATAAGCTGATAGAAGCGCTGGAGTAAAAGCGTACGCTATCGGCAGTATACCGCCAGAACTAACGCAGACGCATGGAATGCCTACCCTCCAACGCATTGCAGGAAGTTGGCGGACTTTTGTGTGCGACGAAGAAAAAGACCACAAAAACATTGATAACAACGGTACAGTGCAGGAAGTCTTCCGCTTGATACCGCTAAACTCAAACATGGCTCGCTTGACAAAACAAAACTTTTGGCAATGGTCACCCGACGTATAACTGGCGCCTTTTTGAAACCAGCTTCATGTAGATGGATGATTGTTTTTTATTAAAGCTGTTGTGGAAATACCATAAAGAGGCGGGGATATGAAAATTGATATCCGGTATGCGGAACATCCTGAAGAGGCGTCGCGTTACGATACCGGAACGTTACTGATCATTAGTCTTTAACACCGCCAAAAATGCGCTTTGAGGCAGTTCCACATCGCCAACCATACGCATACGCTTCTTACCCTCTTTTTGCTTTTCAAGAAGTTTCCGCTTGCGGGTGATGTCGCCGCCATAACACTTGGCAAGCACGTCCTTGCGGAGGGCGTTCACGGTCTCGCGGGCGATGATCTGGCTGCCGATAGCGCCTTGAATGGGGATTTTGAACTGCTGGCGCGGTATTTCGTCCCGCAGACGTTCACAGACGATACGCGCGCGGTTATATGCATTGGGGCGGAATACCAGTTGGGAAAGCGCGTCTACCGCCTTACCGTTAAGGAGAATATCGAGTTTTGCAAGCTCCGTAGGCTTGTAATCCGTGATGTCGTAATCAAAAGAAGCGTATCCCCGGCTTATGCTCTTTAGTCTGTCGTAAAAATCAAACAGCACCTCAGCAAGGGGCATATCGTAGATCAATTCAACCCGTTTTTCGTCAAGGTAGCTCATATTGGTTTGAACGCCGCGTTTTTCAATGCAGAGCGTCATAATATTGCCCAAAAAGTCAGCTGGCGTAATGATAGACGCCCTGATATACGGCTCCTCGACGCCTTCAACGCGCCCTTCGTCCGGATATTCCGTCGGATTATCAACAAAAATCTCGTCTCCGCCATGTAGTTTCACGCGGTATTTCACCGAAGGAGCGGTAAATATCACCGATTGATCGAATTCGCGTTCAAGCCGCTCCTCTATGACCTCGAGATGCAGAAGCCCCAAAAAGCCGCAGCGGAACCCGAAGCCGAGCGCAGCTGATGAATCCTTCTCATACACAAGCGAAGCGTCATTTAAGGTGAGTTTTTCAAGGCTGGTCTTGAGTTCCTCGTAATCGTTACTGTCAACAGGGTATATTGATGAAAATACCACAGGTTTTATCTCACGGAATCCCGGAAGCGGTTTCTCGCATGGGTTCTCCGCGCCAGTTACCGTATCCCCGACCCGCACATCGCTTACGGTCTTGATGCCCGCAAGGAAATAGCCCACATCGCCCGCGCTCAACTCATCCTGCGTAACGAGCGCTAATTTGAACACGCCGAGCGCTTCCGTCTCATATTCCGAACCGCTATTCATAAAACGTATCTTCATGCCGCGCCGAAGGGTTCCGTCAAAGACGCGGAGGTGTACCACAACGCCC
The DNA here is from genome assembly GCA_031276815.1 of Treponema sp. Taxonomy (GTDB): domain Bacteria; phylum Spirochaetota; class Spirochaetia; order Treponematales; family Breznakiellaceae; genus JAIRKH01. The sequence continues at coordinate 17,023 of JAISMJ010000012.1, forward strand.
CGATACGGATCGTAGTGGCAGTCAAAGATAAGGGCGCGCAACGGCGCGGCGGAATCGCCTGACGGCGGCGGAATACGGCTGACGATGGCTTCAAAAAGCTCATCAACGCCCGTCCCCTGCCGCGCGGACACGAGGAGGGCTGTTTCGCCGTCAAGTCCTAAATCGCGATCAATCTGCCGTTTCGCATTGGAAATATCCGCCGCCGGCATGTCTATTTTGTTGATGACCGGCACTATTTCAAGGTTATGCTCAAGCGCCAGATACATATTGGAAAGCGTCTGCGCCTGTACGCCCTGCGTGGCGTCAACGAGGAGCAACGCGCCCTCGCAGGAACTGATGGCGCGGCTTACCTCATAGGTAAAGTCAACGTGTCCGGGCGTATCAACAAGGTTCAACTCATACACGCCGCCGTCTTTCGCGGCGTACGGAATGGTAACCGCTTGGCTTTTTATGGTGATGCCCCGTTCCCGCTCAATATCCATAGTATCGAGTATCTGATCCTGAAAGTTACGATCTTCTACCAGCTTACCCTTCTGGATAAGCCTGTCCGCCAAGGTTGACTTTCCATGGTCTATATGGGCAATGATACAAAAATTACGGATGCGGTCTATTTTCATGTCCCACTACAATACCGGAAACAGGGCTGTGCGTCAAGCCTCCGCCATTGAGTGAGAGTACACAAGGAAGCTGCGGGGTGACTGTGTCAAAAGTATAGAAAAGCCTATCGTTAAGAGATACAATAAGCCATTGAAGGGTGGAGATATGAAGTTTATCAGTGGAGAAAGTCGTAATCAAATACTATTACTGCTGGACAGCATAGAAGATTACGTCGAGAAGAATAATTCCGTGTTTTGACATACTCTGGAGGACGCGCCCTCTTGCAAAATGCGTACCGTCGCCCGTCCATGTGTTAGACACACACCAACCCATGCGGGTGTCTACCGCCCGTCCATGTGTTAGACACGCACCAACCCGGGCGGGTGTCTGCCGCCCATCCATGTGTTAGACACACACTAACCCGGGCGGGTGTCTGCCGCCCGTCCATGTGTTAGACACACACCAACCCACAGGCAGGGATGCCGGCCCGCACATAAGGAATAAAAGCTTCACTACCAAAGCACCTCGCATCCCAACTCCCTGTACAGGCTAGGAGAATACGATGAAATGGCTGATACTTTTATTGGCGTTACCGGTTTTTATGAGTTGCGGCGCCTGTGATAATGGATTGTCGCGGAAGACGGATACGCTGTATATAGCAACATGGAATGTACAGGCTCTTTTTGATGAAATCGAAGATGGCTATGAATACAAAGAATATGGCGCAGGCTGGACACGGGAAAAGTACCGCGCCCGCCTGAACAGTATTGCCCATGCCCTTGATTCTTTAGAAGAAACGCCCGATATTTTTACGCTGATAGAGATAGAAAAATCTCAAATCCTCAATGATCTTATCAACGATTATCTCAAGGATTATGGGTATCGCTGGACTTTTTTCGGTACTAACGACGGCGCGCCGCTTGGGATAGGGGTAGTGAGCAGGTTTCCAGTCACGCAAACAAGGGTACATTCGCTTTCCAATCAAGGGATGGTGATACCGCGTCCCGTATTGGAGGTGGAGGTTATGGTTGAGGAAAAACCGCTGGTTCTGTTTCTGTGCCACTGGAAGTCAAAATTAGGCGGTGATGCAGAGACCGAGTCGCTTCGGCGGGCGGCGGCGTGTATCATTGCGAGACGAGTAGCCGATATAAGGCGGGAAGCTGCGGACGCGCCGGTTATTGTACTGGGCGATTTGAATGAAAACCATGATGAATTTTACCGGCAGGGAAATAGTTTTATTACGGCGCTGCTTCCTGACGATGCAGACGCTGCCGCAATGGCATTGAAGAGCTTAAAGGATATGCCGTATTCGGATTTTCTTGTGGTAAGCGCAGAGAAACCGCCGATGGCACGGCATTTTTTGGAAAATTTGACATATACTAGAGCGTTTGCTCCGGCAGTTTTTTATTCGCCATGGTCAGCCGAATTATCCGGCGGATCGTACCATTACCAAGGGGAGTGGGAAACGCTGGATCATGTTCTTTTGAATGATCCCCTGTTTGATAACACGGGTTGGGAATTTGATTCATGCGTGGTGATAGACGTTGAACCGTTTATCAATGGATATGGATATCCCGCATCGTATAATCCGAGAACAGGAGACGGGTTGAGCGATCATCTGCCGCTGCTTTTAACATTAAAGCTATTACCTTGAATATTACACTCAAAAATACTATCTTTTTAACATGGCTGACAGTCTATCGCCTTACCGGCTTGGTAAGGCACGGGCGTTGTACAATGTATTTAATGTGTTCAACGCTTTTTCCTATACGCTTCTTGCCGGTAGTTTAATCACCATTCTGATCATGAGGCTCGAGGCATCTTCAACGGTTATCGGCATTATCAGCTCATTCGTCTATGTGGCGTATTTTTTCCTTCCGGTTGGAAAAATACTTGCGAGGCTGTTGTCTATTATAAAGGTGTACTGCTGGACGTGGATTTTGCGGTCGCTTACTATGGCGCCTCTTATAGTCGCTCCATTTGTATTTCAGGCCGGACAGAGAGACCTCGCGCTTGGGCTTACGGTGCTTGGCACCTTTTGTTTTCATCTAAATCGCGGTATCGGCATGATAGGTAATAATCCGGTGCTTGACGAATTGGCTGCCGGACCAGACAGAGGCAGCTATATGACCCTTATCCAGATAATCAATGCGGGTCTTGGTATGTTGACAAATCTTGCCGTTGCCCTGCTTTTCTCATTCTGGCAGAATCCGCCGCTTGCCCTCTATACGGTGCTTATCGTGCTAGGCATTGCCGGCGGCGTGATAAGCGGCTTGATGATCAAAAAGCTGCCGGAACCGGAAACCGATACCAACGCTAAAAAGGCACCTTTCAGCGACATGCTGAAAGAATCTTTTTCCGATGCTCCGTTTAGAAAGTTTATAACGATTCTTTTTTTGATCGCTCTTGTTTCCGGCATTGCGCGTATCTTTGCCGTTGTGTATTGCCGTGAAGTATTCCATCAAAGCGATAGCATGGTCGTGTTATATACGGTTTTCGGAGGATTGGGGCAGCTTGCCGTTGGTTTTGCGACAAAATTTTTGGTTGATCGTATCGGCGTAAAGCCTCTTTTTATCATTTGTACGGTTTTTGGTCTTGCCGGCATGGTTCCGATTGTACTTTTGCCTATAAGCGTTACTGACAATACGGTTATTGTGGTTATTTTTCTTATAATCTTGATTTTTACACTCAATTTCGGGTTTCTCGGTGCGGAAGGCATCGCCCAGACATATTTTTTGGGGCTTATTCCCGCAAAATATATGCTTGATATGGGGGTTGTGTACTTTATTTGTTTCGGGATTGCCGGAGCGGGCGGGGCTTTTATTGCGGGGCTTTTTCTTGATATGTTTACCGGCCTTGGTTTTTCAATGTTTGCAGCGTTCAAATTTTTGTATCTGATACTTATCATTATTATCGGCGTTGTGTTGGCGCTTCAGAGAACATTGGTACGCCTGGGTTCTTTACCGTTCAAAAATGCCCTTGAGGTTATATTTTCATTCCGTGATTTGCGGGCTATTGCCCTTCTTGATAAACTGAGTAAGACCAATGATTCGCAGGAAGAAGAGGCACTCTTGGATGCGCTACACGATACGCCTTCGCAGCTTGCGATTACGGGACTGCTGGACAAGGCAAAATCTCCCCGTCTTTCTACGCGGCTTGAAGCGTTGCGGGCAATGGAAACGCTTTCCGCTTTGAGTGAAGAGGCTGAACGTGCGCTTATGCAAGATCTGCTTAACCATCCATACACGACAGCCTACATTTCGGCGCGTATTTTAGGTACACATAGTGTTTCACCGGCGATTCCGGTACTGAGGGAACTTGCCGCTTCGCAGGATTATATGCTTGCAGGAGAGGCTATTATCGCGCTTGCCCGTATGAAGGATCATGAATTTAGACCGCAGATTGAGGCTATTATTGTTAAAACGGACAATCCCCGTCTTAAAATCATGGGCGTCGAAGCGTTTGGGATATATAAGTCCTCCTATGCTCTCTCGGTACTATTGGATATGCTGCGTAGCGCCGATCCGCCGCCGTATCTCCGTGACGGGGTAGTGCTTGCTATGGCGGATATTCTGGAATTGCATCAGTTTTATCCGCTGTTGCTGAAATTCTTGGCGAATGAAGCTCTGTCCCCCGTATTGGCGATGGATGAGGCTGAATCCGCCATGGAGCGCTATCAAGCCGTACATAAGGGCTGGCACCTAAAAATGGGCGCTTCTTTGAAAAAAGAGGCGCGCCTCGCAGCCGGAAACCGTCATGCAAAAACGCTGCTGCCTGCGGTAAAGGCTTTTATGCTGGAAAAGAAACCGGATTTGCTTTCCCGCTGGATTCTGGAATTGCCTGAAACGGTAAATCCAATAGCGCAGTCTATTTTTGCTGAGTCCGTTTTCGATGACGAGCTTAATGGGTATGAGCGGTTGAAACTGTTGATTGTGCATTGGGCTTCGCAAGAATTGAAACATTGGGAATAAGAACGGGATCACGGGATAGATAGTAAAGGAGAAAAACCAGCCGGTTCCTTGCAGCGTTCTCCGTTATCATGTACAATAATCCGTATGCTGGACAATGAAAACGCCCAACCTTTTCTTTTTGACGATATACGTCCTACGCCGCCTCTCAAGATGCCGAAAACCGTAACATGGAATCTGTGGCACGGGTGTCTTAAATACAGCGAGGGATGCAGAAATTGCTATGTGTACCGGCAGGATGCGACATGGGGGCGGGACAGCCGTACCATACGGAAAACCGCTCAATTCAATATGCCGGTTGAACGGCGCATGGACGGCGCGTATAAGTACCCGCCCGGATCCTTGTTTTATACGTGTTTCACGTCTGATTTCTTCATGGGGGATGTCGGCGCGGACAGGTGGCGGAGGGACGCATGGCGCATCATCAGGGAACGGAGCGATTGCGCGTTTTTCATCATCACCAAAAGGATTCTGCGGTTTCTTGACTGTATCCCCGATGATTGGGGCGCGGGGTACGAAAACGTAACTATTGGGGTTACCTGCGAAAACCAGCGCCGCGCTGATGAGCGGCTTCCGTTTTTTAGAGCGTTGCCCATAGTGCGCAAAGCGTTCATCCATGAGCCGCTGCTTTCGCCGCTTGACATTTCCGCGCACCTGTTTCCCGGTGTGGAAGAAGTCGTTGCGGGCGGGGAATCCGGCGCGGATGCCCGCGCTTGCCGGTATGAGTGGTTTTTGTCATTGCGGACACAGTGCGAATCTGCGGGCACGCCGTTTATCTTCAAACAAACCGGCGCGCGGTTTATAAAAGACGGCAGGCTTTACGTTATTCCCCGGCGCTTGCAGCATAGTCAAGCGGTTAAGGCGGACATTAACTATACGCCATGACCGGTATGGTATGCCACCTTATCTAAAAGGCGGGGACATAAGCCGCAATAATAAAGATACGTAACAACACTATTTGAAATAATGATTGACAAGAACTATACCTTAATTCTTTGAGTATATTCTCTTCCTTCTTGTAGGTACGCCCACAAGGAAGCGCGGTATATGACTTTTTCTACAAGCAGCAGCCAGAGGCTATTGTAGCACATTCGGTTAACTCCATTCATTGAATAATAAATCTCCTTTTTCAACATTCGTCCCTGCTATAAGATTCATAATAAGATGATACGGCGTATACTGTAGCATATTCGTAATTAACGTCGGCTTCTCATCCAAATCTTTTATAAAGACGTCATTTTTTATTGCCCGGACGCCGCCTTTCTGAACTATGTTCTTTTTATTTCTTGTTAATACGTTGATATTCTTTCGAGCAAAATGTTTTTCCACCGCGTTTATCGTCTGCACTCTGCATAGAAATTGAACCTCATTTTTCGGTGTGCCGTCTGAAATTATAAGAGAAGGAAGAAAATATATATCGCAGTTAGTACAATACACCCTTGTATCTTCCCGGTATTGATATGCCCTTTGTTTATACCTTTGATCGGGTTTAGGATTCATATAATAATTAATAATTTCTTTGAAACTGAATATGGTTTTACACTGCGGACAAAATGAATAATTTATAAGCGTAATGTTAGTATTTGGAATGGTAATATTTCCCTCCCCCTGTTCTTCGTTTTTTCGTTTAATGTCTTCTAATATAGCCTCATTACCAGAATCAAAGAATCTACAAATTGTTATGTCCTTATCAAAAATACCATAGGGTTTATCAGGCGTAAATTTTCGTTTTGTTAAATAGTCTTCAAAAACCTCAATATTATCAAACGACGTTTTTCGTGAATCCCCAGCGGAGATAGCTGTTAATAATTGATCGATTTCATCCTGTGAAAGCACTTCAGCCATAGTGTTTCCTCCTCGTTATCAAGGGTATACCGTTCTTTTGTATTTTGTCAAGTCTTTATTTGCAGTACGGAATGAAAGCGAAGTGAAGGAGGCGCCTGTCTCCATGGGAACCATAACCGATCCTCTCTTCATTATGGCTCCCGCAGCCTGTTTTGCTATCAAGGGTTTTGCATCCCGCCTCTTCTCTCTCACCCTTTGCGCCATTGGCGCATCTCGTATGCGTAACGGACTATTTCAATGAAAAACACTTTTTGATAGAATAATTTCCTATTCTAATATATAAGACCAAACTAATTCATATGTCTAAATAAATTCTCAGTTCATTCCTCTTTTGGGCAAATTGGGACAGTACATAAATAGTTTAATTTATTCTTTCTATTTTTTCAAGTGGATGAAATTGGGTCTTTTTTTGCGAAACATGAGTCCCCTTTCTTTAGGCTTATTCCTCCCATCAATTTACCATGTTAAAATGACGAAAAGCCTCTCTGATTATATCTACCTTATCATCAGGACAAGGTTTTTGCCTTTCCGCATCTGACAATCTATTGGGAGCTTTCTTCGGGTTTAAACCGCAAATTTCTTTTACATGAGCAATCCAACACGTTTGTATTGATACATTGTGATTGATCTCGACGTATTCCTGTATTTGCCTGTATGTCGCCATATCTTACCTTCCTAAAGTCATGTTGCGAATAATATAACATCAGCCCGCCAACTGCGTAAGCCACCATATCAAGATAGTCGCCTGTTATATTTTTTATTTTGACTGGCATAATAATTTCGTAATATAATGAAAAAACACTATCCAAAACGCAATTTCAATAAATTTTATATAATAATATCTACGTCTCATAAATACTATTTGTAAATTAACAAAAAATGGAACACTTACAATTAAAGCTAAAATATCGGCAAAATACCATCTAAATGGCGTATAGTTATACCACATAAAATATTTTTTGAAGATATAATGAATTAAATATAAAAAATACCTATAAACATTTGAGGCAATGCAACAAATTTCATATTCACAAGGTTATTACCAAATGCGTGATATACCAATAAATGAGACCAAAAACAATAAGACCGCCTAATACTGCACCAATAATACCAGCACCCAAAATACTGCCGTTATTTGCTCCTTCTGAATTAATCATCTGTGTTACAACCACATTATTTATATCTTCGGTTTTTCGCTCTTTAATTTCAAATAGCGATTTTATCTTCTTTCTGTCACCGATTGCAGTAATACCAAGTTCCGAAAAATCATTTTCAGTGAGCTTTGAAACAATATCAAAGCTATCAAGTTTGTTTTTGTCAAACACGGAAACGTATTCAGAAAGGCCGTTATCTATTAATCTTTTATGTACCGGTGAAACCACCGGCATTGCTTCGACTGCTGTTACTTGATTTTCTAAAACCACTGGAACAGTATTATCCGGTACTTTCTCTTTATAATTAGATGAAAACAATTCCAGCATTTTTTTCATTGCTTCGCCTGTGATACCGATTTTTACATAATCTCGTTCAGTCAATTCGGACAACAATTCCCTGTCAAGATTGTTTTCCTCAAGAACCATTACATAAGATTCGAGACCATTATCAATTAAAACCTGCCATAATTCTTTTTCCATAATAAAACACCTCCGGGCGATTACCAGCTGAAACTAAACGTCATTGGTTGATAGATATAGCAATTATACAGACTGCCTGATTTGTTACACCGTTTATCAGTCCCGCAGGTTTCAAAAAACTATAGCGGAAAATATATTGCGCTTACGGGTAATGTAAATAGTATCGGCATAGACCATGGTTCAGCGACTCTCGGAGGTGCGGCGATTGGCGGTTTGCTTTTTGGACCGTTGGGGCTTCTCCTCGGTGCTGGATTGGGCGCTGATTCTTCAAATGATCCATATAGTAGCCAGCATTTCGGGAGTTAATTGTTATTTTAATGAAAGTAAAAAAAAATGAATATTCAACGTTATCAAAAGATCAGAACATTACTATCATTGGAAGGTGGGCTGGTGCTGGCCCGTCCGAGTTTATTTTTGTTCTAATGTTCGTGGCATTGTGGTTTGTTGAATCCAATCTTAATGCTTCATTTAAATCAGTTAAGGCTTTACTCCAATTATCCTGTCGATAATACGCAACAGCCCTATAATAATAAGATTCCGCTATATTGTATCTTTGCCGAATTGACTGTGTATAATTTTCGATGGCTTTATCATTGTCGTTGACTGCAATGCTGGCGCAAGCAAGCCAGTAATAAATACTTGCGTCTTGGTAATTATCCGCAACAAGTTTAGTGAAATCTCTAATAGCGGAACGATAATCATTGGTTTTTATATATGAAATGCCGCGCCGATAATAGGCATCAAAAATATCGGGCGTTTGGTTTAATGCGTTTGAATAATTTGTAATAGCTTGATTGTAATTATTCAAATTATAATAAGCGTTTGCGAGGTTATAGTAGGCGTTTTTATATTCTATGTTAATGATTAGAACATATTGATAATCGCTGATAGATTTATCATAGAGTTTCAAGTTGGCGTTTGTATTGCCACGCATAAAGTGTGCGTCAACCAATAGTGGATTTCTCTCTATGGCTTTTGTAAAAGAATCAATAGCGCTGACATAATCTTTCTGCGTATAATAGATTTGACCATTGTAAAAATAATCAATTGCCGATACAAGCGGTATATTTAGTCCCTGTTCAAATGCTTTTTCGGAGCTTGCTTTGTCCTTTTTTGCTAAATACAAATTTCCCATATAATAAAATACTCTAATATTCTGAGGGCTACTTGAAAGCACTTGTTCATAATCCGCCAATGCCTCCTCATAGTTGTTTTTTTCGAATAATATATTCCCCCCTGTCAATATATGCGTCTGCATATTGGGATTCAATTTCTATTGCTTTCGAAAACTGGGAAATTGCCTGTTCGATGTCAAGTTTCAATAAAAACGCTTTACCGCGATAATAATATGCATTGGCATTATTTGCATTGAATCTAATAACGTTATTGAAATCATTAATCGCCTCATTGTATTTACCGGTTGTTAAATATGCATGACCACGGTTAAAATAACCTTTTTCATCTATGCGATTCATCGTGATGTATTGAGAAAAGTCTTTTATTGCCTCTGCATATTTTCCAGTTGCTAAATATGCAAAACCTCTATCAAATAACAAACTGGAGTCATTGCCATATCAAACACATTGTTTATTTCTAATGCTTTAGAGTATGAGACTATTGCATTATTATAATCACTGTCCCCGGCATATTTTACACCTTGTTTATACAAAACTATTGGGTAAACGAAAAAATAACCGGAAATTCCCAATGCCACTACAACAACAGTGATAATCGAACCAATCAAGACACTTTTTTTGATTTTCTTCCTTCTAATGATTTCTGCGTTTTTCTTTGCTTCTTCCCGATACATCGAAAACAATTTTATAAGTTTTTTTCTATCCCCCATTGCCATAATTCCTAGATTTTCCAAATCGGATTCTTCTAGGTTTGCTATGGCATTTACATCAATGAGGTTGTTTGTATTAAAGAGTGAGATATATTTTTCAAGTTTGTTTACTTTCAGACCTTCTTCGATTTTTGCTATCATTTCTTCATATTCTCCTTTTCTTCACGAAGCGGCGGCACGGATGCCACCGCGCCTGAACCATTTCAGGTTTTTTGTTGCGTTTTATCTTACCACCACTAATCTCAAAATATCAAGCGGACTGGGCGCAAAAATTTCACATAACGCTCCGGCTGTTTACGACGTTTTTGCAGCCCGAATAGAAAAATGCGTAGCATTTTTAGGGCTGGCAAACTGTGGGTGTAGTGAGCCGTGGGAATGAAGCGTAGCGGAATGACCTAGTCGAACGGAACCCCGAGCCGCTACTGCGGCGAAGCGTAAACAGTACTGTTATGTACAGTTACGCCGCTTATTTTTTTTTTATTAAGCCCGATACCCAATACAACGATACACAAGAGAATACCTATAAGCATTAGGCGCTGTTAGCAACGAGTATTTTTAAGGATACCGGAAACTAGCGCCGCCTCTGCATCCATGCGGCGCGTCTTGAAAAAAAGCGCGCTATGCCCTATACTTGCCTCATGAGTATACAGAAAACCCTACAGGGCAGGTCGCTATTGACGTGGCTTGATTATACGCCGGATGAAATCCGCTATGTATTGGACTTGTCGCGGCAAGTAAAGCGCGAGAAAAACGCCGTTCATGAACGGTTTAAGGGCAAGACGCTTGCCTTGCTCTTTGAGAAACGTTCCACTCGCACGAGATGCGCGTTTGAGACCGCATTCGGCGAGGAGGGCGGTCACCCCGTATTTCTCTCAACCGCGGATATTCAGCTTGGGGCAAAGGAATCCATCGAAGACACGGCGCGGGTGCTGGGACGCATGTTCAGCGCCATACAATTCCGGGGGTTTAAGCAGTCAACGGTAGAGACGTTGGCGGCATACTCAGGCGTACCGGTGTACAACGGGCTGACGGATGCGTTCCATCCCACCCAAGCCCTTGCTGATATATTTACTATAGAAGAAACGTTTGGCGGGCGCGGGGGCATTACCCTGTGTTTTGTGGGGGACGGGCGTAATAATGTAGCCCGTTCGCTCCTCGTCATCTCCGCGAAGCTCGGCGTCAATGTTTCCATCATCAGTCCAAAGGCACTGTTCCCCGATCCGGCGCTGCTCGCGCAATGCGAAGCCGCGGCGCGGCATAGCGGCGCGAAGATAACCGTGAGCGATGACCTTGACGGGGTTGCCGGCGCGGACGCGCTGTATACGGATGTGTGGGTCTCAATGGGCGAGGAAGCGCAGCGGGCAGAACGGCTCGCGCTGTTACGTCCCTATCAAGTCAACCGTACGCTTATGGACAAGACCGGCAAAAAGGATACTATCTTCCTGCATTGCCTTCCGGCTGTGAAGGGGGAGGAAGTTACCGCCGATGTGATTGACGGTCAGCAGAGCCGCGCATGGGATCAGGCGGAAAACCGCAAGCATACCATCAAGGCGATCATGCTGGCGACGCTGGCAGTATAAACAAATGGCAGCGTACTTGGCGGCTATCCCGCACCTCTTGTAAAAATCCGCTTAACACACTATAGTTACCCGCATGGAAACCATGAAACGTACCGTAACCTGCGGAGAACTCCGCACGGATCATAGCGGCAAAACGGTAGTATTAAACGGCTGGGTTCACCGGAAACGGGATCACGGCGGCATTACATTCATCAATCTGCGGGATCGCTACGGCGTTACCCAAGTGGTTGTTGATACAAAGACGCCTTATGACGCGCCGCCCAACAGCGCGGCGTCCGGCGGCGCGACCGGCGCTTTCGCGCCCGATATAGATGCGGTTACGGCGGAACTGCGGAACGAGTATTGTATAGCGGTGCAAGGCACGGTGAGACCGCGCCCCCGCGAGATGGTAAATCCGTCCATGCCTACCGGCGCGGTTGAAGTGCTCGCGTCCGGCATTGTCATCCTGAATAGGGCGGAACCGCTTCCGTTCCAGATCGATGAGGAAACCAATGCCAATGAGGACCTCCGGCTCACATACCGGTACCTCGATCTGCGCTCCGAAGGTATGCGGAAGCGTATCAAGCTGCGGAGCGATGTTACCTTCGCGGTACGCGAGTTTATGATCAACGAAAACTTTTATGAAATAGAGACTCCGACCTTCATAAAATCAACGCCCGAAGGCGCGCGCGATTACCTCGTGCCTTCGCGCCTCCATGCGGGCGCATTTTACGCCCTCCCCCAATCGCCCCAGCTTTACAAGCAGCTACTCATGGCCGGCGGCTTCGACAAATATTTTCAGATTGCCCGCTGTTACCGCGATGAAGACGCCCGCGGGGACAGGCAGCCGGAGTTTACCCAGATAGATATTGAGATGTCCTTTGTAAGCCGCGGGGATATTCTCGCGCTGACCGAACGGCTCATGCGGCATGTGTTTATGAAAACGCTCAATGTCGCGCTTCCCGAACATTTCACCTGTCTTACGTGGGAGGAGGCGCTGGAGAAATACGGCAGCGATAAGCCCGACCTCCGCTTTGGTTTGGAACTGCGCGACTTTGCGCCCTATGTTGAAAACGGCGGCTTTCAGGCGTTTAAGGACGCGCTTGCCGCGGGCGAAGCGGAGAAACAGGCGGCGGCGGCAAAAGGCGTACGCAGCGCGGGCGGCGGCGTCAAGGCGCTTGTGGTAAGCGGAAAGGCGGACTATTCGCGCAAACAGATCGAGGAGCTTGAAGCGCGCGCAAAGATTTATAAGGCAAAGGGTATGGCGTGGATGAAGGTAACGGGCGGTACGGGCGGCGGCTCCGCCGACGGAGCCGCCGTTCTGGAAGGAGGCGTCGCCAAATTCTTCGCGGCGAGCGCCCGCGAGATTATCACAGGACTTGACGCGCGCACCGGCGATCTTATCCTCATCATTGCGGACGCGGACCGGCAGATCGTCAATACCGCGCTCGGCGCGGTACGCGCGAAATTGGGCAAAGACCTGCGCCTTGCCGATCCTAAACGGTTTGAGTTCGTGTGGATCGTGGATTTTCCGCTTTTTGCATACAACGCTGAAGAATGCCGCTGGGAAGCGGCTCATCATTTGTTCTCGTATCCGCAAGAACGGTTTCATGATACGATGGAACGCGATCCCGGCGCGGTTCTCGGCGATCTCTACGATCTCGTCCTCAACGGCTATGAATTGGCGTCAGGTTCCATCCGCGTCCACAATCCCGAACTCCAAAAGCGCATTTTCGCTATTACCGGTATAGGTCCGGAAGAAGCGGAGCGGAAATTCGGCTTTCTTACCACTGCCTTCAAGTACGGAGCGCCGCCGCACGGCGGCATTGCCCCCGGTCTTGACCGGCTCGTCATGCTCATGGCGGGCGAAACTTCCATCAAAGAAGTCATCGCCTTCCCCAAAAATTCTTTTGCGGTAAGCCCTATGGATGCCTGCCCAAGCGAGGTTGAACAAAAGCAGTTGGACGAACTGCATATAACTATCCGCAAGCCATGATGTCGCTCATTCTTTTAGCTATTTACGCGCCGCGGGATATGTTTCCGTTATTATCTGTAGCGGAACCGTTATCTCAAGCATATTCAGCGCAAAAGTTATCGGACGGTTCGGACCCGGCATAGTTACGGCGGCGAGCGTGTCAATGACCGCAGCCGTAACATACAGCGAAAAATCGGACATTATATCTCTATAGCCATTCATCCCATTCCCTATTTGCTTGCTCGCGGAGCCGCTAAAGCCGGAAGAAAGCGGCAGCGCTTATCGCGGCGTTTGCGGCGTTCTGTCCGGTCCAAGCTTTCGACATCCGTCCGCTGCTTAAAGACCCGCTCGCCGCTCATCGCGGCAGGGAAGGAGGAGGCGCCTCGTTTTTTCAGGGCGTGTTTGAAACGCCGGAAGACTTGCACGCCTTTATGACGGCGATTCGGCGGTGATCCCCGGTCCGCCGTAGCGCGTAGCGCTTTCCCCATATAGGCTGGGGATAAAGGAGCGGGAACAACCGCTCCAGCGATTGTTTTTAGAGCGTTGCTTTCGCAAAACTCCATGATTGCAAGGAACGTATTCGGAACGATGATTGGGGGCAATGCGCCGTCTGTCTCTCAACGCCCTCCATTCCAACCCGGTTTATTATTAAAAAAATTTGAGATATGCAGAATATACATTAGTAGATTGAAAATGAATCCGCACAGATTGAAGATGAATCCGCGCAGATTGAAAGCGAATCTGCACAGATTGAGGACGAATCCGCGTAGATTGAAGATGAATCCGCGTAGATTGAAAGCGAATCTGCACCGATTGAGGACGAATCCGCGTAGATTGAAGATGAATCCGCGCAGATTGAAAGCGAATCCGCGCAGATTGAGGACGAATCCGCGCAGATTGAGGGCGAATCCGCGTAGATTGAAGATGAATCCGCACAGATTGAGGGCGAATCTGCACAGATTGAGGATGAATCTGCACAGATTGAAAGCGAATCCGCGCAGATTGAAGATGAATCCGCGCAGATTGAAAGCGAATCTGCACAGATTGAAGATGAATCCGCGCAGATTGAAGTTGAATCCGCGCAGATTGAATAAGTAGGATATATGGGGAGAAATGAACGTACATCAAAAACCGCCCAATTTGTCTCTTTTAGCAATTTTTACGTCTAAAAGCAGGGCTTTTTGAGGCAAACTGCCGACTACTCTACCAAGTTTCTGTAAGCGATTAAAAACCCCAATAAAAAATCCCCGCCTCAAGAGGCTGGGTATTGAAGATGTTTGTTTGAAAATGAGTCAAACAAAGACGGCTGAGATTCGTCTGTTACCTTACACAGTTGCTTGTAATGTTTTTCTGTCCCCTGTGGCTTGATATAGGTTGTTATCACGTATTCGTTCCCCTCTTTGCTTACCGTGCGTATGAAATGCCCGTCTGTCCAACATTCTTCTCCCCTGTAGTTTTTCTTTACTTCCGAATGGTTTGCACATATTTCTCTAGTGACCATGCTCTTTATCGTTGCCCCTATCTTTGCCGGACTATACATCGGTTATGCCGGATACTGGCGCGTAAAGCCATAACTCCGCCACGCCGGGTACGTCATCCCTGCGTATCTGTAATCGGAAGGCGGCTCCATTGCCATAGATAACTCACAACGCTATCGACTCTGGAAGTCTTGACTTTGTTCAATATCTGCGGTCGCTTTATCGAATACGAGGCGTAGCGGACTTGTAATACCGCTTTCCAGTCATGTACGCTCATCATCCGGCGGGGTACGTTTAGAACAAGGAGCTTATGCATCAGATCGGCGGACATTTTGGGTGACCTGTTGTTTTTCCAACACTAGAACATGTTTGACATGGACTTTTTTACATCAATTATGACTTCCTTTGAGGCTTATCTGCTTTTTAAATCACTTTCAGAAATATTATAAGAAACACGAAGAATTAAAACATATACGGCATAATAGCGATGCTACATGCCGTACCACCCGGTGTACATTACAATATATACCGTCCCAAATCCTGATCTTTTACGAGGTCTACGAGTTTTTCATCCACATAGTCCTTGTCGATGATTACCTTTGTAGGCGCGATATCTGGCGCGTTAAAGGAAAGCTCATCCAACAGCGCTTCCATGATGGTATGAAGACGGCGCGCTCCGATGTTTTCAAGTCGATTATTGACATCCGCGGCGAGTTCCGCAAGGTGTTCAATGGCTTCAGCGGTAAATTCGATCTCGACGTTTTCGGTGCCAAGGAGTTCACGGTACTGTTTCGTGAGGGCGTTTTTTGGCTCGGTAAGGATACACAGGAAGTCTTCTTTTCCGAGTGAATCAAGCTCTACCCGAAGCGGGAACCGTCCCTGCAATTCGGGGATAAGGTCCGAAGGTTTGCTGATGTTGAAAGCGCCCGCCGCAATGAAGAGGATATGATCCGTGTTGACCTGTCCCCACTTGGTATTAACCGTAGCGCCCTCCACAATCGGGAGAATGTCGCGCTGCACGCCTTCGCGGGATACATCGTGTCCCCCTCCCTGATCGCCTTTTACGGCGATCTTATCAATCTCGTCAATGAATATCATACCAGTCTGTTCAACCCGCTGCCGGGCTTCATCACTTACCCGTTCGCGATCGATGAGTTTATCCGTCTCTTCAGCCATAACGATCTCCCGCGCACGCGCTATAGTAACGCGCTTGCGCTTCTGCCCGCCACCAAAAGCGCTGAAAATACCGGAAAGGTTTGATTCAAGCTCTTCAAAGCCGCCACCCATAGACTCTATACCGGGAATCTGGAAGTTTTGATTT
Organism: Treponema sp.; assembly: GCA_031276815.1. Classification (GTDB taxonomy): domain Bacteria; phylum Spirochaetota; class Spirochaetia; order Treponematales; family Breznakiellaceae; genus JAIRKH01. Next base: position 33,246 of record JAISMJ010000012.1, read on the forward strand.
ACGGTGATTTCCACGATTTTCTCTTCCATTTTACCGGAACGGAGCATTTCCCGCAATTTTTCCCGTGACGCCTGATCCGTAGGGCTGTACCGTTCAGTTTCTTCCTGATCAGCAGGTTTTTCTTTTTGGTTTTTTTTGTCAAAAATAGGGATGCCTACCTGAATCGCTGTTCCCATGATGGAAGTACCGGGTGATCCGGAACCATCGTTGTTAAAAGAAAATGTACCGACTGGACGTACAATGGGTCCCTCGGCTTTTTTCGCGTCCTTACGTTTTTTGTAGGGAAAAAGCAAATCAAGCAGCACATCTTCAGTTCTTTTTTCAGCTTCGGCAACAACGGCTTCTTGCATTTCCTGTTTCACCATAGCTACGCCGACAGCCATGAGATCGCGCACCATGGATTCAACATCTCGTCCCACATAGCCGACTTCCGTATACTTAGTGGCTTCCACCTTGATAAACGGAGAACCGGCGAGTTTTGCAAGCCGCCGCGCAATCTCGGTTTTTCCCACGCCTGTCGGTCCAATCATCAGGATATTTTTCGGGGTAATATCGTCTTTTATTTCGTCATCCAACTTGAGGCGGCGGCTACGGTTTCTCAGTGCCACTGCGACTGCGCGCTTGGCTTTTTTCTGCCCCACGATGTATTTATCAAGCTCCGCTACTATCTCTTTCGGCGTCAATGTATCAAAGGTATGGCTGTCTTGCTTATTGGATGTTATATCGCTCATTCTTTTCTCCTATAGTTCTTCAACCACGATGTTGTTATTGGTGTAAATACAGATATTTCCCGCTATGGCAAGGCTCTTTTTCGCTATTTCCACCGCGGAAAAAGAACTGCTCTCAAGATAGGCAAGCGCCGCGGCATAGGCGTAGTTTCCACCCGAACCGATTGCAAGAGCGTCTTCCGCCGGCTCTATCACATCGCCGGTACCGGATATGAGCAGGGTTTTGCTTTTATCAGCCGTCAAAAGCAAGGCTTCAAGCCGCCTCAAATTTCTATCCGTGCGCCATTCTTTGGCAAGCTCTACCGCAGAACGCAACAAATCGCTCGAATACACTTTCAATTTTGCTTCAAAAAGGTCGAACAAGGTAAATGCATCAGCAGTAGCTCCCGCAAAACCGCACAACACCTTTCCATCCATGATACGGCGCACCTTCCGCGCATTGTTTTTCATCACGGTTTCGCCCATCGTAACCTGACCGTCTCCCGCCATCGCTACTTTTCCATCTTTACGCACCGCCAAAACAGTCGTAGAATGGATTTTCTGCCCATGTTGTCTATCATCCTTCATAAAAGTTCCTTCATTAAAAGCAAGCCAGTTTCAAAATCCAGCATTCCGGAACCGGCTCGTGTACTAATATAATTAAATGCCCCAAGAAAAGCAATGAGATTCTTGAAAATCTCAATACGCCACCTGATCAAGATTAATGTTTTTCTCCCGCGCAATACAGGCGCGGTCGTCAGCCTCTACCTTTGTACGAAGCGGCTTTCCATCCCAAAACGCGGTTTTTATCCGCGCCGCGCCGAATCCGCCTTGAACCGTTTCTTCGCGTCTCTCAAGGTAAAGACGCCGTACATCCGTTTCCCGAAACCCTAGTGTCGAGGAACGATGGAAAAGGGTACGCCGTACCGGGTCAAGATGCGCTGCGGTTGTGAGAACCGAGACAATGGTTCCGGGTCTGGATTTTTTCATCACACAGGGGGATAAGGTAACGTCAAGAGCGCCCGCCTCAAAGAGAGACTCCATCAGGAACCCAAACGCTTCGCCGGTCATATCATCAATCGACGCTTCAATAAGAGTGAGCGTTTCCATTTTCCAAGGCTCGGCTTTGCTGGCAACCTCGCCAGACTCCTCGCGCAGAGAAATACGCAGGAGATTGGGACGCTCCATCTTCCGCGTACCGATGCCGTACCCGGTCTTTATTTCCCGAAAATGCGCGGCGGTAATAAACTCGTCAACTGAAGCCGCAAGAATAGCCGCGCCGGTCGGAGTGGTCATTTCCTTATTGAAACCGCCGGCGGTTACCGGCATACCTTGAATAAGAAGCTGGGTCGCAGGCGCAGGCACGGGCAGTATCCCGTGAGCGCAATGAACAACGCCCCCGCCAAGCTCAACCTCGCCGCAGGTTATCCTATCCGGCTTTAGGAAATCAAGACAGATCGCGGTGCCCACAATGTCAATAATGGAATCAAGCGCACCTACTTCGTGAAACGCCACCTCGTCAACCGGCATGTCGTGTACCTTTGATTCGGCTTCGGCGATCTTCGTAAAAATAGCCAACGCGCGCTTTTTTGCGCCCACGGTAATACCAGCATTCGTAATAAGGAGGCGTATATCCCGCCATGTACGGTGTTTATGATAGCTGTTGTGATCATGCGTTTCGTTTCCGTGATGATAATCATCATGATGATGGCTATGCTCCCCTCCATGATGATGGTGATGTTCCTCACCATCGGCGTTATGGCTCGTATCTCCGCCAAGGTCTACTACGGCGTGAAGACCGGTTATCCCGCCCCGCTGTTCCCTGAAAAAATCCAAATTCCAGCCGTCAAGGTTGAGCTTGGAGAGTTCGGTCTTGAGATATTCGGGATCAACGCCGAGATCGACGATGGCGCCCACGGTCATATCACCGGAAATACCGGCGAAACAGTCAAAATGCAATGTTTTCATCTATACTCCTTTTCCTCTCTATTCCGCTATCCCTTCACTACGGCGAGAGGGCGCAGTTTCACCAGCGGTTTCACCAAATCGTTTTCCGCAGTGATGACTGCGTCAATGTCCTTGTAGGCGAGCGGCGCTTCACTCAAGTCGCGAAGTTTCTTGCCGTCCGCGTCCCGTGCCTGTGAAGATCGCGAAAATCCGAAACGGTCATAGACAATGCCCTGCATTGCCTCTTCACAGTCCGCGAGAGTCAATGTCCGGTTCGCCTGCGACCGTCCAAGTCGCCGTCCCGCTCCGTGGGAACAGGACATAAATGAAAGCGGGTTACCCAAGCCCTCGACAATGTAAGAGGACGTTCCCATACTCCCCGGAATGATGCCCGTTTCGCCCGCCTTCGCGCTTGTCGCGCCCTTGCGGTGAACCCATCGCGTCTTTCCACCGTGTTCTTCCAGCGCGGCGTAGTTATGGTGAATGTTCACTTCACTTTGAAATTCAATATCCGGAAAAAAATCCGCAAGAATACTCTTGACGTGAGCGAGCATAATCCGCCGGTTCTCGCGGGCGTAGGCAAGCGCATGATTCATATCGCGGACATACGCCGCGCCGGTTTCGGTTCCAACTGGCAGAAAGGCAAGATGGGAATCCGGCAACTGCACGCCCATTTCCGCGTTCAGGCGCATCGCCTCCTTGTGGTAAAAAGTCGCGATTCGCTGTCCCATGTTACGAGAGCCGGAATGAAGCATGACCCACACGCAGCCATCTTCATCTTGCTGTATTTCAATGAAATGATTGCCGCCACCGAGTGTGCCGAGGTTTCTGCGGTCAAGGTCCCCGCTCTTCTCGGTCATCCATACGGGAAGGTCTGCGCCGACCATTTCCCGCCATTCGGCGAAACCGTTCCATGGAATACGCTCCTTGCGGGCATTACCCTCGCCGACCGGAATATGCGCCTTAATTACGTTGACGAGTTTGCGTAAATGAGCCATATCGGTGAATTGTTCGGCGCGAAGGCTCGTCTTAACCGCACCCATACCACACCCTATATCCACGCCGACCGCATTGGGGATGACCGCATCCTCACACGCAATGACTCCGCCTATAGGCATACCATAGCCGACATGAGCGTCCGGCATGAGGCAGACCCGCTCCCGTACCACCGGATGATTGGCGAGATTTTTTACCTGTTCCAGCGTCTTTTCATCCATTTCCATGCACCACGATAGTATAGGCGTGGCGTTTTCGCTATTTTCCCACTGAAGCATATCTTTTTTCCTTTGTTTTCTTTTTGCTGGTATCAATTATATGATATTTCGATCTTTTTGACTACGTATCCATATATAGGCAATATTCTTGCAAGAAACATTGGCTTTGAGCCTCTCTTTTTATTTTCACGGCGACAGCGCCATACCATATCTAGACGCTTGGCATAGTTTTTTCTAGGGAGTGTCGTCAAAAGGAGAGGGAGATAGCTCTAGATAGACTAAAAACGAAGTCCTTGAATGGGTGTTTCATATCCTACAAGAAGAACACCTAACGAATAAGCGCATATCTATATTTCCCTTGATTCAACGTCGTAAAGGTACATCACGATGCCGCTGGAGCATAAAAAACAGAAAACAAACAAGTGGAAGTGCTCGTGGAGGGGTAAATACCAATTATTGTTTCACAGACACAGAGAGACTGAAATAGCAGCTTCTCTCAATCCAGCGACTTCAGACGTACATCGTATGTCCGAAGTCTTCGTACCCAATTGTACGTCATTATCTTTATTGCTACGGCTATAAAACCGCACGACTAAAGCTTGGGCTGGACGTCGACCTCCTATAAAAGGTTTCAAGCACTTTTATGAAAGGTGGGCGAAACATCCCATGTTTCACACTTTTAACTCTTTTCTTCCAATTCCTGCCGCTCGCGTATCTCGTACAGCCGCCGGTCAAGCTCGGCGAGTTTCATCTGCTGCAAGGCGCGTTTGTATTCAACCGGCATGATCTTGATGAATATGCGGCGGTTCTTTTCCCAGTTGGTAAGAATAGATGCGGCATACGCGGAATTCGTCCAGTAGACATGTTTGGTAATACAAGTTTTGACGAATTTTTCATCATCTTCGGTTTCAAGACCTGTCAGTTCAACCATGCCTTTATTGAGGAAATAGCCAAAATTGCCATCTGCGTCGAACACATAGGCAATGCCGCCCGACATGCCCGCCGCAAAATTGCGCCCGACTCTGCCCAGCACGATGAGACTACCGCCAGTCATGTATTCGGCGGCGTGATCGCCTGTACCCTCGACAACAGCCGTTGCGCCGGAATTCCGCACGCAGAAACGCTCGCCCGCTATACCGGATACAAATAGTTCGCCCGCAGTCGCCCCATACAGTACCGTATTACCTACGATGATGTTTTCCTGACTTGCAAATCGTGAGCCTAAAGGCGGCGCAACTACGATACGTCCGCCGGAAAGCCCCTTGCCGAGATAGTCGTTGGTATCGCCCGCAAGACGGAAGGTGATGCCTCTGGTGAGAAACGCGCCGAAACTCTGCCCCGCAGAACCGGTAAAATCAACGGTGATGAAGTTATCGGGCAATCCCGCGCCGCCGAAACGCCTGCTTACCTCGTAGGAGAGCATGGCGCCCACCGCGCGATCCGTGTTCTTTATCGGCAGTTTAAACGCTATCGGCGTCTTGGCTTCTATGGACGGCATACACCGCTCAATGAGGGTGCGGTCAAGCACACGGTCAATCTTGTGAATCTGCGCCTGCGTGCAGTACACCGCGTCTCCGCCCGGAATACACGCGGGCGCAACGGGTTTCTCCAGTATGCGGGACAGATCGATGTGTGCGGATTTTGGTTTACTACTCGCGCGCTGCGTCAAAAACTCGGTTCTGCCGATAAGCTCATTGAACATGCGGATGCCGAGAGATGCCATGATTTCGCGTACTTCTTCCGCCAAAAACGTGAAGTAGTTGATGAGGTATTCGCTCTTGCCGGTGAACCGTTTGCGGAGTTCTGGGTCTTGGGTAGCGACTCCCATGGGACAGGTGTTTTCATGGCATTTCCGCATCATCACGCACCCAAGCACGATGAGAACTGATGTACCAAAGCCGAATTCTTCCGCGCCGAGTATTCCGGCTATCACAACATCGCGTCCGGTCTTTATCTGACCGTCTGTCTGTAGCCGCACCCGTCCGCGCAGACCGTTCCGCACCAGCACCTGATGGGTTTCGGCAAGCCCTATTTCCCACGGCAAGCCCGCATGCCGTATGCTGGACTGAGGGCTTGCGCCCGTACCGCCGTCATAGCCTGATATGAGGATATTGTCCGCATGCGCCTTCGCCACGCCCGCCGCAACGGTACCAACGCCGCTTTCAGACACGAGTTTCACGCTGATACGCGCTGCGGGATTCGCATTTTTCAAGTCGAAGATGAGTTCCGCAAGGTCTTCGATTGAGTAAATGTCATGGTGGGGCGGAGGACTGATGAGCGTAACGCCGGGCGTTGCATAGCGAGTCTTGGCGATGTTAATGTCAACCTTATGACCCGGAAGTTGACCGCCTTCACCCGGCTTTGCGCCCTGAGCGATCTTTATCTGGATTTCCTCGGCATTGGCAAGGTATTCGCTTGTTACGCCGAAACGTCCGGACGCCACCTGTTTGATCGCGCTCCGCGTCCACGTACCGTCCGGACGCACAGCAAACCGTTCGGGGTTTTCGCCGCCTTCACCGGAATTGGAACGCCCTTTAATGGAATTGAGCGCCGCCGCTATGGTTTCATGCGCCTCTTTGGAGATGGAGCCGAAGGACATGGCGCCGGTTGTAAACCGCTTCATGATCTCTTCAACCGGCTCGACTTCTTCCACGGGAATCGCCATATTACCAGAATCAACAAAATCAAACAGTCCGCGTATCACATGAGGGTTTTGGTTTAAGGCGTCCGATAAAGAAGAGAACCGTTTGAATTTCTTGTAATCGCCGGTACGAGTCGCCCATTGCAGGAGGTAGATTGTATCAGGGTTCCATGCGTGTTTTTCGCCGTTTTTGCGCCACCGGTACTGTCCTCCGCCATCAAGCAGATCATCGTCTCTTGAAGTGTCCCGATATGTATTCACCGCTTCGGCTTCCAGTTCCGCAAAGCCCGCGCCGCCGATACGGCTGTCCGTACCCTTGAAGCACTTCTCAATAACGGCTCCGCTGAGACCGACCGCTTCAAATATCTCCGCGCCGCGGTAGGAACGGAGGGTGCTGGTTCCCATCTTTGACATGACTTTCAGCATCGCCTTTTGCAGTCCTTTGAGGTAGTGCCGCTTGGCATCCGCCACGTCTTTTATACGGGCGTCCACGCTATTTTCAAGCGCGATAAACGCGCCGTACGGCACAGCCAGATCCGCGCCGTAGCCGAAAAGCAAGGCGAAGTGCATGATTTCCCGCGGCTCCGCAGACTCAACGATAAGAGACGCCTTCATACGCAGCCCCGCCTTGATAAGCCCGTGGTGTACGGCGCCGACCGCCAGCAATGCGGGAATGGCTATGCACCCACTTGCGGACGAGAATGCTGCCTTTCTATCGGAAAGCACGAGGAGCGGTGTTCCCGCGTTCACCGCTTCTATTGCCTGAAACACGAGTCTGTCAAGCGCGGATTCAAGGGATGTGATCCCGTTCACCGCGTCCCTATTCTCAAATACGGCATGGAGCGTTACACTCTTAAACTCATTCGGCGCCAGATCGAGCAGTTGCTCAAGGTGCGCCGGAGTGAGGATCGGATTCTTCACCTTTATCCGCCTACACTGCTCCGCATCCTCTTCAAGGAGATTTTTATGAGGACCCACAAAGCTGGTCAGCGTCATAACGAGGTCTTCACGGATCGAATCAATGGGCGGATTGGTAACTTGGGCGAATACCTGCTTGAAGTAATTGTACACACGCTGGTTCTTGTCTGAGAAAACGGCAAGCGGGGTGTCTGTCCCCATCGAGCTGGTGGGTTCCTGTCCGGTCTCAACCATAGGGATAAGCAGTCGCTCGACGTCTTCGCGGGTATAGCCAAAGACTTTTTCCATGAAAAGCGCCTGTTCCGGAGATATATCTTCGCGTGTATCAACGCCGGCGCTCTGATCCACAGTGATGATCCGCCGCGCCCACTCCGAATACGGCTTTCGCTTGTACACGGCAGCCTTCGCTTCCTCATCGGGAATGATGCGTCCCTGTTCAAGATCAACGAGGAGGAGTTTTCCGGGCATGAGCCGTCCTTTGTACTTCACCTCTTCTGGCTTGAAATCCTGTACGCCGGTTTCCGATCCCATTACGATAAGCCCGTCTTCGGTTATGGTGTAGCGGGAAGGACGGAGACCGTTGCGGTCAAGAGTACCGCCGACATACCGTCCATCGCAGAATACGATAGACGCGGGTCCGTCCCACGGCTCCATGATGCAGGCGTGGTATTCGTAAAAGTCTTTGAGTTCCTGAGGAATGGGGTTTTTCTCGTTCCACGCTTCGGGGATCAGCATCATAAGCGCATGTGGAAGGGAACGTCCCGTCATCACGAGAAATTCAAGCGCGTTATCGAAGCTGGCGGAATCGCTTCCGTCCGGTTCTAGCGCCGGCAGTATGTCTTTTAGCCGCTCGCCAAAGCGGGGATGACTGAACAGGCTCTCGCGGGCGGACATCCAGAAGCGGTTGCCTTTTATCGTGTTGATTTCGCCGTTATGCGCCACAAGGCGGAAAGGCTGGGCGAGCCGCCACGCCGGAAAGGTGTTGGTCGAATAGCGGGAATGAACGAGCGCAACCGCCGTAGCGACGGACTCGTCCTGCAAATCAGCATAGTAGTCTTTAAGCTGGCTCGACGTGAGCATACCCTTGTACACGATCACCCGCGAAGAAAGCGAAGGGAAGTAACAAGACGCGCACTCTTCTCCCGCAGCGCCGAACTGCCAGCTACGGATGGTCCTTTCAAATGTCTTTCTGAATATATAGAGGGCTATCTCCAAACCTGCGGAGGGGGTTTTATCAATAGAGGGGGTTTCACTCCCTTTCAGCGTAAGGAAAATCTGTTTAATAACCGGCTCCGCGCTTTTCGCGATAACGCCGAGAGCTTCTTGATTTACCGGCACATCCCGCCATGCACACACCGAAAGCCCGCAGTCCGTAGCGATTTCTTCGGCGATTTGCATTATATGGGCGCGGTTCTCCTCGTTTCCCGTAAGAAACGCAAGACCGGTTCCATAAGCGCCATTTTCGCCCAGAGTAGGAACAATCTTTTTATAAAACTCATGCGGGATTTGCAACAGAACACCCGAACCGTCCCCTGTTTTGTTATCCGCGCTTTCGGCACCGCGGTGTTCCATACGCTCCAATACTTCCAATCCCCGCCTTACAATGGCGTGAGATTTTCTCCCCTGAATGTCCGCGACAAATCCAATGCCGCACGAATCGTGTTCATAGTCTTTGCTATACAGCCCTTGTCCCATGGACGGCTCCTTAATTACCGAAGATACGGCTCATTATACAAAGAACGGCGGTCTTGTTCAAGGTGAAAAGTATACGGAGCGCGGAGCATCGGCAGATATACAAGGACGCGCTGCTTTTTAGCGTTTCGCAAATGAAGCACATCCCACATACAACATGGAGCGGCTTTAGAACGCCCATGGACGAGGCTGCCGGAACAGTCCAATATGGCAGTTTCCGGTCATGTTGATTTCTTGTATTATAAGGAATGAGAAAAACCGGTCTTTTCCAGCAGCATCAACGTGGCTTGACATACGTGGTCTGCCGTGTTATATTTGATAGGAGGCTGATTATGAAAAAAACTGTTCTGTATATTATCTTTTTATTTTCCGTAAATATTAATTGCCGCGCTGGAGAGATTATTAATTATGCTGATTTAGCGCGCTATTACATTGTTCTTGTTGGTGAAAATCATGGCATTGCAAAATCTTACGATGTTGAACTGGAAATGTTTGAATATGTATACAAAAATCAAGCCATAAAACACTTGTTTATTGAAGTTGGGTATTGCTCATCGCAATTATTGAACAGATATATACAGACAGGGAATAGTATGTATCTGAATACTGTTTTTTCAAATTTACAGGGAACATCCGGTTGCAGCATTGAGTATTATAATTTCTTTATAAAATTACGGGAAAAATGCCCGGAAGTGATTTTGCACGGCGTTGATGTCGAACATCAATGGCAGTCATTGGGAATTTCATATTTATTTCTTTTATTAAGCGAACATGAAAAAATAGAACATATACCGTTATGGAGCGTTCCTGGAAACCTTGACGGTTTTTTAAGATATTACGAAAACAATAAAGACAACTATACGGTTCTGGGAGATGATTTGGAAGAATTTGATCGTGGCATTGTGGCGGTAAGACAGGGGATAGCGTATACGACTAACGGCGATCAACATGCGGCTGCAAAGTACCGTGAGGAAACAATGACATTCAATTTTGAGAATGAGTATTCAAAATTATCACATAAAAAAGTGTTTGGCATATTTGGCGTGGCGCATACCGGGCTTGACGATAATGGTTTTTCTGGAAATTATTCGTGTATGGCAAAAAGCCTGAAAGAAAAATATGGGGACATTATCGCATCAATAGATTTGGTGTATAACAATTGCAGGATAATGAATACGAATTTTTGGTTTGGGGAACTTATAAGAAATACAAACACACGTCCAAACCAAAGCGCACAGTATTATAGAACAATACAAGACAGTCCAGCGGCGGTGCATTGGAGATTCTGATATGGTTGATGAGACAAACCAAACGCCGCCTAACGAGCCTTATTTCACGACCATGAACGGCTGTCGTGAATAGGCGCAGAATAGCCGGCGGATCAAACGCGCTTACGCAGGTAGAATAAAAGCCTTTCGTATTATATGACGCCTCGTGGTCGTTATACGTTCCTACTTCCCATAACATTAGGGCATACAAACATAGAAAACATGAGGCATCCATCCATAAAACGGCTGATTTTGAGATATACGCTCTTGACATATATGATAATACATGGAAAATAATACTACTTTTATTATAAGTGAGGAGTGTTATGAAGAAATTATGGTTAGTTATTGCGGCGCTAGTGATAAGCGCTGGCATGGCGTTTGTAACCGGTTGCTCCCGAAAGAGCAATCAGGCGGGAAGCCCCGCTCAAGCGGAAAGCGGCACTCAGGCTGAAAGCCAAGCCGCAAAGACCGCCTATCATATAGGCGTTGTTACCGGAACTGTGTCCCAGTCTGAGGACGATCTCCGCGGCGCTGAAGAGTTGATCCGGCGGTATGGTAAAGTTTCTGACGGCGGTATTATTCAGCATGTTACGTATCCTGACAGTTTCATGGATCAAATGGAAACCACCATCACCCAGATCACGTCTCTAGCGGATGACCCGCTGACGAAAGCCATTGTGGTGAACCAAGGCGTCCCCGGTACTGCGGAAGCGTTCAAACGGATCAAGGAGAAACGCCCGGACATTTTGCTCTTTGCCGGCGAGTCTCACGAAGACCCGCTCGTTATTCAGCAGGCTGCAACGCTGGCTGTCAGCGCGGATTTCATTTCACGCGGATACACCATCATCTGGGCGGCGAAACAGCTCGGCGCGGACACGTTTGTCCACATCAGTTTTCCCCGGCACATGTCCTATGAATCGTTGGGACTCCGCCGGCAGATCATGGAGGAAGCATGCAAGGACCTCGGTCTCCAGTTTGTGTTCGTTACGGCTCCGGACCCCACGTCTGACGTGGGCGTTGCGGGCGCGCAACAGTACATCCTTGAGCAGACGCCTCAATGGATTCAAACGTACGGCGCGAATACCGCATTTTTCTGCACCAATGACGCGCACACCGAACCGCTTCTCAAGCAGCTTTTGGAATACGGCGGCATGTTTGTCGAAGCGGATCTGCCTTCCCCGCTCATGGGGTATCCGGGAGCGCTCGGCATCGATCTTTCCGCAGAAGCAGGTGATTTCCCCGCCATCCTGAGAAAGGTTGAAGAGGCGGTTGTCGCAAAGGGCGGATCCGGCAAATTCGGTACGTGGGCTTTCTCCTACGGGTTCTCGCTCACTGCCGGACTTGGCGAATATGCGAAGCGTATTCTTGACGGCGCCGCGTCTCTGAGCAACCCGGATGACATGTACGCCGCGCTTGGCGAATTCACCAGCGGCGCACAGTGGAACGGCGGGTACTATGTTGACGCCAACACCGGCGTGCGCGCAAGAAACCAGATTCTTATTTATATGGACACCTATGTTTTCGGCACGGGATACCTTCCCACAACCGAGCAGGAAGTGCCTGAGAAGTATTACAATATTACATTCAACAAGCAATAAGAAACGCGGGGACGGAGTGAAACGCCCCGTTCCCGTTTTACTGTGCAATCAGAGGGCAAGAAGCGTCTCTCATGTTCATCCCTGACTTATGGAAACCGAATCACCGTCATATTCCAGAATAGTTATACCTCCGCATCGCTGGCACGTAACGTAGACGCATTTTACGGACATCAAGAGTTTGAGGGAAACGCCGTTGGTTACTTGTTTGCAGTTGGGGCAGTATACCGCGCATATATCGTTCTCCCTCTGTTTATCATTGGTCATGAATAGACCCTCCTTCTTTCAGCATGGCATATACCTAGCGTTTCATTGCTTCCAGTACGAAGCTGTTCGCTGTGACCGTGCTTTAACCGCCGTAAGGCGGAGTGTGATGCTCCCCGGTATCGTTAAAGAGAGATTTGTCGTGTCTCCCATAGTATAACCATTTCGGCTGTATATGACAAGTTCTGCGGGTCACCGCAGAACTGTTGGTGTAGTGCGCCATGAAAACGTAACCAATTAGCCGAACGGAACCACGAGGAACTTTGGTCCCGAAGCATACAGACCTGTTTGCGCCGTTTTTTGCTTTACTTATTCTTCATTTTTTATTCAAAATATCCGTCTATAAATCCATACTGTATTATATGTCCTTTCATCGCTTTGACAACTTGTTTCTTCCGTGAATTTTTTATGGTTAATTCACAATCTAATATATAAATATTAAAATAGTATTTATGCTGTGTCCCTTTTGGCGGTTTCGGCCCTCTATATTTAAATCGACCATAACCAACTCCCTGCATAGCATTTCCTAATTCCGGCAATATTTTACCCTCGGGTATATTTTTTGTATTATATCCATTGCGGGTATATTCCATATTACCCACTGATTAAATATTCCAAAAAGATGATGTTTAATATCATCAAATATTATGACAATAGTTTTTCCATTTTGTGATAAATTCTTTAACATAAATTCTGGCGAAATATCATCTCCCCTGCCTGTATATTTTATGGGAAATGTTTCGCCATTTCTTAAATCATTACATTCGACAATTAATTCAGGGTAATTATTTTCCATAATATTTTTCTCCAATTTTTGACTTGCTAAACATGAATTTAACAACAACATAAGAGCCATAAATTCTAGCATTTTTTATTATTATCATAAATACATTATTTCCATGTATATTTATTTTGTCAATAGTTTCTTAAATATTCCAATAAATTTTGACCCTCATTTCGCATACCGTTCTGGCTGTTGCGAACCTGCGTTTCGACGACGTTTTTGCTGCCCTGCAAAACTGTGAGTGGAGTGAGCTGTGGGAATGTTCCCCAGCGTAAGACCAGAGCCGTTGCGGAGGCCGAGCCGCCTAATGGCGGCATCCCCAGCTATGCTGGGGCGCGTACACAGTCCTGGTTATGCGCAGTTGGTTTTGCCTTATATCTTAATTCATTTCTTTTATCATATACACAAGATAATTTATTCCTATTGGTTTTGGAAGTTTCTGTTTTATTCTATATATTTCCTTATATCCTAATTTTTTATATAAATTATACGCCTTTTCATTTGTGTCGGCAACTTCTAAAATATATTTTTCATATAATCTTAATGAGAAAATATATTCCATAATTGATACCGCTATTCCCATTTGTCTATATTTTTTATTCGTTGCCACAAATTCAATAGAGCCTGTTTTTTCATCTATTTCCACCGGATATTTTGGATATTTGTTGAAATAATTTTTAAATATCATATTCGCCAATAAACCTTTTACTAAACCTAAATTGTCCGCCAATATTTTCTGATCATGTTTTATACAATAATGTTCCTTATCAGTACAAACCATCATTCCGGCAATTTCATTATCAATTATACCGACGTAAAAATAATCCAATACAAACATATGTGAAAATGCCTTGGTCAATTTATTTGTATCTTTTGAAATCATTTTCAATTCTTTTCCAAATGCCTCTACAAATAATGCGCTAATTTTTTCGCTTATATTTCAGCCCAAACCTTTTGCGAGTTTAATTTCCATAAAAACTTCAATTTCCTCCAATTTTTTTATTATAACATTTTATAATATTTTTGTCAACCAAATTCAAAACCAATTGCGCATAACTCTCAGGTATAGGGGCGACGCTTTGCGGGTGGCGGCCTGATAGAGCGGCCAGTCCTGGCGGAGCGGGCGGTACGGCCGAGAGGCAGAAAGCTGTTTCATGTTTTGGGGCCGGAACTGGGGAAGGCCGGGACCGGGCCTACTCCGCGCCGGTGATGGCGCCGCCGCCTACTACGATGTCGCCGTCGTACAGCACGACCGCCTGTCCGGGGGTTATTGCCCGCTGCGCCCGGTCGAATACGACGCGGAG